>NZ_CANLCN010000015.1:0-147648 GCF_947489045.1 Saccharicrinis aurantiacus
AAAATGTCCGTTGTAATCGTGCCTTGCGTTCAAAGCGGGTGCAAAAGTGAGGACTTTAATTTACAATTCCTAATGCTTCGGGAAAGTTTTTTTGAAGTTTTAATAACATCATTGTTCAAATAATAGCTGATGAGACACTTAGGTACGTAATGTTTTTTCTCTTTTTTTAACCCACATATCAAACACAGATCAAACTCACGTTAACGTGAGTTTGATCTGTGTTTGATATGGCTTTCATTTGTGTTTTTACCAAAGCTGACTCCTTCCTGTGTACTTTGTGGTTTTTACAGAATGTATACGAAGAGATACGTTAATGATTGGAGCGGCATCCTTTGTGAGCCCATTATGGCGAAGCAAAGATATAGCGGAAAGCATGACCCGAGAAAAGGGATTTGTGCTGATAATAGAGTATTAGTGGGAGGGGAACGCCCAATTTGAAAAGATGGCACCCCTACTCTATTGCTGAGATGCCAATATTATACATTATAAAAAGTTTACATTACAGAGAGTTAGTTTACTCTGTTGGTATCAACTGCAAATTTACCAGCTCACTTTTTGTACCCAATCTGAATGGAGGCCCAAAAGTTCCGACTCCTTCTGACACGAAAACTTTAAGTGATTTGTAAATATTCATCCCACTATTATACTCAAACATTAAGTTTGACACATAGTTAAACGGAAATATCTGCCCACCATGTGTATGTCCGGCCAAATATAAATCAACGCCATGAGCTTCGGCATGCTTAATACCATTGGGTGCATGATGCAATATTACGGATGGTTTATCGCTTTTAATGGGTAAACGATTTAAGGTTTCGCGGATGGTAGGTTTACCTGGCGAAGCATGTACATCAAAAGTTTCTCTATCTGCAACCATATGCTCAAGACCTATAATTTGTAAGTCTTTGAATTGGGCAATTTCGTTTTGCAAAACATTTACTCCTGCACTGCGCATCATTGCTAAAATACTATCGTTATCCGTGGCATGATCGTGATTACCATCTACAAAATAAACGGGTGCTTTTAAGTTTTGCAAAGGTTCAAAATGAGATGAGTTTAAAGCATACTTGCTATCGAGATAATCGCCTGTAATAAAAATCACATCTGGATTTTGCGCATTGGTTTGCTTCACTAGCTTATTTAAAAAGCCATTATTGCGGAAGTGACCTATATGTATATCTGTTAGATGTACCGAATCTATAGTTTGGCTGAGCCCTTTAAGCGGAACTTTATAATTACTTGTGCGAAGATATTGTTCATTAAAATAACTACCCAAAGCCAATACTGAAAATAAAGTAAACGACAGTATCCCGAATTGCATGGGTTTTAACTTAATGAACAAAGCCACGAGGTCGACGGCTAAAAAAGCCATGGTGATAAATAGGTACAAGCCCATTGCTACCGAGGCTATTTTATAAAAAGCATGCCCCATATAATCTACTGCATTAATGTTTTTTATTAATCCTACCATAAAAAGGACTGGCACAACAGCAAAAAACACATAAAACCATGTTGTGCTATCAGCTCCCATGATCCAAGACCATTTTCGAGCTAGATATATTACTGATACTATCAATAAGCTTAAAAAACCTATTGGAATTAAATATGGAATAAACTTCATTTATATATTTATTAGATGTATTTAAATTTATGACACAAGCTGACTCCTATAGAATCAGCTTGCTAAGTATTAATGATACACTAGGCACTATGAAAGCACCTATATCATGATAATCAATTAAATGACCATTCGAGTTTCACTGGTTTTTTGTTCTACTTTATGAATAGCAAACTCATGGCATTGTTTCATACAAAAACCACATGTAGTACATTGATCGTAATTTTGAACATATGCTTTGCTGTTACCTTTTATCCTTACTTTTAATCGGCCTTTAAACGGAAGGCTATTTACCTCATTTTTACTAAGGTTTTTTAGAGCTAAAGCTGAGTGAGGACAAACTTCTACGCAACTTCCGCAACCATCACAAGAAATTTCGTTAATCACGATTTTTCCATTTTTTATCCTTAGCTCCTGTTCTAACTTGTTGCTGATTAATCTTTGTTTAAACTTATTCATAGCTTACTCTTTATGCGATCCAAAACCCTTATCCTTCATTTTTTGCATATACTCAGCACGCTTCTCCTTAGGTATACTGCTGCATCTATTTCCGAATCTACCACGCCAATTCTTCTTCTTTTTGTTTGAACAAGAATGACCGCGACCGAAACCTGAGAATAATATTTTTGATAGTGCCAACAAACCAAGGGCCTGCCAATAAGTTATAATTGTTAATCCGAATATTGCTGGCATAAGCCAATTCCATAATAATAGTACAGCTATAGTGACTAAGCCAACTCCTAATAACATCAATATGATTTTGCCTGCTATAAATTTCCCTTTTTTCATCTTTTTAATCTTTTAATAATTCGTACATCTCATTCAGTCGCTCACGTAAATACACTATTGCATATCGCTTGCGCGATATTAATGTATTTACCTTCTCGCCTGTTTGATCACTTATCTGTTTAAACGAATAGTCTTCAAACTCGTGCAAAATAAATACCTCACGTTGCTCTTCAGGCAATTCATCTAGGGCCTCTAAAATTTCATCCCAAATGGCTTTTCTAAAAAGCTCATCATCAGGGTTACCTGTAGATGCTGGCAGAATATCTTCGATAAATAACTTTTCATCTTCACCATCAGCTTTGCGATCCGCGGATTTATCGCTTAATAGTTCTGGTTTCTTTTTTCGTTTTAAATCAATTATTCTGTTGTTTGCCGTTCGGTATAACCACGAAGAAATATTATCTAACGTTTCTATTTGCTCAAAACCGTTGAATAGCTGAATAAAAATATCTTGAAGCACATCCTCTGCCTGATCTAATGGCAGCGCTTTTTTTATAAAGTTGAGCAACTTGTTTTTTTGCCCATTATATGAACTTTCTATATAGTTATTTTTACTACTCATTTTATTCGCTTATACTTTTAAGACGATTAACTCAACCTGATATTTTAACCAAATGCACTTTTTATTAAAAGAAATAATTATAGACTCTCTTATTGTAGAATATAAGCATAAAAAAACTGCACACTATGCTTAATAATAGCACAATGTACAGTTTAACTTTTTAATAGAATAAATAATAAAACCCTATCAATATTTTATCCCATTTAATTATTCACTCTAATTCCTATGGGTGTACTTGAAAAGCATTTTACTTCATCATTACCAAAATAGCATCAGCCACTCCTTCCCACGGAGATACAAAATCTTGTTTTTTAGTTGCATTAACTTCTTTACTATATTCGCCAGTTAAGGTATTAAACCATTTAAAAGCGACTGGTTTAATTTCCTTTTCCGAATCGAACATGAATTGGGCTCTAAATTGATAAGTTTCTTTTGGCACATAAAACAAGTACTGCTCTTCGCCATTCTTTTTCATGGCATAACCCGATTGATTTCGGTGTGGAGATGGCTCGTAATCAGTAATAGGATACTTTGTGAAAAAATCAGTTAGGTGCTTAAAATATTCGAACTTGGGTTGATAGAAATCTTCAGGCTGTTCAAAAGGGTTCCATATTATTACATTCCATGCAGCGGCTTGCCAATAGTATGTTGAATATGCGCCTGCGAAAATACACTGGTAATTTCTTTTTAAACAATATGCCGCATCAGTATAACTACCTGGAAAAACATAATATGGTGATTTCTCATATCCGCCATGCTCAATATTAAAGATGGGTTTGTTTTTGAACTTTCTATAATCAGAAATCATATCCTGATACAAGGCTAAATTCCAAGTTTGACGCGATATATAGTCTACCTCATCGCTATGGCGCTTGCAAAAACCATAATCGTGTACTGTTATTGTTCTATCAAAAGGATTTTGATTTCTTAGTCGGCGTAAGCGCTCTAAAATATAATCATCATCGGCTCTGCCATAGAATAAAGCTTCCTTAGATACATCCCACATAACATTAGGGAAAGCTCCGTAGCGCTTTGCCACGTAGTCATAATACATATCATCTGCTTCAGAATACATATCGGGCCAATTCACTAACTTATTCCATACGTAAATCATTAGGTGCGATACTATTTCTTTATCATGCATTAAGCTGATTGTTCGGTCTAGTTTTTTAAAGAACTCTACATTTAGCATTGAGTAATCTGGTTCTTCATTATTACCTAAAAATGGAAATATCTCTAAATCGCCACCAAAATCATGCTCTGGATGATTCTTTAACTTTTCGTCTCTAGTCCACTCACCGTTGTGCGCCAAGTTAATATCGAAAGTGTACACATTCATTACCACTTGGTTAAAACCATTTTCTTTAATGGTATTTAATAATTGCGTGGTACGGGGTAAACCATCGCTATTTTTATAATCGAGTGCATACAGCCAATCACACTCGAAAGCCATTAACGAATAAGGAGTACCATCTTCGTAATAGAAATGACGAGAATCGTGCTTTGGTATTTCTATTGCCCCTTTTACATTATTATAAGCATTGCTACTCACCTCAACGGTTCCTACTTTGTTATTTAAAGCAGCTATTGCTGATGTAGTTTTATAAGTCCAAGCCCCTTTTTCTTTGGCTGAGAATCGCAGTACCCATTCATTTTTACCATTAAAAAAACCTGGAACTTTTATTTTATTGCCCGATGGTGAGGTAAAGACTGCATCAAATTGCTCAGTAAAAGGATTTTGTTTTGATGCTTTTGCTTTAAAAGTGATATCAAGCACTTCCCATTTATCAATATTAATAGCTTGTTTGTTCTTAAATTTCTCGTGTTTTATACCTGCACTAAGCGTTAAGCTAAAACATAAGATAATGGTTATCAGATTTAATTTTTTCATCGTGGATATTTAATTTGTTTGAATAGTCAATATTATCATTTTTTACTAAGATATACAGAGACAGAATACCCTATTTAGCATGGTATTTTCATTCCCCCCCTTTATTTGAGTTTTAAATTCTCGATTATATATCTTTTTTTAATGAAATTGCATTCATTAAAAACTAAACAAATTACTAGGACCTAATAAACTAGCTACCACTATCATGATAAAGAAGCAAAAGACAATAATTCTACTTTCATTTTTAATAATCACATTAGCAATTAATGCTCAAGAGCAATACAAACCTGAATGGGATAACCTTAAAAATCACAAGGTCACACCTGAATGGTTTTCTGATGCTAAACTAGGTGTATATTTCCATTGGGGAGTATATAATGTACCTGCAAATGGGAACGAATGGTATGGCCGTTTTATGTATGAGCACGACAGAAAAAAGAATTGGGGCAAAGATATTTACGATTACCATACCAATACTTACGGAAGAGATAAACAATACCACGATTTTATTCCTGAATGGAAAGGCGAACAGTTTAATGCAAAAGAGTGGGTTGACAAATTTGAGTATATGGGTGCTAAATTTATTGGAACCATTGCTGAACATCATGATGGCTTTTCGCTTTGGGAAAGTGAAGTAAACCCATGGAACTCAAAAGAGATGGGACCTAAAATTGATGTGGTGAAAGAGATGGCTTTGGAAGTGAAAAAACGAGATTTAAAGTTTATGACCACTTTTCATCATGGTTTTCATATGATGTTTTTCCCTAAAAAAGAAAACTCGGTATTGCGCCCTGCAACGCAACACCTTGTTGCTTATAACCAACTAGAGTTTCCTGAAGGAGGCGACTATGATATCCTTTATGGAAATATGCCCTATGAAAAGGAATGTGATATATGGCTAGGCAAACTTAACGAGGTAATTAACGAATATTGTCCGGATTATATTTGGATGGATTTTGCACAAGGATACGTGAGAGAAGACTACCGCAAACAATTCTTAGCAAACTACTTTAATAAAGCGCAAGAACTCAATAAAGAAGTGGTGGTAAATACCAAGGGAGACTTCTTCCCTACTGATATTGCAGCCGTTAATGTTGAGCGTGCTACTATGGAAGATATCACTCCATTTGTTTGGATTACTGATTTTCAATTAGGTAGTTCGTGGGGATACAATAAAGATAAAAGAACAGCTCTAAATCCTCAAAAAGCAATTAGAATTCTGGCCGAAGTGGTGAGTAAGAATGGAGTAATGATTTTAGCTGCTGCGCCAATGGCAGAGGGTATTATTCCAGAAGAGCAAGTAGCTAGTATGGAAGGCATTGGCAATTGGCTGCAGTTATATGGAGAGGCAATCTATGATACTCGTCCGTTTGTTGAGTTTGGTCAAGGCCCTACTAAGTTAGTTTCTAACCCCAACGACAATTGGAATGCATACGGTTCAATTAAAGCTGGCTTAGACAAGTTGAACGCACAAGATGTTCGTTATACCCAAAATGGTAAAACAGTTTATGCAATTCAGTTAGGATGGCCCGGATCTAAACAAGAACTTATACTTGAAACCTTCGCTGGTAAAGCAAAAAACATGAAAGTGAAATCGATAAAAGTGTTAGGCAGCAAAGAACGTATCAAATGGTCTACAACAAATAAAGGTATAAAAGTTACTTCTCCGAGCAAGAAACCTGCCGAAGGAGATGCTGCAATTGTTTACAAAATCACGCTAAAAGAATAGACGTTTTTGTAGAATTACATAAACTCCTGTGCTGACAATTTAACTTTAAACACTCTTAATCCTTCTTCTTATTTGGACAAAATAAAAATAGGAGCTACTTTTAGGCAAAATTTATAATTATGCTTATTACTGCAGAAATGAAAATGGCAGATTTAATCCATATGGATTTTCAACTGCTAGCTGTTATTCAACGAATTGGTATTCCTTTGGGGTTTAGAGAAAAATCGATTGATGAGGTTTGCATTGAAAATAATGTGAACACTGATTTTTTTCTACAACTAGCCAATGTATTTCATGATGCAGACTATTTTCCGAAGGAGAAATTTTTAGTTTTTAAGGCAGAATGGTTTATCGGTTTCTTGCGCAGAACACATCAATGTTATCTTGATCACAAGATACCTGAGATTAATGAAAAGATTGTATCCTTAGTGGATGAAATAAAAGATTCCAGTGCCAACTACGAGCTTATTAAAAACTTCTTCACCGACTATATGCGTGAGTTAAGCGTACATATTGGTCTCGAAGAAAAAACTGTATTCCCCTATATTAGTGCTTTATCAGAATGCATCAATCAAGGAAAAAAGACGGATGATTTTATCCAAAACTTTGAAGAATATGGCATTGATATTTATTTGGATGAGCATAGTGATATCGAAGAAAAGTTATTCGATTTAAAGAATATTCTCATCAAGTATTTAGCACCTCCTACTGATAATTGCAAGTACAATTCTCTTCTGTATGAGATATTCAGACTAGAAACCGATCTTCAAATTCACTCAAAAATTGAAGAGAAAATCCTCATACCCAAAGTGAGACAAATGGAACAGGAAATTAAAAACTTTTAATCTCTTGTAATTATGATCAAAGTACTTATATGTGAGCCTTCGTACCTTGTTAGAAAAGGACTGATTAGCGTTTTAAACGAATTAAAGGGTGGAATTGATATTAAGGAAACCGCATCAACGGATCATATTATAGAAACAATTGGAGACACTGCTCCGAACATTTTTATAATTAACACCTCGATAAGCTCTATTTTAAATATGGAGCAATTATTAAAAGATTCTAATGATGAGATTGAAGTAGTTTCTGTTTTTAATTCGCCATTAAATTTAGATAGTAGCAATACTCAAATTTCAATTTTCGATTCAAAATCCACGCTTCTTAATAAGTTAGGTGAAATTATTAAGAGCATTGATATTCATAACGAACAGGAAACTGCTTCTGAAGAATTAAGCGATAGAGAAAAGGATGTATTACGCGAAATTGCATTAGGAAAAACCAACAAAGAAATAGCAACCAATCTATACATTAGCACACACACGGTTATTTCTCATAGAAAAAACATTACACGCAAACTAGGTATTAAAACCGTTTCGGGTTTAACTGTTTATTCAATATTGAACCAAATAATTTCAGTTGAGGATATATCTTAATTAAATTCCAATTGCCTAACTTAAAAGATCATTCTTAGGAAACTTAACCGAGAAAGTAGAGCCTACGTTTAATTCTGTCTCAAACCAAATCTCGCCTTTATTAATATTTACCATATTCTTTACAATTGCTAAACCTAAGCCCATACCTGATGATTTGGTAGTGAAGTTTGGCATAAACAACTTATCCTTAATCTCATCCGGAATACCTCTTCCGTTATCTTTTACTCTAATAACAATATTATCGTCAACATCTTCAATATGCACTTCAATTAATCCATCTTGTTTGTCAGGGATGGCTTGCATTGCATTTTTAATAAGATTATTAAATACACTTATGAGCTGTTTAGGGTCAGCATAAACCAAATACTCTCCTCCTACCCTATTTATCACCCTAAATACTACTTTCTCTTCTTTATCAAACAAATGAACACATTGTAACAACGATTCAATTATATTTATTTGCTCGCGTTGTGCAGCAGGCATTTTAGCAAAATTAGAGAACTCTGAAGCAATGGATGATAACTTATCTATTTGATCAATTAAAGTTGATGATACGCGCTTCAATTTCATATCAAAATCATCTGCATCATCTTGCCTTGCCAACTCCAAATATTGAATACTCAACTTCATCGGCGTAAGCGGATTTTTAATTTCATGCGCTATCTGCTGTGCCATTTCGCGCCAAGCTAATTCTCGTTGCGATTTTGCCAAATTCTCAGCGCTACTTGCCAACTCATCAACCATTCGGTTATACTCAGTAACAAGCTTACCTATCTCATCGTTCCATTTATATTCTATTTTCTCGTTTCGTACGCCCAATTGCAAACGACTCATTTTATCCTGTACCACTAAAAGTGGATAGGTAATTCGTCGAGATATTACAACTGTTAATGCAAAAACGATAATTAAAAAGATTAAATAAAAATTCAAAATCCCCATTACCAAAGAAGATACTTCTTCTCTAATTTCGGAGGTCCCTATAAAATAAGGCATATTAATGTAAGCCATTATTTCATTTTTATTATTAAAGAACGGAACGTATGCCGACAAAAACTCTAGGTCACCAATCTTCTCATATTGGATAAATTCGTTTTCGAGATTATTTCTCATTGCCAAAAAGCCTGCACTATTCATTAAGTGACTCTGTAATCCTTTTTCGTACAACTCTGGTCGAGAAGTGGCCATTAACCGCCCTTCAAGACTATACATATTTATATCTGTATAAAATACATTTGAGAATTTGGTAAGTAAAGAAGTTAAATAAGCTTCATCCTCTTCTGTAATGTCTACTTTTGAGCCTATTTTATGTTCAAGCTCCATTAAAATAGACTTGGTTTTCTCTGATAATATTTGATGATTCTTCTCCTCAAACCTATTTAAACTTTGCCAAACAGACCCACCAGCAATAGCAATAAGTAATAAAAACATTAAACTGATGATGGATACCTGTATCCGCTCATGAATGGAGAAATTCCTAAATAATTGTCCTTTTTTTACTTTTATAATGGATACCAGAATTGAACCAAATACAAAATAAAAAATAAAGAAACTAGAAAACGCAACCAACAACATATTAAAGTCAATCACTGGCAAAGACAAAATAATAGTTACATCATCCTCTGGGTGATACACCATATGATCAAAACCTTTATACCTAAAGGTTCCATAGTTTTCAAGTTCTGAACCCTTTGAAAAAACTTCTTTTGAGTACGAAAAATCTCCGGTTTGTTTTACCAATTCCTGATTTACGTATTTACCATATGAATAATGCGTAAAAGGCTCCTTTAACTTTCGCTCACGTTCCGTAAGCAACAACTCTGGATATCCAGCCCCTTCAAAAAACGGCTTTGCAACCAACTCTAAAAATAAAGTTACTTCTTGATCTGAATTTGCGTAAAAGGTAAACACCCCAAAGTAGGTAATTACATCAACCGGCGAACTCATAAAGTAATAGTTATTACTACCTAAAACTTTGGTACCATGATTTTTTAAAATTCCTTTAAAATAACTATAGCAATCATATAGGCTATCGGTTTGTGTTAATCTAACCTCGCCCCCAGGCCAACATGGAATCAATTGCAAATCATACCTCGACAAATACCCATCAAAATAGACTTTTGACAAATGCCGCTGAATTTGCCTTACATCCATATTAGGCTTTGTAAGCTCTTGCAATAAAAAGGTATCCTTATTTATAAGTTGTTCTTTTTCTTTCAGCAGCAACTCTGATAGAGGATCTTCTTCTAATATTAATCGAAAAGAAAGATTATCAATCAGTAAACGCCTTTCCTCATTTTCTTTATCTACATAATGAATTAAAAATACAACTACTGCATAAGCTGCAAAGAAAAATATAAACCAAATAAAAGAAGTATAAGCGTGTCTGTTCGGATTTTGTTTAATCCATAATAACAGCATATACAACAGTATAACACCAACCTGAATAATATAATGCAGAAGATTATGACAAAACAATAAAGAAATGGCTACTACAACACACAATACAATTAGTTGTAGTCGCTTAGTAAAATGCAAGTAAAAACTCCTCAACATTTTTTCTAACACAAGAACCGAAGACAACCAAAGAAGGGCAGTTATAAAGATTCGAACCACTCCGTATACTTGAATATCGGTAACCTTAAATACAAGTGTTGCTACCGGAGAATGATCGAACATTTCAATAATAATGTGATTAGCTACAAACCAAATTGCAACCCCTATCACAATATTAAAAACTAACATTAGGTATTTGCGCCAAAGTATTTTGCCTCCGAAAGAAGAGCTACCCAAATCGATATACCTATAAAATAATAGTGCATGCATATACACTAGAATTGCAAAAAATAACAGACTACCTAGATTGGATAAAAACCTATTGACGCCAAAATGTATCGGAGAGAATAAGGCAGTTTCAAATAGAATACCTGGCCAATTTAAATAACTATGTGCTGCGTAAAGTATAAATATAAATAATGTACTGCCATAAAAAATAATCCACTTAACTTTATTCGATTTGGCTTTTTTCAGTTCATTAATAATAACGCTAAAGTAAATTAACAGGCAAATTATAAAAAACATTATGCTTATATAAGCATAGATTGCATTCTCTTTTTGGCAATTCTCAATTGAAAATAAGAAAGTACCATCTTCGTCAGTAACCTGAAGCTGACCTTCAATTTGTTTGGTAATTAACTTACAGTCATCATTAAACGGGCTAGCAATTGTATAGGCATCATGTAAAAATGCATTATTATAAGGATACTCTTTTCTTAAACTTATAATGGATATTACTTTTTGCTTATGATGCTTGTATACATGAACCCATGCCCACTCATTTTCAAGCTTAACTACTTGCTGGTCGAATTGCTGAATACCTTCGTTGTTATAAGAGAGCATTTGATCACTCCATGCCACTAACGAATCGTTTTCATAAATTAAAAAATCATACCCCTCGGGTTTATCGTTTAAAGATTTTTCTACAAGTTTCCATGGAGTTTCCTTATCTAATGCTTTAAGCACACCAGTGGAATATTCCTGAGCTTCATGTTTTTTTTCTATCAAGGTAGTTCTAAAGCTACGCAGATTAAAAGCACCATCAGTATTATGCTTGTATATTGAGGCAAATATTATTGACAATAATACAGATACTACAAACAGAACATGAATGGATTTTATTTTATCAATCATTGAAGATAGACTCATAAACTAGTTTTCAATAGAAATTAATCGTGATGATATGGTTGATTCTTTAATATTGTAAAAGCACGATAAATTTGCTCAACAAAAATAAGGCGTACCATTTGGTGCGAGAATGTCATTGCTGATAAAGATACTTTTCCATTGCTTTTTTTATAAACTTCATCGGAGAAACCATAAGGTCCACCGATTACAAACACCAGTCTCTTTAAACCTCTTAGCATTTTTTGCTCCATAAAATTAGAAAAACCACGAGAAGAAAAACTCTTACCTCCTTCATCTAATAATATCAACTCATCGCCCGATTGTAATTGAGCCAATATAAGCTCCCCTTCTTTTTGCTTTTGCTGAAGAGCTTTCATATTCTTTGTATTCTTAATATCAGTAATTACCTTCATTTCAAAAGGCACATAATGCTTAAGTCTATCTATAAATTTAGAAATTCCTTTTTCAAGATATTGCTCATCGGTTTTACCAATTACAACCAAAACTACTTTCATTCTAACAAAAAAACTAATGTTACGTAAAACGTATTAAAATAATATACGCATTGCCATATTATACTAAATACATAACTAATATTATACCATTTAAGTAAAAAATGCATCACAAATAAACAAAAATAAGTAAAGATATAGTGGATTAATATTTGGATCGGTTATTTTTGTTTGACCAAAACATAAAAATATGACAAACCTAAATTTTAGAATACACACACCATTGCTTGTAATTCTTCTTTTAATGGGAATTACTATAGAGAGTTCTGCTCAATTTCCTACGGAAATTACCAAGGCAACACAGAGTGCAAACTCGCCTGAGTTATCAGAATACTTCAATTCTAAAATAGAATTAGTTCTGCCCGAGAAATCAGGTGTTTTTAGCAAAGAACAAGCTCAACTAGTAATGAGCAGCTTTTTTAAAAACAACCCAGCCCAAAGCTTTAAAATAATACACCAAAGCAACAGACAAAGCTCTTCATTTGCTATTGGGAAATACAAAACACAAAATAATATTTTTAGATTTTATTTTCTGACAAAAACAACTGAAGATAAAACCTTTATACATCAATTAAGAATAGAACAAGAAGATGATTAATGAGTCAGTTTTAAATACAATTGTTGACAACGCAATTAAAGAAGATATTGGGGATGGTGATCACTCATCTCAATCATGCATTCCGGATACCGCAATTGGTAAGATGCAACTTTTAGCCAAAGAAGATGGAGTTTTAGCAGGTGTAGAAATTGGCGAACACATTTTCAGAAGATTTGACCCTAACATTAAAATTGAAACATTTATTAAAGACGGTGCAGTTATAAAACCTGGAGATGTTGTTTTAACAGTTGAGGGTAAAGTGCTTGATTTACTAAAAGCAGAAAGACTTGTTCTTAATATGATGCAGCGCATGAGTGGTATTGCTACCAACACGCGCAAATATGTAACTGAACTAGAAGGCTTGCACACACGAATACTTGATACCAGAAAAACGACTCCTGGGCTAAGGGAAATTGAAAAACTTGCTGTAAAAATAGGTGGTGGTGTAAACCATAGAATCGGACTATACGATATGGTGATGCTTAAGGACAACCATATTGATTTTGCTGGCGGCATTGAAAAAGCTGTAGCAAAAGTTAAGCAATACTTAAAAGAGAAAAATAAGGATCTCAAGATTGAAGTTGAAGTGCGAGATTTTGATGAATTAAATCAAGTACTCGCCATTGAGGGAGTGCAGAGAGTTATGCTTGATAACTTCACTCCTGCCGATACTAAAAAAGCAGTAGAACTAATAAACGGAAGACTTGAGACTGAGTCATCGGGTGGTATTACTTTTGAAACTATTAGAGCTTATGCTGAGTGCGGGGTTGATTATATTTCGGTTGGTGCATTAACACACCATATTAAAAGTTTAGATTTAAGTTTAAAAGCTCTATGAATCAAATTATGCAATACGACTTTGAACTTGAATTTAAGGTAAGAGATTACGAGTGCGACCTACAAGGCATTGTAAATAACTCAGTATATCAAAATTACTTAGAGCATACACGCCATGAGTTTTTAGACTCCATTGGACTTAACTTTTCCAAGTTGTTTGATGATGGTATAGTAGCTGTTGTTGCTCGTATCGATTTAGCCTATAAAACTCCACTAAAAAGTAACGACAAGTTTGTTGTAAAAACAAGGGTTGAACTTAAAGGAGTTAAGTATATCTTTCATCAAGACATATATCGCCTCAGCGATAATAAAATTTGCTTAAAAGGCATTGTGACAACCACTAGTTTAATAAATGGGAAGCTTGGTATTTCTGAAGAAATTATTAAACCATTACAAAATATTATTGATCAACGATCATAAAACAAAAATCCCAGTGAAGTTAACTTCACTGGGATTTTTTATATTTTCAAAATCGCTTTGAGAACGATTCTATCTGAACAAACACTTACCAGGGTTCTCACCTACTAATATTTCTTTATCTTCTTCGTTTAGACCATAACTGTCAAAAACAACTACTTTATCTTCATCAGAAACAGTAGCAAAGAACTCTGCACTCCTACTACTTACACTTATTGCATCAAATACCTTTGTACTATATCTATCTTCAGGAAATAAGATTTTCGCTGAAGAAAGGTCATCTTCACTAATTCGCATCGAGTATGTACCTTCATTTATATAATATAGAGTGGTTCCTCCAAGAGAAATAGCTATACCATCTCGTCCTTTACCAACATATCCACCAAAAGGATAATTAGTAACAGTGCGTTCACCCTCCTCGTTTGTATTATACGAGATACGGACTAAACCTGCGTTTGATTTTGGACTTTCACCTTCACCTTCGCACAATACCCACAAGTTACTATGCACATCAATAACCATATCTACTGGATTAACTAATGTTTCAATCTTAACAGTATCGATAGTCTGATTTCTCACTAAATCAACAATCATAATACCATTTTCAAGATCACTTGTATTAGCAACATAAACCAACTTACCTTTATCGTAAGCTATTTTTGTAGGATTAATTCCAACTTTAATGGTTTCTTTAATTGAAAGAGTTGTAGCATCTATTTTCAAAAGTTCTCCTGAGGTCATTTCATCTGCTCCTGCTATTGTAGCATAAACAAAGGTATCAGAAACACAAACCACATCTGTTGCATTAGCCACTGACGCTGATGTCATTTCTGATTTAAAATCATCGAGGTTCACTTTTTCGATAACAGAACTATTCCCCTCCGACATTAAAAAATACCCTTTTTCCGATCCGAAAGAGGCCGCCAACATTTCTCCTGTTAATGGTCTATCATTTATTTCGTTAAAAAGCTCGTTGGTTAAAGTATCTGCATGATAATGCGTAACACTTCCGTTTGCACTACCACTACCTTGGTTCATTACAAAGGTTCCTACAATAGAGGTTTCTTTACCATAGTTGGAGTTGTTGATACTGCATGAAACAGATATTACACAAAAAACCAATAATATGCTTGGAAAAAAATTCTTCATTCTGATTATTCTGATTTTTTAAAACGTACTAACAATATAATTTTCAAAGTGCAAATATAAGATTACCTATTAATTAATGTGTAATATCTATGAAATTATTAAACATCACCAATTAAGTTTAAATTAATAGCCCATCGAGAAGAGAATATTTATATAGAAGATATTTTCATCTTTTATACCTAAACATTAGCACGGAATAAAAACATCAATTATATTTGCGCAAAATTTTGGTTCCATAATTTTTATGGATTAAAAGGGAATCCGGTGATCACTTTAGTGAAATTCCGGAGCTGTACCCGCAGCTGTAAGTTTCTAAACAATTATTGCATCTCACACCACTGTTAATACTATTAATGGGAAGGTAGCAATAATAAGAAACGAGCCAGAAGACCTACCAAATATTGTTTAACAAAAGCTTCGGGAGCTAGGCTGTTAAGGATATTCTTAATTGAAGGTCTTTTCTATTTCTCCCCTTGCGTTTATGATTTTTTCAGATGTATATAAAATTAGGCATTTGCTTAGTTATTATTGGACTTTATTCATTTCAATTATTCGGACAGGACACATTTTCTGAAGAAGAGTCGCTCTTTTTAGCAGGCTTAGATACCGTATATATTGATAATGTAGATGTAGTAAGTAAAAAAATAAACCTATATGAGGTTGGTGGTAAAAAGGAAACGTTTACGCCAATGCAAAAACAAACAACAGAGGCAGGTAACTTAAGTGACTTAATATCAAGATACCAGCCCATATACGTTAAATCTGATGCTGGCGGACTTTCTTCCATTCGAGTAAGGGGTACTTCAGACAATCACACCTCTGTTAAACTTAGAGGATTAGAAATAAATTCTCAAACCCTAGGAAGTTATAATTCAAGTAATGCTCCTGTATTTTTATTTGATCAAGTAGAGTTAACCTATGGTAGTTCAACAGCTACAAAAGGATCTGGCTCAATAGGAGGAAACGTAAACCTAGGCTTAGAGAACAAATATAACGCAGGAGTTAACTCTGAGGTAAAATTAAGCGCTGGTAGTTTTGGTGAATACATGGCTGGTGCTAAAGTATTTGCAAGCAATGGCAAATTCGAATCAATATCAAGGTTAGCTTATTACGAAAAAGAGAATAACTTCCCATTTACCAATACATCAAGCTACGACTTTGAAAAACAAGAATTTCCAAGAGACACACAAAAAAATGCACGCATAGAAAACCTCAATTTCATACAACAACTTAACTATAAGTGGAATAAAGACAAAAGCATTTCGTCCGTAATTTGGTTGGCTAAAAACAGACACGAAGGTCAACCTAACATGAATGAAAATCAAAACCCGAACACCAGATACCTTGAGGATGAAAACATACGAACATGGGTGCAATTTGACAACATAACAAATGGCATAAACTATTACATAGGGGCTGGATACGTTTTTGATAATGCCATTGACTACAATAATAAAGCTCAAAAAATAGCAACTCAACGAATTATTGCCGAAACAGGTGCATCTAAAGAGTACAATAAAATAAGCGTTAAAGCCGGAATGCGCAATGTTTATATTAAACCTGATGTATATGCTTATGATGAGAATATAGATGAGAATAGGTTTTCCGTATTTGCTTCGCTACTTTATAAGCCATACCCTTGGTTAAAAACTACCTTAAATCTAAGACAGCAAGTTGTTACTGAGTTTAACGCACCATTCACTCCTTCCATAGGGTTTGATGCCCGCCTTTGGTACAATTCTCAGAGTATAATATCTGTTTTAGGAAGTTTACAAAGAGCATATAGAATCCCCACTCTGAATGATAGGTTTTGGGGTCAAGATGGGTATACAGGAAA
Source organism: Saccharicrinis aurantiacus (assembly GCF_947489045.1). Taxonomy (NCBI): domain Bacteria; kingdom Pseudomonadati; phylum Bacteroidota; class Bacteroidia; order Marinilabiliales; family Marinilabiliaceae; genus Saccharicrinis; species Saccharicrinis aurantiacus. The sequence continues at coordinate 17,057 of NZ_CANLCN010000015.1, forward strand.
TAAAAACATTAGTCCGGAAGATGCCACTAGCTACGAACTAGGTTTTAATTACTTATATGCTCTTGATGATAAGTGGGTAGCCAATGCAAAAATAAATGCATTCTATATGGATGTTGACAATTGGTTAATGTGGATTCAAGGTACCAATGGTTGGTATGCCGAAAATATTGCCCACGTAATTAGCAACGGAGTTGAGTTTAGTGGTTCGCTTACTCGCAATTATGGCCAACATAAAACCACTCTTGGTGGTAACTTCTCATACAACTCTGCAGAGAGAAAAGAATCAGAACTAGAAACAGACAAACTAAATGAACAAATTGAGTATGTTCCTATATACAATGGCAACCTTTACATACAGCATCATTATAAAAAATGGGATGTCGGTATTGATGGCTCATATGTAGGCGAACGAAAATACAATCAGGTAGGAGGAAAATTAGATGCATTTAAACTCGTTAACCTATCATGTGCCTACAACATGAATATTAATAAAAACAAACTCACCATTTCGGCTAACATAAACAATCTACTGAGTAAAGAATATCAAAATCAGTATAACTATGCGATGCCCGAAATAAATTATAGAATAGGAATTAATTATACATTTTAATACATAAACCATGAACAAATTACGATTACTACTTTTAGCACTACCTTTTTTATTCGCGTCTTGCTCCAATGATGATGACAACAAACCATCTTTAAAAATAACAGGACATTACGTTTTAAATTACGGTAGCTATAGTGCTACAGTTGGTTCATTATCATACATTGATTTAGAAAACAACACAGTACAAAACGGAGCTTATGAGAGTGCGAATGGCGTGAGCATGTCTGGAAAACCACAATATGCCTATGAATATAAAGGAAACATTTACTTTATGGGAAATGCTAAAGATGAAATATTCCATGTAAGTGCTGATGATTTAACACAAACTCAAAATGGTGTTACTGAAGATATCATTAAGCCACGTTTTTGCATTGGCAATGGGGATTACCTATATATATCATGTTGGGGCGGAGATATCTGGGTTCCTGAGAACATTGAAAAAAGTTATATCGCAAAATATAACATCAACACAAATACAGTTGAAAAAAAGATAATGATACCTTATGGTCCTGAAGGACTTGAAATAGTAAATAACACACTCTATTGCGCATTGAATTACACCAATAAAATTGCAATGGTAGATTTAAATTCTGAAGAGGTTTCTTACATTGAAGACCTTTCAGGTGTTTCTTCGTACTTCCTAAAAGACAAGCTAAATAACCTATACGTACTTCAACCTAATACTCACAGCAACCCAAATTCTGATGCAGGTTTAGCATACATTAACACAAGCAATAACACCGTAGAGGCAAGTTTCCCCTTAAGCTTAGTAAGTACTGAGTATAGCTCTCTAATGACATTCAATTCCGATATGTCTAAAATATATGTTGTAGGCGGAACTTGGGGGGCCAATGGATATAGCGGTGGTATATACACTTTCAACACAATTGACAGTTCGTTTGAAGACACCCCTTTTATTGATGGCGTGGACGGCATAAATGGAGTATACTACAATACAACCTCAAATCTAATTTATGTTATGGTATCTCAAAGCACTACAACAAATGGACTCTTAAAAATATATGATGCAGAAGGTAATCCTCAGGAAGAATATGCTACTGGTATTTCTCCAGCATGGATCGTTGATGTAAAAAAATAACGTTTACTACACTAAATATATTAAAGCATGTTCTACATTTTTGCTAGAACATGCTTTTTTTTGTCTTTTATATTAAGCTCTCCAATCAAAATTGTATTTTTACTGCATTACAGAATTTGCAAATAGAATATGAGCGACATACAAAAACAATTAGTAGCCTTAAGGGCTGAATTAAATAAGCACAACCACAATTATTACGTAAACAACACACCCGAAATAAGCGACTTCGACTTTGATCAACTTATGAACAAACTGATTGAACTCGAAAAGCAGAATCCACAATTTAACGACCCCAATAGCCCTACTCAAAGAGTAGGCAGCGATATTTCAAACAACTTCACCCAAATTACCCACCAATATCCGATGCTATCATTGGGGAATACTTATAATGAAGATGAAATATCTGATTTTCACGACAGGGTTCATAAGAGCATTGGCGATGTTGAGTACGTTTGCGAATTAAAATACGATGGAACATCGATTAGCCTCAATTACGAAAACGGTTTGCTAAAACATGCTGTAACTAGAGGCGATGGCGAAAAAGGCGATGATGTTACCGAAAATGTTAAAACCATAAAAAGCATCCCTCTACAATTAACCGGTAATTATCCAGATAAATTTGAGATAAGGGGTGAAATTGTTTTGCCACATTCACAATTCGAAAAAATAAACCAAGAGCGTATTAAGAATGAAGAGCTTCCATTCGCTAATCCCAGAAATGCAGCTTCAGGCTCCTTAAAAATGAAAAAGAGTAGCGAGGTAGCCAAAAGAGGACTAGATTGCTACTTATACTATATACTAGGAGACAATCTTCCATCAACACTACACACAGAAAATTTAGAAATAGCGCGATCGTGGGGATTTAAGATACCTACTGATTACAAAAAATGTAATTCTCTTAATGAAATAAATACATTTATATCCGATTGGGATGAGAAACGACACAGTTTGCCCTTTGAAATTGATGGTATAGTTATTAAGGTAAACGATATAAATATTCAAAATGAATTGGGCTATACTGCAAAATCACCACGATGGGCAATATCTTACAAGTTCCAAGCTGAAGAAGCAAAAGCAAAATTACTTTCAGTAAGTTACCAAGTAGGCCGAACTGGAAGAATTACGCCCGTAGCCAACCTCTCTCCCATTCAACTTGCCGGAACAACAGTGCAAAGAGCATCGTTACACAATGCCGATATTATTAACGAATTAGATTTACACCAAAACGATAATGTTTGGGTTGAAAAAGGAGGAGAAATTATTCCGAAAATTACACGAGTTGAAATTAAAGATAGAGACAGCTCGGCAGTAAAGGTGGAATACATTACACAATGTCCTGAATGCGGAACTCAATTGATAAGGCCCGAAGGCGAAGCATCTCACTTTTGCCCCAACGATAAAGGATGTAAACCACAACAAAAAGGAAAGATTGAACATTTTGTGAGCCGAAAAGCACTAAACATCGATTCTCTTGGTGAGCAAGTTGTAGATCTATTATTTGAAGAAGGACTTGTTAAAAACATTGCAGATATTTACGATCTGAATTATGAGAAATTGATTGGACTATCTAAATCTATATCAAAAGATGGAAAAAAAGTTTACTCCTTTAAGGAGAAGTCAACTCAAAAACTATTAGATGGTATTGAAAAATCCAAAACCATTCCCTTCTCTTCCGTTTTGTTTGGTATAGGTATAAAGCATGTTGGAGCTACAGTTGCAAAAACGCTAACGCAAAAGTTCAACAATATTGAGCTTCTATCTAAGGCAACTAAAGAAGAATTAATCGAAACAGATGATATTGGACCAAAAGTTGCAGAAAGTATCACAAATTTCTTTTCCGATGAGGAAAATACGGAAATAATTGAGCGACTTAAAGAAAATGGTATTCAATTAGAATCTGAAAAGGTAGAGATTTTAGAAGGGAATTTCACCAACCAATCATTTGTGGTAAGTGGCACCTTTACCAATTACAGCCGCGATGAAGTAAAGAAAATAATTGAAGAAAATGGAGGCAAAAACCTGAGTGGTGTATCTTCTAAAACTACTTATCTTGTTGCTGGCGAAAAAACAGGCCCTAGCAAACTCAGTAAAGCAGAAAAACTAGGTATCCAAATAATAAACGAAACTGAATTTATAGCCTTACTAAATAAATAATACCAATGAATATTATAACAAAAACAAGAGTTGGTATATCTAAGTACCTAATTAAAAAACAGCAGAAAAAGTTAAATCGACAAATTGAAGTCTGCAATATTCACAAAGCACAAAATGCACTAATAGTAGGTAATATATCAAATGAGGAAGGCATTAAAGCCATTCAAAAAATGAAGGCATTTTTTGCAGAGCGAAACATAAACTGCGAGGTAATTGGATATTCGAACAAAAAAAGCGCTTCTAATTTAATTAGTGATACTAAACACCATTATCTTATTAATGAAAACTTTAGCTATTTTTACATCCCAAAGTTAGTTGAGGTAAAAACCGTTCTTAACAAATCGCATGATGTATTGGTGAATTTATACGAAGAACACTCCTATCAAATAGAAAACACTGTTAAACTATCTAATGCTAAATTTAAAGTAGGCTGCTCAAGTTTTGAGGCTGACACACACGATCTTTTATTAAATATTGAGGAAACGCAAAAAGACCCACTTTTTATTACTGAACAAATGCAGCATTATATTACTATTATTAATTCGTAACTTCGAACTATTAAATTTTTAACCTTTTTTGAACAAATAACTTGGGGCTACATTTAACTCCTATTAATAAAAAAAATAAAACAATAAAGTATGAACACTAAATTATTATCACTTCTCTTATTCATTGCTATAGTTGCGAGCTCATGCTCACATAAAGTAGAACGCGTATCACCAGATGAAACTATTGATTTAAGTGGACGATGGAATGATGCTGACTCAAAAATGGTGGCTGAAGCTATGGTTGACCAAATTTTATCCGGTGGTTGGATAGATAACTTTGCTAAGGCAAATGATGGAGCCAAACCAGTTGTTGTGGTTGGGCTAGTTTCAAACAAGTCGCACGAGCATATCAACTCTGCAACATTCATTAAAGATGTTGAACGATCGTTTATTAACAGTGGTAGAGTTCGTTTGGTGCAAGCTGCCGACAAAAGAGAGCAATTAAGAAGCGAGCGCGCTGCACAACAAGAATTTGCTTCATCAGCAACAGCAAAAAAATGGGGTAAAGAGTTAGGAGCTGACTTTATGCTTAATGGCGATATCAATTCTATTGTAGACACCTATAAAAAGGAACGCGTTAATTTTTACCAGACAAACCTAGAGTTATCTGATTTGGAAACAAATGAGATCGTTTGGATTGGTGATAAAAAAATCAAAAAATACATCAATAAATAAAACCATTAAGGCTATCATTTAAAGCTATGATAGCCTTCTTATTTTACCACTCACCACTTCTCTGCACATTATGCGAAATTCAACACCTCGATTCACACCCCACATTATAGTTGGCATTCTTCTTTCCATCACACTTTGGGGATGCGCTAGTTATTACCAACAAAACCTAGTACTTCAACAAAACATTACCAGTGGTAATTTTGAAAAAGCTGATAAAATATTAAGCGCTGACAAAAAAGGTGAAGAGGGTAAGAATAGAGTGCTTTATTTTATGAATAAAGGAACTGTAAACTTTATGATGAATAACCATGAAGTGAGCAATGCCTATTTTGAGAAAGCAGATTTATACATAGAAGATTTCAAAAGGAGTGCAGCAAACGAAGCCTTAGCACTAATATCAAATTCAATGGTGCGACCATATAAGCCTGAGGATTTTGAAGCTGTAATGATACATTATTACAAATCTTTAAACTACTTGTTCCTTAATCAGTACGATGAGGCCATAGTAGAAGCCAAGCGTGTTAATATTTTACTTCACCAAATAAACGACAAATACTCAAAATCAAAAAACAAATATAGCGATGATGCATTTGCTCATAACCTAATGGGCATAATATACGATGCCTCAGGAGATAAAAACAATGCTTTTATTGCCTACAGAAATGCACTTGAACTATACGAATCAAAATATACCGAACTATTTAAGCTAGCGGCACCACAACAACTAAAAAAAGATATACTCAGAACAAGTTATGAATTAGGCTTTGGCGAGGAACACAGAAGCTATAAAGAAAAGTTTAACATGAGTTACGAACCAGACAGCACTGAAACCGGTGATTTGGTATTTTTATGGATGAACGGCTTTGGACCAGTAAAAGACGAATGGAGTATTAATTTTACAAACACTGGATATAATAACGGTTGGATTACCCTTGTCAACGAACAGGAAGGTTTTAGCTTCCCAATATACATAGGAAACAAAAGTAAAGACCAACAAAATGCCTATAAAAATCTATCCTTCCTTCGTGTGGCATTCCCTAAATACAAAGAACGCAAACCACTTCTTTTTCAGGCTACTTTAACCGTAGATAATAGCGTACACAAATTAGAATTAGCCGAAAACATTAATGCTATTGCATTCAGGTCGCTAAAAGACAGAATGGCTAGGGAGATGGCATACGGTATTGCCAGACTAGCAACAAAAAAAGCAATGGAAAGCATCGCAAATAACCAAGATCAGAACATAGGCACTATAGTAAGTATTGTGAATGCAATGACTGAAAAGGCAGATACTCGCAACTGGCAATCACTACCTTATGCCATCCATTACAGCAGAGTCAAACTTCCCGAAGGAAATCACCAAGTAACACTCAACGCAAAAGGTAAAACAAATACTCAGGAGCAATTTAACTTTGAAATAAAAAATAACAAAACAACCTTCTTTTGTTATCATGAGTTAAACAGTCAACCAATAAAATAATATTCATAGCTAATTGACCACTAAAAAACACCATAAATAATTAACAACCACAACTCTACTATACATAAAAACAATTTAAAAGTACAAAAACTATTAAACTTTAACTTTTAACACTTTGCTAACACTTTTAATTCCAAGCAAGAAGACAAAAACCTGTTACAAAGCAAGAATCTTTATGAAACTGAGGCATTGAATAATCGTAATAAAAACTAATTTTGTGCCTGTTTTAAAAAAATGAGCAATATACCTTACAGTTATAACAGCATATTATGTGACTGAGGGGGCGAAGCCGTATCATATCTTGAACAAATCAACAATACCGTATAAATAAAACTTTTCTAAAATTATTAATCTGGCAGAAGTGTGACATCAAACATTATGCCATATTTAATAATGTAAAATTAACATAAAATTAACAATTCCGTAACGCTGCAAAATTTAGCATATCGATTATGAAATTTTCATTCCTTATTATTGCATTATCACTTGCATTATCCATTGGTAATACTTTTGCCCAATCTTCTAACATTGACCCAAGTAGTGTTAATGTAGATGAATTATCCGATGACCAAATTAGAGAAATGGTTCAGGAAATTGAGGCTCGCGGACTCAGTGACGAAGATGCTATTGCCATCGCGCGTATGAAAGGGGCTACCTCTACTCAGGTAAGCAAAATGATGATGCGAATCCAAAAAGTTCGTGCGGAGAATCTAAATTCACCAACTGCCAGCAAAAATCCGAATGGAAGTGCTGCGCCAGCAACATCATTCTTCATTAACGAGAGCAAAACATCTGAAAAGGAAAACTTTGTTTCTTTCGAGGCACAGGAGACCTATGGCTATCAACTATTCAACACCAAGAATCTAACATTTGAACCCTCAATTAACATACCTACTCCAAGCAATTACATTATTGGTATTGGTGATCAAATAGATATTACTATTTGGGGTGCCTCTCAAACTACCTACCAACTACCAATTGATATTAACGGACAAATCAATATTCCTGACCTTGGTTTAATATCTGTATACGGAAAAACATTTGATGCTGCATCAAAATTAATCAAACAACGCCTTCAAGGCATATACAGCGGTATGAAAGGGGCAAACCCAAATACCTTTTCTGAAATTAGCTTAGGTGCACTGAGATCAATAAAGGTTAATGTTATTGGTGAGGTAAACGTACCTGGAACCTATAGTTTGCCAGCTACTGCTACAGCCTTTAATGCTCTATACTTATCTGGTGGACCAAATAAAAATGGCTCTTTCAGGAACATCTCAATTATCCGTAATGGTAAAAGCATAAAAACACTAGATGTTTATAATTTTTTATTGAATGGTGATTTAAGCGACAACATTAATCTTAAAGAAGATGATATCATATACGTATCTAGCTTCATTAGTAAAGTGAGACTGCAAGGGGCATTTAAAAACATTGGCCTTTTTGAGACTCTCCCTGAAACCACCCTAGATGAGGTGATCAAAATAGCAGGAGGCTTTTCAGAAGAAGCATTTCAAAAAAACCTGAAAGTGATTCGCAAAACACAAACAGAGCTAGAAGTAAAAACAGTCGATTTTGGTGAACTCAAGCACTTCACATTAAAGAATGGTGATGAGATTACTGCAGGAAACCTACTAAGCAGATATGAAAATAGAGTAAGTATCCAAGGTCATGTATTCAGACCTGGCGGATATGAGCTAAAAGATGGCATGACCCTTGCCGGATTAATAAAAGAAGCAGAAGGTGTAAAAGAAGGCGTTTTTACCAATAGAGGCTTAATTACTCGCTTAAAAGTGGATAATACTTATGATAACATATCGTTCAATCTTAAAGATGTACTTGAAGGTCGATGGGACATTCCCCTTCAAAGAGAAGATGTTATCATGATACAAAGTGAAATTGGGTTAAAAGAAAAGGAGTTCATCTCTGTAAATGGCTTAGTGCAAAAGAGAGGTAAGCAACTTTATGCAGATAATCTTACCTTAGGGGACGTAATTTTTAAAGCAGGAGGTTTTAAAGAGTCCGCAGATATCAATAGTATCGAAGTATCTAGGATACTATCGATTGAAGAAGGACAAGAATATACCAACCAATTGCGACACACCTTTAGCTTTGATGTGGATAGAAATCTCAAACTCAATGACACAGATGAAAAGTTTATTTTAAAACCATTTGATATCGTAAGTGTACGTAAAGCTCCCGGATTTAGAAAAGGAGGTACAGTAACGATTATCGGCGAGGTTATGAATGGTGGAACCTATAGCATAACCACGAGAGAAGAATCTATCTCTGCATTAATTAACAGAAGCGGTGGACTTACCCCTCTTGCCTACCCTGCAGGTGCTATACTTATTAGAGAAAAAAACCTAAGCGATGAAGAATTACAAATTCGTGAAGAAATCATAGAGAAAGATAGCACTTTGAATATTTCCTTATCAAGCGTAAAGCAAGTCGGCATTAAATTAGATGAGATATTAGCTAACCCTGGAGAAGCAAATGACCTCATTCTTTCTGATGGAGATAAAATAATAATTCCTACCCAATTACAGACTGTTAAAACTTCTGGTAACGTTATGAACCCCATATCGCTTACCTACCAAAAAGGAAGGCGTGCTAAATACTTCATCAAACAAGCAGGTGGATATGGCGTTAGGCCGAAAAGAAGTAGCGTGTATGTTATTCATGCCAATGGCATATCTAGCACTACAAAAAACTACATATTATTTAAGCGTTACCCTAAAGTTGAACCAGGATCTGAAATAATGGTACCACAACGTCCTGAGTCCAATATGGGGGCGGCACAATGGGTAGCAATAGCATCGGCAGTGACTGGTTTGGCAATAAGTATTACCTCTTTGGCGAATATTTTAAAGTAGACCTCCATAATTTACATTTATTATAACTACCATATGGAAAACAATATAGAAAAAGAACAGATAGAGGACGACGAGATAGATTTAATAGAAATTGCTAAAACTCTTTGGGAAGGTCGCAGAATCATAATTAGATCGACTATCATTTGTACTATAATAGGATTATTTATTGCCATTTTCTCTCCTAAGGAATACACTGCAAGCACTATATTTGTTCCTCAGAACAATGAATCTAGAAATATAAATGGATCATTGGGTAGTCTAGCAGCAATAGCAGGACTTAATCTCGGAAATAACCAATCAAATCCAGAAATATCACCTAGCTTATATCAAAGTATATTAGAAAGCCCCTCATTTTTTCAAGATTTAATAAAAACTGAAATAAACTTTTCTAATTCTAATATCCCAATCTCTATATCCGACTATTATACTAAAAATATAAAACCGTCTTACTTCAGCATAGTTAAGAAGTATACAATTGGCTTACCCAAACTAATAATAAACAAATACACCCAGACAATTGATAATTCCCAGAAAACACAAGGTTCTAACACCTTTTCATTTAATAAAAAGGAATATTCTATACGAAAAAGCATTTATAAACAAATCAAACTAAAACTCAACAGTGATTTAGGCTATATATCATTAGAGTGCACAATGCCAGAAGCTTTAGCTGCAGCCGAATTTACGAGGGAGACAAGAATTTTACTACAGAAATATGTTACATATTATAGAGTAAAAAAGGCTGAGGATGAACTTCGTTTTGTGGAAGACCAACTAGAAACTAATAAAGATGAGTTTTTATTAGCAGAAGAAAAATTAGCTATGTACTCTGATAAAAATAAGAATATAACATCAGCGAAGGTTCAATCTATACTCCAACACCTTAGAAGTGATTACAACTTAAAGTTAGATATTTACTCAGAACTAGCTAAGCAAAGAGAGCAAGCAAAAATTAAAGTTGCTCAAAATAAACCATCTTTTAATGTAATTCAAAAAGTCACTATCCCACATGAAAAAAGTGCCCCTAGAAGATCATTAATAGTAATAGTATGGGGATTTCTCGGAGTTTTTTTTGGTATTAGTATTATATATCTTTTGAAAGGATACCGAGTAACAAAAGAACGATGGTTAAATTAAACATATTTTTAAAAGATATGATTTTTGTGCAATACTATAATAATAAATAAACTATGCTTAAGCATATGGCAACAGTTGTTTCAATCAATTGGATTAAAACGATATATTTCAATTTTAAGTACCTACCGATTAATCAAGCTATAAAATTACCCGTATTTGTTTACAAAGCGGAACTTTTAAAGTGTAATGGACAAGTTCGAATAGAATCCGATTGCATAAAACCAGGTATGATCAGGTTAGGAATAAGAGTTGTATCATTATACCCTAATAATGGGATAATGTGGGAGAACCACGGGGGAACTGTGGTTTTTAAAGGCACATGCCAAATTGGTAATGATTCCTCGATTTCTATAGGTAAAACAGGTAAAATTACCTTTGGTAATAATTTTAAAAATACCGCTGCCTTAAAATTAGCATCGTATTGTGGAATAAGCTTTGGTAATGATGTAAGAGTTGCTTGGGAGGTAATAATAATGGATACTTCATTCCATCAATTGAAAGATATTAATGGAAATAAAATTGGAGAACCATATAAAGAAATAATAATTGGAAATAACAATTGGATTCCAGTAAGGTCATTAGTTTTAAAAGGAACTAAAACACCTGACTTCACAATCTTTGGTGCAACATCAATATTAAATAAAGATTACACTAAAGGTCCAACGCATTCACTAATGGCAGGACAACCACTAAAAATAAAAGCGGAAGGAATATGGCGAGATATGAATGATGATGGAATTATTTACGAGAGTAAGCACTTATAAAATATGAAAAATATGAAAAATATTAATGTAGGAATAATTGGTGCATACCCATACAATGGCAATCGTGGTGTTGGAGCTTTATCATTCTCCACTTTATATTTATTAGAGGAAATCAGAGAAAGTAAAAAACTAAATATAAATTACTTTTTAATTAATAATAATTACACTAAAGAATCAGATATAATTAATATTGGGAAACAAAGTATAAAAATCACCAATATTTCCATGTTAAATTTCTACAAACCCAAAGATTTAATAAAATGTATTTTAATTAAGAAACATAGGCGCTCTTTTAAGGCGTATAGAAATATGGATATTTTTATGAATATGGGGGAAGGTGATAGTTTCTCAGATATATATGGTAAGGTCCGTTTTAATAGTATAAACCACCAAAACAAAATGGCACGACTATTAAGAAAAAAGTATATACTACTACCTCAAACCATTGGTCCATATAAAGACCCCAAAATTAAAAATGAGGCAATTAAAAGTATTGAAGCAGCATGTTTAGCTTTTCCAAGAGATAAGAGGAGTAGTGCTTTCGTTAAAGAAAATAGTAATCAAAAGAATTCTATCGAGGCTGTAGATGTTGCTTTTTTTATGCCTTTTAATAATCAATATAAAAAAAGTGATACAATTAAAGTTGGACTAAATATTTCTGGTTTATTATGGAATGGCGGTTATACAAAAAACAATCAATTCAACTTAAGTGCAAACTATAAGGAACTTACAACTAGTATTATAAAACACTTCAATAATATTGAAAACGTAGAGTTACATATAGTTCCTCATGTAGTTGTTCCTTATAGAGCTATAGAAAATGATTATTCTGTTTCTTTAGATATTATAAACGAGTATAAATCAGACAGAATAAAACTAGCTCCATTTTTTATGGACCCAATACAAGCAAAAGAATACATTTCTTCCTTTGACTTTTTCTTGGGAGCAAGGATGCATGCAACAATTGCGGCGTTTTCATCTAATGTACCAGTATTTCCGCTAGCATACAGCCGAAAATTTAATGGCTTATTTGAAGATACACTAAATTATTCATCAATGGGAGATATGGTAAATGATTCTAATGAAATTATTATTTCTAAGATGAAGAAAGCATACTCTGACAGGGATAATTTGCGTAAAATAATAGATGAACGGTTAAATTCAGTAGTAATACAGAGAAAGGAAACAATTCTCGAATATATTGCACGCTATCTATAATTCTTCACACAAAAAAGAGATTGGTTATTTTTCATCTTATAAAACACATAGAATGCCAACATTAAACAAACTACTTTCTTACTTTAAATCCATGCGTAAGTTCCTAAAAGATGGAGGGCATACAACAGTTAATATAGCACAAATAAGCAATGGAGAAATACTTAATGGCAAAAGAGTACTTATTACGGGTGCCAGCTCCGGTATAGGACTCTGCATTGCAAAAAAGTGTATATCCGAAGGAGCTAATGTCCTCATCACAGGAAGAAACGAAGAAAAGCTAGAAAAGGCTGTGTCTGAAATAAACTCTGACAATTTATCATATCTTAAATGGGATATTAGCGATATAAATATTATTAATTCTAAAATAGAAATAGCCACACAACTATTAGGTGGTAATATAGATATTTTAGTTAATAACGCAGGTGTCCTTTCTCCAATCATATTTCCTAATGTAACTGAAGAAATTTGGGATCAAACATACTCTACTAATTCCAAAGGGCTGTATTTTCTTACTCAGCATATCTGCAAATTATGGTTACTACAAGAGGATAGAAATAAGAAAGTAATAAATATATCATCAAGTGGCGGATTTGTTGGAGCAACTTACCCTTACAGAATGACTAAATGGGATATTAATGGATTAACATTAGGTTTAGGTCGAAAACTTGCTTCAAAAGGAATAATTGTAAATGGGATAGCCCCAGGTAGAATTGCTACTAAAATGCAAAGATGCAAAAATCCAAAAGAAAATATATATGATAGTACTAGTTTTATGCAAAGATATGGTCTTCCCGAAGAAATTGCCGAATTGGCACTATTCTTAATTAGCGATTCAAGTAATTTTATAACTGGTCAAACTATTCAATGTGATGGTGGCGGCTATAAAAACAATTCATAGAAATTTAGATTATGTATATTCCTAAATATAAAAGCATCCAAATACTAATACCTATACTAAAATTGCATAATATTGCTCATATAGTAATATCACCTGGCTCTAGAATGCGTGAATTTATTCTAGCTGTAGAAGAAGACCCTTTTTTTACGTGTTATTCAGTAGTAGATGAACGCAGTGCCTCTTATTTTGCCATTGGTATTTCTCAAGAGCTGAATGTTCCAGTTGCCATAACTTGTACTTCAAGCACTGCTACTACAAATTATTATCCAGGAATTACAGAGGCGTACTACCAACAAGTTCCTATTTTAGTTTTAACTGGGGATAGGGATCCATACTTGCTAGGGCAACAAGAAGATCAGATGATTAACCAAGTTAACATGTATGATCGGGTAGTTCAAAAATCAGTCGACCTTCCTATTATTAAGGATGAGAATGATTCTTGGTATTGTAGTAGGCTTATTAATGAAGCTATATTAGAGTTAGATCACAAAATAAAAGGTCCTGTACATATTAATATTCCTGTACCTGCCTTAATAACATGGAGTAATGAACAGGTAGACCACTACCCCGAGGTTAAGGCTATTAAACGCTATTCCTTTTCAAATCAAGAAACAGAATATATAGCTAAAACTCAGATTAATAAATTAAAAAAAGCGAACAAAATATTGGTTTTAGCAGGCCAGAATACAGAACCATTTAATAGCGAAACACTTAGTGATTTTTTTCAAAAATACAATTGCATCATACATTCTGAACATATGGGCAATTATAATGCTGAAGGTAGATTAAATATCTCAATGCTTGCTGAAGGCCCAACCGAAAATGATTTTGAAGACTTCAAGCCTGATATTGTTATTTCATTTCATGGCACATTAGGGATTACAAGAAACCTCAAAGAGCTTTTAAGGAAGAAGAAAACTGATCATTGGCACATATCTGAAAATGGGGAAATTCTTGATGCATATAAAAACTTAACTTCTGTATTTGAAACTTCCCCAGAGATATTTTTTAAATATGCAATTAAGAATTCTGATAATAAACAGAAAAATAATAAAATATACTACAACCTATGGAGAAATAAGTTTAATGAAATTAAACTGCCAAAAATCCCATACTCCAATGTATATGCAATAAGAGAACTAATTAATTTGATGCCGAAAGATAGTATTTTGCACTTAAGTATTTTAAACAGTGTCAGAATTTCTCACTTCTATAATTTACCAAAAAACACGAAGGTTTATGCTAATATCGGAACAGACGGTATAGACGGGTGCATGTCCACTTTTATCGGTCAAGCATTTGTTTCCAATAGGCTTTCATTCCTAATAATAGGTGATCTTAGCTTTTTTTATGATATGAATGCGATTAGGATTAAACACATTAAAAATAATGTTCGTATCATATTAATAAATAATTACGGTGGAAATGAATTTTATCAACAGCCAATAATGCCAACTACAGACCTAGGACTTGGAGCTAAACACAATAATAGTGCTAAAGGGTGGACTAAAAGTGTAGGTTTTGACTATCTGGAGGCAAATAATGAAGATGAATGCTTAGAATCATTAAAGCTTATTACCTGTGAATCTAACGAAAAACCAATGCTCTTGGAAATATTCACTAATACAATGGTAGACAGGGAAATAGTAAAGCTGATGAAAGAGAGTATGTCTCCCCTCTTTAATAAAAATGCAGCTATGAAACAAAAAGTTAAATCTGTAATTGGTGATTCGAGTGTTAAGAAATTAAAAAGTATATTAAAACGTTAGTTACAAGTGAAAACAAGACTGTTTAAATATTACAACAAATATCAAAACCGATATATTAGAAGATTGATTACAAATATAATCCTCAAAAAAGAGGCTGGTATTATGTATTCCCCGACTATAAGAAAAATCTTTAAGCAATGTCATGGTATCGAAATCGGATATGGCTCGTACGGTGGATGTTTTAATACTAGTAATATTAGACCCAATATAAAAATAGGCAATTATTGCTCAATAGCAAGTAAGGTAGATTTTTTAAGAGCTAATCATCCAATCAAAGATTTCACTATGCACCCAATAGCTCATCGAACATCTCATAATTATACTTTAACAAAAGACAGATTCTATTGGGAAAATCTAGTCATAGGTAATGATGTGTGGATTGGACAGAATGTAGTTATTCTTCCTTCATGTAAAAGTATAGGAAATGGTGCAGTTATTGGTGCAGGTAGTATTGTTACTAAAAATATAGAACCATATTCAATTGTAGCAGGAAATCCTGCTAAGAAAATAAAGATGCGCTTTACACCTAAAGTAATCAAGAAACTAGAGGATTCTAAATGGTGGACAATGGATAAAGATGAGTTAATAAGAAACCATACCGCGTTACAAAAACTAACTTCAAGCAATGAAGGATAAAACATATTACGCAAAATCTTTTTCTTGGGGTGTAATTACAAAAGTTTTAGATGCTGCAATAAAATTTATTACAATCCCCTTACTATTAAATCACTTTGGCAAGGATGATTATGGTTTGCTTACATTAGCAATTGCAACCAATGCATATATGCAATTACTTAATATGGGAATTAATACTGGTGCTATTAAATTTTTTTCACAATGGATAGGTAGTGGTAAGAGAAATTTAATCGACAGAGTTGCAAGAACAAATATTACCTTTTACCTTGTAATTGGTATAGTTAATTCTGTTATATTAATTTTCATTAGTATATATGGCGAGCACATTTTTAACATAACTCACTTTCAGTTTATTACTTTTCGACAACTATTAATTGTATTGGCAATAGTTAGTACTATAAGTTGGACTACGATGGTATTCAATCAATTATTAATAGCTGATGAGAAAATTGCGTTTACCCAACAGGTATTATCAGCCAAAGCAATCCTTAATTTAGTATTGGTTCTAGTCACAATTTATCTTAAATTATCATTGCTTCAATATTTCATCACCCTATCACTTTTAAATACCTTAGTATTAATACCTTATATATACACAACTATAAACAGGCGCTTAATCCAATCTTTTAAGCCTGCCTTTTATTGGAAAGATTTTAGCCAAATACTAAAATATAGCTTAGCTATTTTCGCAATGGGATTTTTTCAATACACAGCCATGCAATCACGTCCAATAGTATTGGGCATATTTTCAAAAGAAAGTACTGCAGTATTGACTGAGTATAGAATTATAGAAGTATTCCCATTGTTTATTATTTCGATTGGTGGCATATTAATTTCAATTATTTTGCCGAAAGCATCTAAAGCTATTGAAGAGGATAACCAAAATGCCATTAAGGAGATAGCCTATAATGGTACTAGGTTTAGTAGTATTATTGTTACATTTTTATGCTGCCCTATTATTCTTAATGCAAAAAACATTCTTGAATTGTATGTAGGAGCGCAATACACAGAACTAGCTCCATGGCTTGCTCTTTGGTGCATAACAGTTCTACTCTTTTTACATAATTCACCTGTAGCTAGTTTGGTATTAGCATCTGGTCGTACCAAAATGCTTGTATACAGCAGTGCTGCAGCTTGTTTTATATCAATCGTAATTAACGCAATATTATGTAGCACTTATGGTGTAGGCTCAGCAGTAATTGGGTATTTAGTTTATATTATTATTCAATTAGCATTTTTCTATCTATATTTCAATCCTTATGTATTAAAAATAAACTCGATAAAAATATTTAAGGCATTTATTAAACCTACTATTCTAGGCTTAGTTCCAGTCATTATAATAACTACCTCAAATTTTAATTTAGATAATCTAGTTATTGATATTTTTTTAAAAATGATAATTTGGTTTTGTACAACTATATCACTAATGCTATTATTTAAGATAATTGACATTAAAGACATATATTTTAATCACATAAAAACAAACAATTAAAGTAAAGGTATTTAGCCTTTGAAAAGTAAGAAGAATGCCATTACTGATTTTTAATAAGAAAAAACATAGAGTATTAATTATTTTATTGTATGCCATATTTGCTTACTCTTTTTTTAGATATAATGCAATACCTGGATCATTAAGGAAAATAATAACATTAGCTACAGTTATCTCTACATTAATCTATCTAGTGCCTACAATATTCGGCAAGTTAAAATCCAATGTACTTGGTAAATACATCCGGGCGTTATTATTCCTCCTATTATTCTCTATCATTCAAGCATTTATTTTTCATGGTCAGTCTCCAATTGAAAGTACTATAATAACAATTTATGATATTGGAGGTGTATTATTCTATTTTGTACTGGTAAAACTAAAACCTACGCTAAAAGAAACTTACAAGTTCATATCTATTATGGTAATCTTACATATCATATTATGGATATTTGGCATGGCACATTTCCCTGAAGATATATATACGACAAGTTCCGATAAAAATCTTGACATATCTAGGGGGATAATGAGAATAAGTTTAGCTGCAAAACCCTTCCTTGTATTAGGGTTATTTATCATTTTAGAAAAGGCAATAATCTTTAAAAAAAAACAGTATTGGATTTTTGTAGCCGCAATATCAACATTAATTGTATTGGAGGTTATAAGACAAGTGATATTCTTATCAGCAATTCTAAGTATATATATATTTATACGTAAAAAAAGATATAGTTTAATTATTATTGCAATAATTACAATGCTTCTAATTGGAATTTTTCAATTTGTAGAGATCGGAAAAAAAACCATAGTGGGTAAAATGCTTGCGCTCACAGAAAGACAAAGTTCTTTTGAAAATAATAGTGAAGAAAACATACGGATTACTGCATATAGGTATTTTTTCACCGAAAAAAACTCTAACATTTTCACAGTATTGCTGGGAAATGGTTACCCGCATTCAAACAGCAAGTATGGTTATAGAATGTTTATTGAAAGGTCTCGCTTAAAGTTATTCGCATCAGATGTTGGCTATGCCTATATATTTATAAGGCTTGGTTTAATTGGGCTAATTGTGTTCTTATTAATTTTTTTGCAAGCAAAAAAAGTAAGAAACGTACCAATCTCAATTCGAATATTCGTATTATATATGTACCTCTTAAATATCGCCACAGCTTTTATATTAGTTGATTTCTTTGCTTTAGCTTGCAGTCTGTACATAATTGATCTTCATCATAATTTAAATAAGGCAAATGAACTTTTTCCTAGCAATTATAATACCAGCATATAAAAGTACCTTTCTAAGCGAGACATTATTATCGATCGCCAATCAAGAAAACAAAAACTTTAGTGTTTATATAGGCGATGATAACAGTCCTGAGGATATAAAAAGTATTGTTGATGAGTACAAAAGTCGGCTTAATATATACTATACTAAATTTGATAAGAACCTTGGAGGCTATAACCTTACTAAACAGTGGGAAAGGTGTATAAAACTTGCAAAAAATGAAAAGTGGATTTGGTTATTCTCAGATGATGATATTATGCACCCTATGTGTGTTCAATATTTTTATAATGAGTTAAATATGAATTCAGGCTATAGTTTATATCACTTTGATGTGACTATTATTGATGAAAGATCAAAAGAAATAGCAAAAGCGAAGACGTTTCCCTCAATACTTAGTTCAAAAGAATTTTTGACTAAAAAAATAAAAGGCCAAATATCTAGTTTCGTTGTTGAGTATATCTTTCGGAAGGATGAATTTTACAAAAAGGATGGGTTTGTTACCTTTGACCTTGCTTGGAATTCAGACGATGCAACATGGATTAAGCTAGGAAAAGACCGAGGGATAAAAACTATTGCTAAGTCAAAAGTAAAATGGAGAGCAAGTGGTATTAATATTTCTCGTGATTACAAAAATATAGATATTACTGAGCGAAAACTATACGCAGATATTAATTATATAAAGTGGCTTAAAAAGAATTACCAAGATATCAAGATTATAAACCTTTATTATTATAACTTTAAATTAACGGTCTGGTTTTTAATTCGACTACAATTAGTATCGGTACTATTAGGTAAAACTAAAGTGACTGAAATACTTAAAACTTTTCGGAAAGAAACTTGCTCACCAATTTCGTATATAATAGCGAAAATTTATTTCTTATTATTAAAAAAACATTCGTTATGAACAAAGTTTATATATATCCTACATACAATCCCCAAAGGGATACATCGGGCAACTTATATATTAAACTTTTCCATGATGCTTTTAAGAATAATTGCATAGTTAAAAACAGAAAAGGGTTAATAGGAATAACAAGTAACCTATTTAATCTCGATGCGAATATTCATATTTATCAGTGGATAGACTTAATTCCATTTAAAAGATATGGAATAGTCCAAGCATTAATTTTTCTATTAAGCATTTTAGTTGTTAAGTCATTAAGACGAAAAATCGTACTAGTAGTACATAACAAGAAAACACATAAACAACCAGAAAATATTATTGACAAAATTAAGCTGAATATTGTTAATTTATTAATGAATATAGTTACTTCATTGGCGGATTCAATTATTGTACATGCCAAAGAAGGGACTAATTTTATTAGATCAAAATACCCTACTACTCCTAAAAATAAAATTAATCATATTCATCATCCCGTCTACAATAATAAGTTAATTAAATCAAAAGAGATTGTATGGGATTATATAATTTGGGGAGGGATATCTAGATATAAAAATATTGATAGCTTAATTCATGAAGTATTAAAATCTGATATTCTAAGTAAACGGAAATTTCTTATTTGTGGGAAATGTAAAGATCTAGAATACCTAGAAGCTATAACAGACATTATACCAGATAATGTAACCTTTATTAATGAATTTATTACCGATGACCAACTTTATGATTATATATCACAATCAAGGTCCATTTTATTTACTTACAAACTTGATTCAGTTTTAAGTTCTGGTTCTCTTGTATATAGCATTAATTTTGGCAAACGAATTATTGGTCCAAATGGAGGTTCCTTTGCAGATTTAAATGGTATCGTACATACCTATAATAGCATGAGTGACATTGAGGGAATAGATATATACACTGAAAATAAACAACAATATCACTTGGACTATATAAACATGAATAGGTGGGAAACATTACCTAGTAAAGTATTAAATACATTATGAAAATTGCATTTATTATTACAAACAAGTCTGAGTTTAATTACACACACTATAATAACCAAGAAATAGGTAGGGCAATAGAATTTGTTAACAAAGGCTATAATGTAGATATTTATGTATTCTCAAAAAAAAATATTGGGAGTACAACAGTATATTCAAAGGATAATATAAGTGCAAAAATAGTTAATTATAAAGGAATCCCTTTTTTGGGAAATCAAACAATTCCAATTAACCTTCTAAGTATCCTAAAAAAAGCAAGATATAAAACAATATTCATACATGAATACCCTTGGATTATTCCTGCACTAATCGCTTTATATTATAAGACTAAGGATTCAGAGGTCTACCTTATGCAAGGTATGTATGAAGACTTTAATAGCAGTATTAAACGTCTATACAATAAGGCATATGACAAATTATTTGCTCCAATACTTATCAATAAGTTAGATGGAGTAATTTTCAAAACTTCAGCATCTCAGCAGTATTTTAAAAACAAAGGGTTTCTTAACTGCAAGAATATAGTGATTCCGGTTGGCTTAGACTTAAACAAATTTAATAATAGTAACGATGAAACACTCTCTTTAAAACTACGATCCAAAATATTATCTTATAAAAACAGACTTTTATACGTTGGTGCTATTGAGAAACGGAGAAATCCTTTATTCTTAATTTCAATATTAAAAGCACTCGTTATGTTAAATGATTCAATTGTTCTTATTATAGTTGGTAAAGGCCCTATGAAGTCGCAATTTGAAAGGGCAATAGAAGAAAATAACTTAACAACTAACATAATTCACATAAGAAGCCTTAAACAAACACAATTACCTTGGCTATATTCCAATAGCAATTTCTTTATTTTTCCAAGTTCATATGAAATATTTGGTATGGTATTACTCGAGGCATTACATTTCAAACTACCGATAATAAGCTCACCTACGGCTGGTTCAAGTGAAATATTAGAAAACCAAAGAGGAACTTACATTAGAGATATGGATATATCCCAATGGGTTTCGATCATCTCTAAAGGTATAGATGATAAATCCCTTTACGAAAAACCATGTTTGCCAGATAGATTTAAATGGAACAAAATAGTTGAATCTATAATAGAATTTTCTAATCTTCACACTTTTAAAGATAAATGATTTATTTAATTGACACAATTGGCAAAGAGGTTGGAATGCATTTGTATAATAATGCTTTTGTAACAGAACTGAGAAAATTTAAAATACAGACCACAGTATTATCTAACTATAAAACAGATAACTCCATAGAATATATACCTAATTTTTACAAGAAAAAAAGAATTCAAAAGGTTCTTACATTAATAAGTACACTTTTTCGATTTTTAATATTAATTATCAAAAAAAAGGAAAATGTATTTATATATCAATCATATGGAATGCGAAACATAGATATATTATTTAGTATAATTTTATCAATCTCCAAATCTTCTTTCATAATAGTTCATGATGTTTATACCTTAACACCAAATAATAAGATAGATAAGAACAAGAAAATCAAAAACTTAATATATAAATATTTTGTAAAGAGAATTATTTGTCATTCTGATCAAACGAAGAATATATTAAGCAACATAGGATATAAAGGAGACCTAATTCTTTTTCCTCACTTTAACTACAGCTTTAACAAGAATATTAAAAAGGAAGAGTTGAAAAGTGATATTATTAATTCTATCAAGAAAGATAAACTTAATCTATTATTTTTTGGGCAAATAAGTTTAACAAAAGGCATCGATATTCTTATTGATTCACTAAACTATATAAACCCAGAAATTAACTTAAAATTAAATATAATAATTGCAGGAGTTGATAAGAGTAATCTAATAACCAAAAAAAAATTACCCCCTAATGTTCTTAAAATATGTAGATATATTAATGATAGTGAGCTAAATTATCTATTTACAAAAACGGACTTCCTTCTTTTACCATACAAAAAAATTTACCAAAGTGGCGTCCTCGATACTGCTGTATATTTTGAAAAGCCCTCATTATTATCGGACATCAAATATTTTCGTGATTTTAACATAAATTACCCAAGCTTTTCATTAATAGTTTCGACATCGTCCGCAATAGCATATGCTGAAAGTATAGAAAACCTCACAAAGTTAAATTTGTCCGATAAATTCTTCACAAAACCTGATCTTAATAAATATAAGGCTGATCATAACTGTTCACAGTTAGTCAACGATATAAACACTGCCTTAAGCAAACAATTCTTACATCATAGATTATCTACTCATAAATGAAAATAGTTGAAATAGGTACTGGTTACACTCAAATTCCTGCTAAAATAGGAGCAGCCACAGAAATTGTTATTGAAAATTTATTAAATGGTCTTAATAATAATGGGATCGAACATACACTTATAGATATTTCTTATTCTAATCAGGTTAAAAATTCTGATAAGTTTGAGCTCTCTCTTACCCATTATGTAAATGTTCCTAATTGGTTAAATAAAATAAAGGATAATGGCATAATACACATTATTCGACGTATATGGTATTCTATTGGGGTCGGGTTGTTATTAAGGAAATTATATAGAAATAAGTTACAAACAGAAACATACATTCATTTTCATAACCAGTTTAACTTCTTTTTTGCTTATTTAATTGCTGGAAGGCGATTACGAAAAGGTAAAATAAGAACAATTTATACTGTTCACTCACCAGACTGGTCAAACTCTAAAAAAATCCCGAAAAAATTATTTTTTGAGAAAATTGCAATTTTAAAAGCTGATGTTATCATTAGTCTTACAAATATTATTAAGGATAGGATTAAAGAGAGCGTTAAAATAAATAGCTGTAAAATTATTGTTATAAATAACGGTGTAGACTTAAATAAATATCACCCTATAATTCAAGGAGATAAGCAAAAACAAATAATTAACATTGGTTCTGTTTGTAAAAGAAAGAATCAATTAGAGACGATAGTTAATATTAAAGAATTTCTTTTAAAAGAGAATTATAAGTTTGTATTTGCAGGGAAAATAATCGACCACAAATATTTTAATGAAATCGTTAGTTACATCCATTCTCAAAGCTTAAGCGAACATGTTAAGTATATAGGAGAAGTAAAACCTGGTTCTGAGTTAAATAAACTATATAATAAGTCTATGCTATATATTTCACATTCAAAACAAGAGGCATTAAGTTTAGTAGTTCTTGAATGTATGGCTGCAAATACACCTGTTGTATTATCCGAAAATTTTGAAACATTCGTTGATTTTGATAGCAAAATACGTAATGCTGTTAAAATTATTTCCAATCATAATTTAATAAATGAAATCAACAATTTATGTAATAATGTTTCTTATCACAAACAATATGCTTTGAAACAAATGGAAGTAATACAAGAGTTTTATACTTGGGACAATATAGCAAAACTAATGATTAAGAAATTAGCACAATTTAAACAAACATTATAATGAAAAAGAAAATTTACATTGCCGGATGCGGCGGTATGCTAGGAGAAGCATTTTATACATTATTTAGTGATCAATATGAAATCAAATGCACTGACAAAGATGTAAATGAAGACTGGATCGAATTTCTTGACTTTCGAGATTGTGATGCTTACAAAAAAGATGTAACTGAATTTGCGCCCGATTATCTATTTCACCTTGGGGCTTACACAGATTTAGAATTTTGCGAGGAAAATGCGGAAGACACCTATTTAACAAATACACTATCAGTAGAAAATGCTGTTAACATCGCTAATTCTTTAAATATTCCTTTATTATACATAAGTACTGCAGGAATATTTGACGGAAAACAAGATCTTTATGATGATTGGGATACCCCAAACCCTTTAGGTGTATATGCTCGATCAAAGTATATGGGTGAACGATTTGTTTGTGAAAATGCTAAGCGCTTTATTGTTTGTAGAGCTGGGTGGATGATGGGATCTGGACCTAAAAAAGATAAAAAGTTTATTCAAAAATTAATGAAACAAATAAAAGATGGTAAAAAGGAACTTTTTATTGTAAATGATAAAGATGGTACACCAACATATACTCATGATTTTGCATTAACTATTAAAGAGTTAATTGAGAAAGAATATTGGGGCTTATATAATTGTGTTTGTGGAGGTCAAACTAGTAGATTAGAAGTAGCTCAAGAATTAGTTAAACTAATAGGAAAAGAAGATGATATTAGTATAACTGAAGTATCATCAGACCATTTCAAAGATGTATATTATGCAGAAAGACCAGCTTCAGAAAGACTTGTAACTACTAAGTTAAATCTTCGTAAAGTAAACAAGATGGGAGATTGGAAAGATGCATTAAATCGTTATGTAAATCGTTATTATAATGGATATTTAGACTAAAACGAGTTGTCTTTTACAAAATATGTTACTGTACAATAATATTACGCAAAGTTCTTACTAAACTTACGCATTTTAAAAGCTTGCGGATCCACAATTTTAATAAAGTATTATAGATTTGATGAAAAAAAAACGTGTTCATATTATTGGAACCCATGGTGTACCGGCCAAATATGGTGGATTTGAGACCTTATCTGATTACCTTTGCCAATATCTAGGTTCCGATTTTGATCTCCTTGTTTACTGCAACTCTTTCAAGTACAATAAAAAGATTGATAGTTATCATGGAGCCAAGCTTAGGTACATTAGAATAGAAGCTAATGGATTTAAAGGTATATTTTATGATACAATAACATTCATTTCATCCCTATTTACAGCTGATGTAATACTATACCTAAGTCCTGTTGGATCGGGTTTTATTACACCCTTAATAAAATTATTCAAAACTAAAGTTATTGTTAACCATGGTGGCTTGAATGAATGGGAAAGGGAAAAATTGAACGGTTTTCAAAAGAAGTGGGCTAAAGTTAATCATAGGATTGCAGCGAAGTACTCTAATCTAAATATCGCAGATAATGAACTTTATCGAGAAAGTCTAAAAAATCACTTCAATGCTGATTCTATTGTCATCCGATATGGAAGTGATCATGTAAAAAACATCAGTATTGATGATTTGCGTTTTGCTAATAAGTATAATTTCACTAAAGAACCTTACGCTGTTAGTGTATCTAGAGCACAAATAGATAACAATATTCATATCGTTTTGGAAGCATTTGAAACATTTAATAAGTATAAGATAGTAATTGTTTCAAATTGGGATATTTCTGAGTATGGAAGGCGTTTAAAAGAGAAATATAGCAAACATAAAAATATGATATTATTAGATGCTATATACAATAAAGAAGAGTTAGATTTTATTAGGGGTAATGCGAGTGTATATGTGCACTCGCATTCTCGTTGTGGCACAGCTCCTTCTTTAGTAGAGGCTATGAGTTTGAAAAAAGCAGTAATTTCTTTAGATATTCCAACAAATAGAGAAACAACAAAAGATAGTGCTTTATATTTTAGTAATACCGAAGAATTGATAGCTGTACTCAATAAAACTAATATTAGTGATCTAAGCATAAATTCCCAAATGATGGCAAAAATAGCTAAAGAAGAGTATACATGGTCTAAAATTGCATCAGAGTATAAAACCCAAATCCTTAACCTAAGTTAATATCTGTTTCATTAACAAAAACTGCACATGAAAGGAATCATACTCGCAGGCGGTTCAGGCACACGCCTCTACCCCATCACAAAAGGAATTAGCAAGCAGCTTGTGCCCATCTACGATAAGCCCATGATCTATTACCCCCTATCAATTTTGATGCTGGCGGGTATTACCGAGGTGCTTATTATTTCCACGCCTAAAGATTTACCAAACTTTGAAGGTCTTCTTGGAGATGGTAGTGACTTAGGTATGCACTTTGAGTATAAGGAGCAGCCTAGTCCTGATGGATTGGCGCAAGCTTTTACTATTGGTGCAGACTTTATCGGTAATGATGACGTATGTATGGTATTGGGCGATAATATATTCTACGGACATGGTTTGCCGGAAATGTTAGCCAATGCACGTAAAAATGTTGAGGAGGAAGGTAAATCTACAGTATTTGGTTACTATGTAAACGACCCAGAACGATATGGTGTTGCAACCTTTGACCAAGAAGGAAATGTAACCTCCATAGAAGAAAAGCCTGAAAAGGCTGCCTCTAATTATGCCGTTGTTGGTTTGTACTTCTATACCAATGATGTGGTTAAAATAGCTAGTGAAATTGAACCTTCACATAGGGGGGAATATGAAATAACTACAGTAAATCAAGTATACTTAGATCAAAGCAGGCTTAAAGTAGAGTTAATGGGTCGTGGTTATGCATGGTTAGATACAGGTACGCATGAATCGTTCCTTGAAGCCAGTCAATTTGTACAAACGGTAGAAACACGTCAAAGTTTAAAAATTGCTTGCCTAGAGGAAATTGCATTTAAGATGGGCTACATTGATGCTGAACAAGTGAAAAAACTAGCTGAACCATTAAAGAAGAATGCATATGGTCAGTATTTGTTGAAGTTGGTGGAATAGGATTAAGGGTTAAAAGAGTAAAATGGTTTGAAGAGGTAGAAAAGGTTAAAGAAGTGAAAAGCGAGCAATGGGTTGAAAAGGTGAAAAATGTTAACCTTTCACATAACTCTTTTAAAAAAACCACTTCTACCCTTTTAACCCCTTTTACCTTTGCAAGCATTTATACCCCCTTTAACTTTTTGAACCTTTGCATCCACGTCTAACTTTTACAAGCCCTTTAACTCATTAAACACTCAAAACTATGAAGGTAAATCGCTTTGAGGATTTAGTTGTATGGCAAGAGTCACGTATTCTTGTTGGTGAAATATACCGAACGTTCAATGCATCTAAGGATTTTGGATTTAAAGATCAAATTCAACGTGCAGCAGTTTCTGTTATGAATAATATTGCTGAAGGCTTCGAACGACAATCCAATAAAGAATTTATCCGATTCCTTTATATCTCTCGAGCATCTTGTGGCGAGGTACGCAGCATGCTTTACGTTGCGAAAGACCTAAAATACATTGACATTACAACTTTTGAAAACCTACATGGTAAAGCACGTAAAATTAGCATCAGTATATACAATCTCATAAAATCAATAGAGAGCTGAGAGGTTTAAGTGGTAAAAAGTGTAACTAAATTAGAGGATTGAGAAGAAAAGAGTGTAAATAGTTAAAGTAGTGGTAGGTATGCTTAGATTAGTTAAAATGGTGGAATGTTAGAAGGAGCTGAAGAAGCAAAAGGGGTATAATGAGTAGAAATAGTAAAAGTGTGCAATGGGTTGAAGAGTGAAAAATGTTAACCTTTCACATAACTCTTTAAAAAAAACCACTTCTACCCTTTTAACCACTTTTACCTTTGCAAACATTTATACCCATTTAACTCTTTCAAACACCTTCAACCCTTTTAGCCCCTTTAACCTATACACCCATAAAAAAGTAAAATAAAATGAAATTCATTAAAACAGATATACCTGAAGTAATCATTATAGAACCCGCAGTATTTGGCGATAGCCGAGGTTATTTCTTAGAATCCTTTAATCAAAAGCAGTTTGAGGCTAATATTGGCCCCATTACTTTTGTACAAGACAACGAATCAAAATCATCGAAAGGTGTCCTACGAGGTTTACATTTTCAAAATCCTCCTTATAATCAGGCTAAACTAGTTAGGTGCATAGAAGGTGAAGTTTTAGATGTTGCTGTTGACCTGCGTAAAGATTCTCCTACTTATAAAAAATACGTAGCTGTAAACCTTAGCGGCGATAACAAACGTCAGTTATTTGTACCACGAGGCTTTGCACATGGTTTTGTCGTTCTCAGTGAAACTGCTACTTTTGCGTATAAAGTAGATAACGACTATGCCCCTGATCATGATTCAGGCATAGCATGGAACGATGAAGAAATAAATGTAGATTGGCAGATTGATGCTTCATTAATTCAACTTTCAGGAAAAGATCAAATATTAAAACCATTAAAGGATACTGCTAATCCTTTTTAAAACAGCATTATGAGTAAAAATATATTAGTTACAGGAGGAGCCGGGTTTATAGGTTCGCATGTGGTTCGCTTATTGGTAAATAAATATCCTAAATACCACATTATTAACCTCGATTTATTGACCTATGCAGGTAATTTAGCTAACCTTACTGATATTGAAAAGAAAGACAATTATACTTTTGTAAAAGCAGACATTTGTGATTTTGAGCAAATGCAAGAGCTATTTAAAAAGCATGATATTGACTCTGTTATTCACTTGGCAGCCGAATCACATGTAGATAGATCTATTAAAGATCCATTTACTTTTGCACAAACCAATGTGATGGGTACCTTAAGTCTTTTACAAGCAGCTAAGCACTATTGGGGCGATAACTACGATGGAAAACTATTCTATCATGTATCTACCGACGAAGTATATGGTTCATTGGGAGAGGAAGGTTACTTTTTAGAAACTACTAAGTACGATCCGCACTCACCATACTCAGCATCAAAAGCCTCATCAGATCATTTTGTAAGAGCTTTTCAGGATACTTATGGTATGCCTACAGTAATTAGTAACTGCTCAAATAATTATGGTCCATATCAGTTCCCTGAGAAATTAATTCCTTTATTCATCAACAATATTCAAAACAACAAGCCTCTACCTGTTTATGGCAAAGGCGAGAATGTAAGAGATTGGTTATTTGTTGAAGATCATGCTAGAGCCATTGATATCATTTTTCATGAGGGAAAAACAGGTGATACCTATAACATTGGTGGATTCAACGAATGGAAGAACATTGACTTAATTAAAGTAATGATCAAAACGGTTGATCGCTTATTAGGCCGAGAAGAAGGAACTTCTGAAAATCTCATCACCTATGTAACCGATAGAGCTGGTCACGATTTACGTTATGCGATCGATTCAACTAAACTAAAAGATGAATTAGGCTGGGAACCATCTTTGCAATTCGAAGAAGGCATAGAGAAAACGGTAAAATGGTACCTTGAAAACAAAGACTGGATGGAAAATATCACTAGTGGTGAATATGAAAAATATTACGCTGAGATGTATAAATAAAGATTCAGAACATTATATTGACTAAGTATAAGTAATACTGTCATTACGAAAAGCCGGTTCACACATGAACCGGCTTTTTTATGCCCAATAACTTTCTAGTAGATGAGCAATAGATTCGCAAATAGCTCGTAACATCAACACATTAAACTCAATTTAAACTCATATTAAATTCGATTTTTATTGAATTTAACTTGACTTTACTATGAATTGTATATAGCTTTAATATAACTATAATACGAATTAGTTATGGCAAGATATAAAACTAGTCGCGAAGGTGCTTCCGGAAAATTAGGTAATGTAGTTACTTACCAGATGTATGGGAAAAGTTATGTACGCTCTTTACCGGGCAGTTATAAGGATGCTAAATCAGAAAAGCAGTTGGCACAGCGTCAGAAAATGCAGCTTGTCAATGGATTTCTGAGCCCTTTTAAGGAAATCTTAAGGCTTACCTTTAAAGAGGAAGCACTTGGCCGATCTGCATACATGGCAGCAAAGTCGTACAATATGCGTAATGCTATTGTGGGAGAATACCCTGAGCAAAAAATTGACTATACCTTAGCTTTAGTAAGCAAGGGTATTGTTCCCCTCCCCGCAGAAGCAAGTATCACAAGAACAGCAGATGGGCTTTTATTTAAATGGAGCGATGAAGTTACAGGTAACGGATCCGACACACTACTGCTTATCGCTAACCAACGTGGTCAATATGCTACAATTTCTAAAATGACTGGCATTGAACGAAAAGAAAAATCTTATCTATGGAAGGAATCCACTCTCAATAACAGCAATACTGATATATGGATTGTTTTTCGCGATTATAAAGAACGCGGATTTAGTGATAGCCTTTGGCTTGGTCAAATCAAATAAACATCCAATTAATTCTATTGCAAATTAACTTATATAAAACGATATTTACAGCATTAAAAAATCAGTGGAAGATGTATATCTGAGGCTGAAAAACCAATAACATGTCAAAAATAGCACTTATAACCGGTATCACCGGACAAGACGGCGCATACCTAGCCGAATTTTTATTACGCAAAGGGTACATTGTTCACGGACTAAAAAGGCGTTCTTCTTTATTTAATACCGATAGAATTGATCACTTGTATCAAGATCCACATATCGAGAATCGAAACTTGATTCTTCATTATGGTGATATGACGGATTCAATGAACATTACTCGAATTATTCAAGAAGTGCAGCCCGATGAGATTTATAATCTTGCGGCTATGAGTCATGTTAAAGTGAGCTTTGATACGCCGGAGTATACAGCTAATGCTGATGGTATTGGAACACTTCGTATCCTTGAGGCCATTCGTTTCTTAAACTTAACGGAGAAAACCAAAGTATACCAGGCTTCTACTTCTGAGTTATATGGTTTAGTGCAAGAAGTTCCTCAAAAGGAAACAACCCCCTTCTACCCTCGCTCACCATATGCAGTAGCTAAAATGTACGCCTATTGGATTACAGTAAACTACCGCGAAGCTTATAACATTTATGCGTGTAATGGTATTTTATTTAACCACGAGAGCCCCTTGCGAGGTGAAACCTTTGTAACACGTAAGATTACACGTGCTGCTTCTAAAATTGCCCTAAAGATGCAAGATTGCCTTTATCTAGGTAATATGGATGCCAAGCGCGATTGGGGTCATGCTAAAGATTACGTGCGTGCTATGTGGGCAATTCTTCAACAAGAGAAACCTGAAGATTTTGTAATTGCTACTGGAATAACCACCACCGTAAGAGACTTTGTGAGAATGGCCTTTTCTGAAGTAGGTATCGAACTTGAGTTTTCAGGTGAGGCAGAAAATGAAGTAGGCAAGGTAAAAGCTTGTAATAATCCTGATTTCCAAATAGAAATTGGTAAAGAAGTGGTAAAAGTTGATCCTGCTTATTATCGTCCTACAGAAGTAGAGTTACTTATTGGTGATGCCACGAAATGTAAAGAAAAACTAACCTGGGAACCAGAATATGATTTAGCAGGTTTAGTGAAAGATATGATGCAATCAGATGTTAAACTAATGCAAAAAGATAAATACCTGAAAGAGGGTGGTTATGAGACTTTAAATTATTTTGAGTAAGGTTTCCCGCGAATTAAGCGAAAGTGAACAAGTTCTGTTAACTAATTTAGCGAATTAGATAACTCAGATAATTTACAAAGACGAAAGTTATAATATTATTGGGGCATGTATGGCAGTACATTCGCAATTAGGCCATGGTTTTTTAGAGGCTGTTTATCAAGAGGCATTAGACAGAGAATTCTTTAAACGAAAAATTCCTGTTGAGAGCCAACAGAAGCTTAACATATATTACGATTGTGAACGGTTAAAAAAATACTATGTGGCAGATTTTGTTTGCTATAATTCTATCGTGGTAGAAATTAAAGCCTCATCTTATTTTGGAAAAAGTCAATTTGAACAAACAAGTAACTATCTTAAAGCTATCAATCACAAACTTGGCTTATTAGTTAATTTTGGCACCGCTTCTTTAACTAGTAAGCGTATTATAAACCCATCCTAATAATTCGTTTCATTCGTGATAAATTGAATAAAAATTAGTGAGTAAATGAAATTTACCGATAAAATATATGTAGCAGGTCACCGAGGATTGGTGGGGAGTGCTATTGTAAAAAACCTTGAAGACTTAGGGTATACCAATATAATTACACGTACTTCGTCAGAATTAGATTTGCGCAATCAAGTTGCTGTAAATCACTTTTTCGAAGAAGAAAAGCCTGATTTTGTCTTTTTGGCTGCCGCTAAAGTTGGTGGTATTGTAGCCAATAATACTTACAGAGGCGAGTTTATTTATGAGAACATGATGATACAAAATAATGTGATTCATGCATCATATATAAATAAAGTACAGAAACTTCTATTTCTAGGATCAACCTGCATTTACCCAAAGTTGGCACCTCAACCTATGCCGGAGGATTGCTTGTTAACAGACACTTTAGAATACACGAACGAGCCTTATGCCATTGCCAAGATAGCAGGCATTAAAATGTGCGAGTCGTATAATATACAGTATGGCACCAACTTCATTTCTGTGATGCCTACCAATTTATATGGACCTAATGATAATTTCGATTTAGAGAAATCGCATGTTCTACCTGCCTTAATCAGAAAAGCACATTTAGGCAAGTGCTTACAAGATGGTAACTGGGATGCTATTAAAGCTGATTTTAACCAGAACCCCATTGAAGGAGTTTCAGGGGCAAACTCTCAAGAAGAAATAATAGATATCCTTGCCAAATACGGAGTTTCGATAAACGCAGAGAATATAGTTAGCATTGAGATTTGGGGAAGTGGCAAACCAATGCGCGAGTTCTTATGGTCGGAAGAAATGGCTGACGCCTGTGTATATATAATGGGTAAAGTTGATTTTAAGGATACCGTAACCGATGCTAATGATATCAGAAATACGCATATCAATATTGGTACAGGCAAAGAAATATCCATACGCCAATTGGCTGAAACTATTCAAGAGAAAGTTGGTTTTACAGGGCAATTGGTTTTTAATGCTGACAAACCTGATGGCACTATGCGTAAGTTAACTGACGTTTCTAAATTACATAGTTTAGGATGGAAACATAAAGTTGAACTTGACGAAGGTATTGATAGAATGTATAAATGGTATTTGGAATAATAGTTTGTGAGTTAATAGTCTGAAGACAGTAGTGAAAACTATAATACATTGAATACATATCCTTTATATAAAATACTATTCATTGTAATTACTATTGAATATCAATATCATACAAAACATTAACAACCTATTATTATATAAATAAGATTTAAAGCTGAACTCAATTAGGTTCAGCTTTTTTTATTTTAGTCTATTACACCTTTTTGGTATTTGACAAATCCAAAAACTTCAATTTGATCTATATTTATCCTAAATACAATTGTATACCCTTTGAAAATTAAATCTCTAATAGTATTATCTTCAAAATAAATAGATTTACGGAACATAGTAGGGTTTGGTCTTATTGTTTTTATTTTTTGTAATAAATCCTTTTTTAACCTCTTCGCAGCATTAGGATTATCCTTCGCTATAAAATGCAACTGTCTCTCTAACCGCAAAATAAATCCTTCAGTATAAACAATTTTCACAAACTTAGATAATACGATCTAACCTATTTTCTAATTCACTTTGAGATTTCAATTCTGCTTTTCCTGAGCGAAGCGCATTAAATTCACTATGAAGGTACTTCTTAGTGGCATTAAATTCAGACTCATCACTTAATACCTGAATTTCCTCCTTGCTAAATCTACTTAAAAGCCAAAGAAATTTATCGTATATTTTATCACTTACTTTTAGTTGTATCGTACGCATAGTTCAAGTATTTTGAACAAATATACAAAAAACTAAAGGACAATAAGCTATCCTAAAAATTCCAATCTATTTTATACTTTTGCAGCACTAAATATTCAATTTCATTATATGAATCCCACTGAAGCAATCGATAAAAACTTTAACCTACATATTAAGCACCTTCCGGCACAAAAGACCTTCTTGCAAGTTTTCGAACGTGAAGGTTTAACTTATATTGATAGCGGATTGGTAGTTGATACCTATAACGTAATTCATATTACTGATGCTTCTGTAGTAAGTAAGAAGTCGATAGAAGAAGCTGTTAACTTTTACGATAATCGATTACGTAAATCGTGCATTTGGATTGAAAAAGATAAGCTAAATGAGTCAATTCTACAGATTTTCTCTGAACTTAATATCACGCATTCTGCTACAAATGAAGGAATGAGTGCCCCTGTAAATGTGCTTACTGAGGGAGAACTTAATCCTAATATTGTACCTGCCTATAACAAACAAGCTATTATCGATCATGCATTTATTATTGCTAATAATTGGGAACCTTTTGATACCAATGTATTAAAGTATTATAATACACTTGCAGAGACTATTCTTGACGATGATAATTTAGTCCTTTTGAATTATCTGCACGATAGCGTACCTAGTGGTACTATTGAACTCTTCATTGAACCCGAGAACCCCAAAAGTGCAGGTATTTATAATCTCTCAGTAATGAAAGAAGATCGTAATCAAGGTATTGCCACAGCATTAGTAAAACATACTATCGCGTTGGCTAAAGAGCGTGGTATTGAGCAAATACATTTACAAGCTTCGGATGATTCAAAAGGTATTTTTAGCAAAATGGGATTTAAACAAGCGGGCGAATTTATGGAGTATGCACTAGATGTTAGTTGTTAGGTACTAGGTGTTAGTTATTAGGCTGAAGGCAGTAGTGGATCGAATACCTGCTCCTTAGCAATAAAATATACTCCTTCACTTCTGCCATCTGCCTTCACCCTACTTACTCTAAACAAAACAACTAACTCGCTATTGGCTTTAACCTCACAGAATCGCCATCTAAAGTATAGTTTTTTAAACGCTCCATAGTAGTAACTTCAATGCTTACAAAACCATACTCTTCAGCAACAAGTCCCTCAATGGTATAACAACCCGGGCCTCGGAAGGGATGCGTTTGCGCTGCCGGCGGAAAATGAACGGTATCTACCCAATGTCCATCTAAATCAATCCAGGTACCAAAAAACATCATTTTTCCTTTGTTGGTTTTATTGGGTTTGCAATGAATTAGGTAAGCCACAATACGCACATGTTTCCCAATAAGCTGTGGCAGATGATGTGCCCTAAGGCTCGATGTAAATTCGCCTTCTACCAACTCAAAAGATGTACGCACTGATAAACCTAATAACTCCATCTCGTCAAAGGCATCCTCTAAATTATGCGCCCAAAGTTGTGGTAATTCAAATTCTTGTACTTCCGTTTGAAAGAGTGTTCGTTCTGATTTTGTTTTTTTATTATGCCCCAACAGCAGGTGTGCATCCCACAATAATTCCTTTTTTCCCTTCCCGCTAAAGCGGAAAGCACCCACTCTTATTAAGCTAATCAGACTTTCTAAACCAACAGGGCAACGATTTACAAAATCGCGCAAGCTAGTATAAGCACCATTGACTTTACGTTCAGTAATTAAATTCTGACAGATAGTATGTTCAGCATCGCGCAGCAAATAAAAACCCAGATAGATCGTTTTATCATGCAAGGTATTTTGCCATTCGCTGCTGTTTACGCAAGGCACCTCTACAGCTGCCCCATTCATAATAGCCTCGTGCAAATACAGCTGTTGCGAGTAGAAACCACCACCATTATTTAGCGTGGCTACCATATATTCGAGCGGATAATAGGCTTTTAAATACAAGGCCTGAAAACTTTCTACGGCATAACTCGCCGAGTGTCCTTTGGCAAAGGCATAATTGGCAAAGCTCTCTATTTGTCGCCATATATCCTGAATAACAGCATGAGCATAACCTTTTCGCTTACAATTATCGAAAAACTTATTTCGGATTTTCCAAAACTCGTTGCGCTGCCTAAACTTCCACGACATGCCACGGCGCAACACATCCGATTCATCTAAACTTAAATCGGCAAAATAATGTGCCACTTTTATTACATCCTCTTGGTACACCATTACGCCGTAAGTTTCCGTAAGTATGTTATACAACTCTGGCAAAGCCTTACGCGCACGCAATCGCCTGCCTTCATCCTGAAAGCGCTCAATATACTCGCGCATCATACCGCTTTGTGCAACTCCCGGACGAATAATGGAACTTGCCGCCACCAAACGCTTATAATCTTCGGCTTTAAGCTTGGTAAGTAACATTCGCATGGCTGGCGATTCGATATAAAAGCAGCCTATGGCTTGTCCTTTTTTAAGCATCTGCTTAACGCGAGGATCTTCCATAAAGAGCTTGGTATTATTAATATCTATATCTACCCCATGATTTTGCTTAATCAGGATAAGTGCATCTTTAATTTTACCCAAACCTCGCTGACTCAAAATATCAAACTTATGTAAGCCCACATCTTCGGCAATATACATATCAAACTGAGTGGATGGATATCCCTTGGGCAATAGCTGCGTAGAACAATAAGTGCTAATAGGTTCCTCAGCTATTAAAATTCCACTGGAGTGGATGCTGCTGTGACTTGGGAAATCAATAATATACTGGCTGTATTTAATCACCCACTTTCCGTATTCATCGGCATCTTTAGGATTTGTATTTTTCTGTAAGCGCTTAATTTCTTCATCGGGCAAACCAAATACCTTACCTATCTCGCGAAAAGCGGATTTATGGTTAAAGGTGATAAAGGTGCCCAGTAACACCGTTTTATCCCATCCGTAAGTATCGAACAAATAGCGGGTAATATCATCTCTATCCGTCCACGAAAAATCTATATCAAAATCGGGTGGCGAAGTACGATAAGGGTTGATAAAACGCTCAAAATATAAGTCGAGCTCAACCGGATCAACATTGGTAATTTGCAATAGATAGGCCACCAAACTATTGGCTCCACTACCCCGCCCCACATGGTAATACCCTTTGCTGATGGCGTATTGTACCAAATCCCAATTAATCAGAAAGTAGGCACAAAAGTTCAACTCCTTAATTACTTTGAGTTCTTTTTCGAGGCGAGCCAACACCTCATCGCTCACGACATCTCCATAGCGATATTGCAAGCCTTTATGGGCTTCGCGCTTTAGCAACTCGTAATCGGCATCAGCCGAAGTACTGAAAACCTGCTTGTTTTTATTACTTTTAAACTCAAACTCCAAGCTACATTTATCGAGCATGCGTTGTGTATTGATAATCAGCTTTGGGTACGATTTATAAATACGCATCAGCTCTTCCCTACTCAAATAAGCATCACTTTCGTCGGCTTGCTTCTCCTTCGATAATTTACTCAATAAAGTGTTGTTGTGGATGGCGCGCATTAAACGATGTATATTATAATCCCGTTTATTGCGGAATGTAGCCGTATGCAACATCACCAATTTGCTTTGATTATCATTCCACTCTGTAAAGTGCAAATACTTTACATTATGCGGGCTCACTCCCATAAACTCGTTATCGCGCAGTTGGCGTAACTTCGATTGAAAGGGATATATAATATATACATGTCCAAACTCTGGAGCCTCGGCCTCAAAAGGCTCGCCACTGTGCAGGTGCGCACTCACAAACTCGTTGAGCTCTCTAAAACCTTCGGCATTTTGAGCCAAAGCTACGTATTGTTGCGTTACGCCATTGCGGATATCAACGCCCACCACAGGGTCGAGATCGAATTCGGCTGCTTGCCTTACAAACTCAAGACTAGCTGCCGTATTGTTTATATCGGTAAGTACGGCCGTAGCGTAGCCGCCAAGTTCTAGCTCTTGCAGAACTTGCTCTACGGACAAAGCCCCGTATTTAAAACTGTAATATGAATGATTATTTATCAATCTTTATTTTTTAATCTGATTACAATATCGTCTTGGGATTTCATCCCAAACCCTGACTTCATTTTTTATCTTGATATAAAAAACCAACCTGCCTGCCGGCAAAGGCAGGGGAAAAAACATCAAGACTGCTTTTTAAATAACTTTCTTATTTATTTAAAGCTTAAGTGCGGCCAGGCGATTTTCGAGCGAAGCTCTCAACTTCCTAGTCTTACTAAAGCTTTATATAAAACAAAAGCCATTTAAAAAAGAGGCCATAAACCGAGGCGCTTAAACCAAACTGCATCAATACAATAAGGAATAATCGCTTGCCAAACCCAATGTGTTTGTGGCATACTTAACACATTACAATACAACTCATCTTGAGACTGCTTCGTGCCTCGCAGTGACGCAATATCGTGGTGCTAGATATGCTGCTGCCTTCAGCCTATCCCTCACTCTTTCGTTCCCTTAAATGGATTCATCCCGCCAAGGTTTACGGTATCCATACCCACCGCACGTTTGAGTGAGTTTTTTCCATATTTGTTTCGTACATTATCCATTGCTTGATAAAGTTTTATAATTTTCTCTGAATCTTCGAATAAACGCATCTGATAGGTTCCGCCCACAAGGTTGCTGAGCCTGACTCCAATAAGGCGCACCAAAACCCTGCGGTCGTAAACCTTCTCAAACAAATCGAGCACCGTTTCAATTAGTGTGTGATCTAACGAAGTGTAAGGCACTCGCTTTTGTCGGGTATAAGTCTGAAAATCGGTATATCGTATTTTTAATGTGATGCAAGCGGTTAGCTTGTTTTCTTTGCGTAGCTGATAGGCCAAACTTTCGGCCATGGCCACAATAATACTGCGCAGTTGATGGGTATCTGTGGTATCTTGTTCAAAGGTACGCTCGGTAGATAACGACTTGCGCTCGTGCCAAGCCACAACCGGGGTATTATCAATACCCTGAGCCTTTTTCCAAATCATATTACCATTTTTACCCAGCACGCGCTCCATTAACTCCACGGGCATTTCTTGTACGGTTTTTACACGTTCAATACCTAAACTACGCAGTTTATGGTAGGTTTTATCGCCCACCATAGGTATCTTTTTTATGGATAAAGGTGCTAGAAAAGGCTTCTCGGTACCCTGCGATATTAAAATATGATTATTAGGTTTGGCTTCCCCTGTTCCTACTTTCGATACGGTTTTACTAGTTGATAAACCAAACGAAATAGGCAAATGTGTTTCGTGCAATATTTTCTCTCTCAACTCCCGAGACCATTGATAGCTCGATTGCACAAAACGATCCATTCCGGTAATATCAACATAAAATTCATCGATGGACGATTTTTCGAACAATGGCGAGCGCTCACGTATAATTTCGGTAACCATTTCGGAGAACTCGCTATACACGCCACTATTGCCTCTAATTATTATAGCATCCGGACAAAGCATCCTGGCCGTTCTCATGGGCATTGCAGAATGAACCCCATAAGTACGCGCCTCGTAACTGCATGCAGCGACTACACCTCGGTCTGCAGTTCCCCCAATTAGCACAGGTCTGTTATTTAACTTCCTGTCTAACAACCTCTCGCACGACACAAAAAAGGTATCTAAATCCAAATGTAAAATTGTCCTATCTAACACTGTCGACTATTTCGTAAACTTTCTGTCAATAATTTAAGCAATAATTCTTATATTTGACAGAGTATTCACTTTTTTAACACAGTGCACATGTGTATATTTGCAGCATTATGTTGATTTTTAAGACATACTGATTCATAAAAATTTTAGACAAATAAATACAATGTTTTTTCCCACCAATATTAAGTACCTACGCAATAGAAAGAAGCTTTCGCAAGCTGCTTTAGCCAAAGAATTAGAGCTAACTAGAACCAGTTTAGCGGGGTACGAAAAAAATATTCAACCTCCTTTTAGAGTACTGATTCGATTTGCCGAATATTTCGACATGTCGGTTGATGCCATCCTCAGATATAACCTAAAAGCACTATCGGAATTTCAGTTATCGCAAATTGAACAAGGTTTTGATATTGATATTACGGGTAAAAAATTGCGCTTACTCACCATATCGGTAAACGACGAAGGCGACGAAAATATAGAAGTAGTACCTATTAAGGCACAAGCAGGCTATACAAATGGCTTTGGCGATTTAGAATATATTGAATCATTAGATAAATTCTCTATTCCATTTTTACCTAAAGATAAAACTTACCGCACTTTTCAGATACAAGGAGATTCTATGCTGCCTGTTCCCGAAGGAACTTGGGTTACATGTTCGTATATTCAGGATTGGGAAAATATTAAGGATGCTACGCCTTGTGTAATTGTTACAAAAGACGAGGGTATTGTGTTTAAACTAGTTTACAATCAGCTCGACACCAAACAAAACTTTCAGTTGGTTTCGACCAACAGATTATATAAACCCTACGAATTGCATATTAAAGAAGTACTTGAAATATGGCAATTTGAAACTTACAATAAGTTCGACATTGACTCTTAAGTCAACAATTGATAATACATCATTTTAAAGGCACAAAACTCTAGCAGTTCTTTGTGCCTTTTTTCTTTTAAAACAGTCTAATCAAACTTAATTCACTCACCTTTTTTATTAAAATTTATTCAATTATATTTTATAATGAGAATATTCTCACTATGTTTGTAGTGAGAATATTCTCAATTAAACTTTTGATTGTTGAATAAATGCCACGTCAAAGAAGACTCAGAAAAGTAGTTGCTCCACCAAAATTTAAGGGTTTTAAACCTTACGGAACATCAAACTCATCGGCCACAGCCATAGAGTTACTATATGAAGAATATGAAGCATTAAAACTGGCTGATTACGATATGATGAACCACAAGGAAGCCTCGGAACTTATGAATGTTTCAAGGGCTACCTTTGCGCGCATCTACGAAAGTGCTCGTAGAAAGATGGCTCAAGCTTTAGTGGAAACTAGGGAAATTAAGACTGTTTATGGAAATGCCGAAATGGATGAAAGTTGGCACTTATGTAATGACTGCCATGCTCGATTTACAATGCCTGAATCTGCGAAAAAAGATACTTGCGCCTTATGTAGCTCCACTAATATTGAATCGTTAAAAACTACTAATTAATACAATTATGAAAATAGCAATAACAGCACAGAGTAATAATACAGAAGCTTTATTTGATCAACGTTTTGGACGGGCCGAATATTTTTGCGTGTACAATAGCGAAACACAAACAAGTGAATTTGTAAACAACGAAAATATAAAAGCAAGCAATGGTGCAGGTACTAAGGTTGCAGAGTTAATGGCTGAATTAGGTGTGGGAAAAGTTATATCGGGAGATTTTGGACCAAAAGCCAAGGAGTTACTTGATAAGCTAAATATACAGATGGTTATTATTACTGATGAAGGGCAAAGTGTGGCTACGGTTATTCAGAAAATAAAATAATACTAAAAATATCAAGCTACGCCTTATTCTTTTTACAGAAAAATCTAAAAATAAATACATATGTCACTATTTAACGGTAAAGGACCTGGAAATAAAGGTTCAGGAAAAGGACGTGGATTAGGAAAATGTAATCCACGCAATGAAGAATCAGCTAAGGATACTGCAACTATGGAACCAAGAACAGGGCGTGGCATGAGACGACGATTCCGTAATTCTGGTAAGGGATTGGGAAGAGGTAGGAAATGCCAAGAATAGTTCAACAGCTCGTTTTATAAAAAAACAATCTAAACAATAAATAGCATAATCATGACAAAAAAAATTGCAATACCAATTAACGAAGCGGGTGTTTTAGATGCGCACTTCGGACACTGTAAATTCTTTGCATTTATAACTGTAAAAAATGGTAATATTAAGTCAGAAGACAAATTAGTTCCTCCGCCACACGAACCTGGTGTGCTACCACAATGGATAGCAGAGAATGGTGCAAGTGATGTTATTTGCGGCGGAATGGGTCGTAAAGCCATTGATATTTTAAACAACAAGCAAGTAAATGTTTTTGTAGGCGCTCCACAAGAGGATACAAAAACATTGGTTGAAAGCTTTTTAAATAACACCTTAACTTTTACAGCGAATTACTGTAATCATAAAGAAGGACACACTTGCGATAGCCATTAATTATGTCGTATAAGATTGCCATATCAAGCGGTAAAGGTGGTACTGGAAAAACTACGGTTTCTATCAACTTATTTTATGAGTTACAAAACCACTTTAAAGGTAAAGTAACATTAGTAGATTGTGATGTAGAGGAACCCAATGATCTACATTTTTTGCTAAATGCTAAAGAAACGACATCAGAAAACATCAGTCAATTAATACCTGTAATAAATACTGATGCCTGTACTTTTTGCAGAAAGTGCACAGAATATTGCGAGTTTAATGCAATAGTGGTGATTCCTAATGCTGAGTTTGCAGAAGTGAATCCAAACTTATGTCATTCGTGCGGCGCATGCTCCTTTGCGTGCGAGTACGGTGCCATAAACGAAGTGGAACACAATATTGGAAGAGCAAGCTTTTTCAATATAGGCGATAAGGCAAATTTTAGCGAAGGTAGATTAAAAGTAGGTTCTGCAATGCAAACCATGCTAATAGGCAAACTAAAAAAACTGGTTTCCGATGAAAATGAAGTCTTCATTTTCGATTCACCCCCGGGAACCAGTTGTCCCGTTGTTGAAACCATGAACGATGCTGATTATGTTGTTTTAGTAACAGAGCCTACTCCTTTTGGACTTCATGATTTAAACCTTATGGTAAACTTATTAAATGAGTTAAGCATTAACTATGGCGTTGTGGTAAATAAAGCAGGCTTAGGCAATCGTGATATTTACCAATATTTAACAAGTAAAAACATCACTCTACTGGGTGAAATACCCTTTAGTAAAACCTACGCTTCGAATTACTCAATGGGCCAGTTGCAACAAAATAAGCCTTCCGAAATTGAATTTGCTTACACAAAAACGGTAGATGCACTTTTAAAAGAAATACAATGACTGAAATTACAGTACTAAGCGGAAAAGGCGGAACCGGAAAAACAAGTATCACGGCGGCTTTAGCCACTTTAGCTAAAAACAGTGTATTTTGCGATAATGATGTTGATGCTGCTGATTTACATCTAATTTTTAAACCTAAAATTAAGAAAGAAGTGGCTTTCAGCGGCGGATATACAGCTACAATAAACGAAGACAAATGCACCAAGTGTGGCTTATGTGAAAGCCTTTGTCGTTTTGATGCTATACGTAAAAGTGAGCAAGGCACATTTAGCGTTAACCCATACCAATGCGAAGGATGCCGCTTGTGCGAACGCGCTTGTCCTACAGAATCCATTTCATCTGCGCAAAGCAACAACAATTTTTGGTACACTTCCTCTACCCGATTTGGACCACTGGTGCATGCGCATATGGGACCCGGCGAAGAAAATTCGGGCAAATTGGTTACACAAATTCGTAAAATAAGTAAAGAAATTGCGCGTAAAAACAAGTGCAATTTTATACTAAACGATGGACCTCCTGGTATTGGCTGTACAACAATTTCATCCTTATCGGGAACCAATGCAGTATTATTAGTTATTGAACCATCAAAAACAAGTTTACACGATGCGAAACGTTTAATCGAATTAATTCAGAGCTTTAAAATAGAACGTGTTTACGCCTTAATTAATAAATACGATATTAATTTATCGCTAACTACCGAAATTGAACAGTATTTACAAATTGAATGTATTCCCATTTTAGCAAAAGTTCCATTTGATGAAGCCTTTGTTAAAGCAATGCTCGTGAGTCAATCAATAATAGAATACGATAATTTGGGAACTACAACCAAAATAATTAAAAGTGTTTGGCAACAACTAGCTAAAACTGAAACTACACCACAATAATTAATTACCAACAAATAAACTACTATGATTTCTCACACAATACAACTTCGCCCACGTTATGGCGAGGTAGATCAAATGGGCTATGTATATCATGCCAACTACGTAAGTTATTGTCACCAAGCTCGTACTGAATTACTCAGGGAAATAGGTTTACACGACAGTTATTTAGAAGAGAATAATGTGATGCTACCCGTAATCTCTTTTGATATAAAATATAAAAAGCCGGCTCATTATGATGAGTTAATCAACATAAAAACCACTATTAAGGAAATTCCGAAAGTGAGGTTTGAGTTTGATTTTAAAATTTATAACGAGAG
This sequence comes from Saccharicrinis aurantiacus, assembly GCF_947489045.1. NCBI lineage: Bacteria > Pseudomonadati > Bacteroidota > Bacteroidia > Marinilabiliales > Marinilabiliaceae > Saccharicrinis > Saccharicrinis aurantiacus. Next base: position 61,085 of record NZ_CANLCN010000015.1, read on the forward strand.
TAAAGAAATTATCTCAATGGCTAAATCAACTGTTGTATTTGCAGATGCAACAAGCCGCTTACCTATAAAGATTCCACCTTTTATTTTAAACATAATCAGTAAATTAATTAAAAAAGAAGATAATATTTATTCCTTTATATAACTTCCTTCCCTACCTCCCACTTAACTCATTTAAGTAATTGAATACCAAGAGAAACAACGTCAAAAAAGTATATAATCCATTACACATAAACAGCGTACAAACAATTCAAGAACATCTAATAATAACAGAAATTAAATATTTAACACTCATTATGTTTTGACAAGTGTTTAAAGTTCACTAACTTATTTAGGATAAAACTAACCTTAATAAGATGAACTTAATTAAATATCAATACCAAAATATCGGAGAAAATAAAATTGCCTACAAAAGGCAAGGCGAAGGACAAACTATTTTATTCATCCATGGTATTGTTACTTATTCTTTTATTTGGAGAAATATTGCACCTTCTTTTGCAGCCAAAAATGATGTAATTACACTTGATTTACTAGGCTGTGGTTTCTCTGATAAACCATTTAACCAAGATCTTTCTCTCAAAAAACAAGCTCAGATTATTCATGCATTTTGCAGTAAGCTAAAACTCCAGAATATAATATTAGTCTGCCATGATATAGGCGGTGGAATTGGGCAAATACTCGCAGTCAACTACCCTGAATATTTTTCTAAACTCGTACTAATTAATTCAATTGGATATAACTATTGGCCAGTACAACCAATTATTTCATTGCGCATACCTATTATCAGACAGTTAATCATATCAGTTCTTGATATGGGTATGTTAAGCTTAATTATTAAACGAGGATTATATTACAAAAACAACCTAAATAGCGAGTTACTAACCCTCTTTTCTTTACCTCTAAAAAATGTTGATGGCAGAAAAAGCTTTTTACAATTTATTAAGAGTTTAAACAACAAAAATTTAGTAGAGATTGACACACAAATATCTGAATTAAATATACCAACATTAATTATTAGAGGAGCAGCTGATATATACTTAAGTGAGGCCATTTGCAACAGGTTACACACTCAAATTAAAAACAGTAAACTAGTTACCATTAAAACCGGGGGGCACTTTATTCAAGAAGATGAACCTGAGTTAATTTCAAGCTATATTAAATCTTTTATCTAATTAACCATGCCAGACTTTAAAAATAATAAAACAGTCCATAGTGCTCAGTTAAAAATACTGGAGCACGAAAATGAAATTCTCTCTATAAAAGTAGAGGAATCTTTATTATTAAATAAAATATTCGAAGAAATTGGTCACTTCCAAGAGATTGAACAACTTTTAAGCGATGCGCTTGAATGTATATCTGTTTTTTTAGATTTACCAGTTACTGCCTTATATGATTATGAGGATAACCAATTTATTTACGTTGATGGATATTCTCAAATACATGATATACCAAATTGCAATGTAAGTATTAATATTCCTCAGCACCTGTTAGAGGAAGATACAGGTACTAAATTTCACTTTTACAAAGGTGCAGAATCTATTATAATCAAGGATGATCATAATACTTTTTCGTCGAGTTGTATTGGATTAATTGCACTTAGAACCGTGGTTCATAAAAACAGATATTTTCTATTTGCAACTAATACCAACTCACTTGATCTTGAGCAAAGAATTCCGATTCTTAAAAAAGTAGTTCATATTATATCGCGAAGACTTGAACGTATTTATTATCAAAAAGAATTGAAGCTCGTTAACTCAAAACTTCAGGCCACTAATGCAGCATTAAATAAAAAGAATCAGAATCTATTATCAAAAAATGAAATAATAAATGCGCAGAATATCGAGCTTAAGCGAACTATGAAGAACCTTAAGGAAGCACAAGCTAGGTTAATTGAAGCGGACAAAATGGCTTCGATAGGGATACTAACTGCGGGGATTGCACATGAAATTAATAACCCGCTAAACTATATTATGGGAGCCTACTTCGGACTAGAAAATCATTTTAAGGCTCAAAACCAAGAGGATGATGCAACCATAAAAATACTAATGGATAGCATAAAAGAAGGCATAGATAGAACAGCAAATATAGTACAAGGACTAAGTAACTTTAGTAGACAAAATGACAAGTTTGACGAGGATTGTAACTTAAATGAAATAATTGATAATTGTTTATCGATACTTCAGTATCATATTAAATCGAAAACTGAAATTATAAAAAACTATAGCACGGTTAGAATATGCAAAGGTAACGTTGGAAAGTTACATCAATTGTTTTTAAATATAATTTGTAATTCGGTACAAGCAATCAGTAAAAATGGTTTAATCAATATTTATATGGAGAAACACAAAAATAATATTGAAATAACTATTAAGGACAATGGTTGTGGAATCAGTGAAACAGATTTGCACAAAATTACAACGCCTTTTTACACAACAAAAGAACCAGGTGTTGGTACAGGTTTGGGCTTATCAATTTCGTATAACATTATAAAAGAGCACAAAGGAAGCATAGAGTTTAAGTCAATAATTAATATTGGCACAACTGTTGTTATTGCTCTTCCAATATAAAAACATATAATATGAATAATTCTATAGGAATACTTTACGTAGATGACGAGCCTATTAATCTTCAATTATTCAAGATAAATTTAGGCAATAAGTATAATATCTTTACTGCAAATAGCGGCAGTAATGCTTTAGAGGTATTAGCTCAGTTTAAAAAACAAATTAATGTTATTGTAAGCGACTTTAGAATGCCAAAAATGAATGGCATAGAGCTTATAAATACCGCAAAACTTAAATATCCTTCTATCAATTGCTATATGCTTACTGGTTTTGATACCAATAAAGAAATTGACGAAGCTATTGACAAAGGAACTCTAAACAAATGCTTTAGAAAACCTTTTAACATGGTAGAAATTGATTACGAAATGAAGGCTATTGGCGGAAGTGTATAATAGTATTTATCTCAACTCTGTAGCTTTCCTTTTATAAGGAATTTCAAAAGAAAAAGTACTACCCTCTCCTTTTTTACTTTTTATTTTTAGAGTCCCTCTGTGTTTTTCAATTAAAGTGGAACAAAAATATAGACCTAAGCCTGAACCCATTTCTCCACTAGTGCCTGCGGTTGAATTATGGTTATCATTTGATAATATACTATTTATCTGCGACTTCGACATTCCTACTCCATTATCGCTAACACTAAATTTGATTTTATCTGCTTTTAGAGCACACGATATCTTAATTATAGAATCCTGCTCAGAAAACTTTATCGAGTTACTTAATAGATTACGCAATATGGTAAGTAACATATTCCTATCCCCACAAAAATTAATATTATCTACCTTTTTAATAATACAAATATGCTTTGTATTGGCTAAGTGCGATACATGACTAATTGCATCGCTTATTAAGGAAAATGAATTAGTATCCTGACACGTAGGCTCAAAGCCTTGAGTATTATTTTGCGACCACAACAATAAATTTTCCAATAAATTATGTGTGGAATTAACCATAGGTACAAACTTTTTTAATAAGCCATCTATTGATTCATTATCAAGCAATTTATGATGCATTAATTGTGTAAAGTTCTTCAGATTACCTATAGAATCGCGCAAATCGTGGCCAATTATACCCAATATTTTACGCATCGAATCGTTTAACTTATCAAGTTCAATAAGTAAGTTACGGTTAACATTATGCTCTTTATTCTTTTTGTAAAAACCAATTGCTACCATACATAGCAGCAGAACTATTAACACACTAAAACCTATTAAAAACTGTTGCTGCTTCCACAACTGGTTATTCATGTCTTCACTGATCTGCAAATTACGCTTATTCAGTTCAAGTGCATGCTTGGTACCCAAGGCATCTATCAACTCATTATTATTTTTTGATTCAAGCGTATCAATATACGCACGTTCTTTTCTGGCATAAAGGAGTGCGCGACTGTAATACCCATTTTGCTCACAAAGACTACTGAGAAGAGCACTACTTTCTTTTAAAAGCTTATAATTACCAAGCTTTTCCGATCGTTGTAAAGCTTCTTTAGCGGAACTAAAGGCTGATGAAATTCTTCCGCTTTCATACTCCACTTCGGCAATCATATGCAGCTGTTTTATCACCTCATACTCTGAAGGTTCTTCCTCAAAAAAGGCCTTTGCTCTTTTGTAATGAAATAATGCCTTACTATAATTCTTTTGATTTTTTTCTGCTGTCCCGAGGCCATCATAAATATATCCATATAATTTATCGGTTTTACCATCTAAATAAGTAAGCGCTTTATTCAAATAAATAACTGCACTATCGTTTTTATTAACCTCTAAATAATAAGATCCTATATTATTAAAATTATAGCTGAGCGCTACACTATCATTGGCCTCTTCGTTATACTTTCTGGCTATTTGAATATGATCAACAAAGAGTTTCTCGTAACCCAAATTGTAATAATCAACAGCAATATTACTATGGCATAAAGCAAGCAGACTTGAGTTTCCTTCTGATAAACTTGTAGCATCATCAAGTATGGCAAGCGATTGCTTATACTCTCCATTCATTGAATAAATTTGACTTAGGCCTACTGATGCATTAACAATGCCTGTGATATCCTTTAAATCAGTAGCTAAGTCATGAGATTTTCTATAATATTCTATGGCCTCATCTGATGAATTATAGGTAAGGTGTTTAGCCATTTCACGGTACAACTCTACTTTAACGGTATCTTCATCCGCAATTGAAATAGCATATTTTAGGCTATCAGTTTTGCTAATTTGAGCCGACAGCTTACCAGAAACAATAATTAAAAGGGTGGTTAGTAAGATTGTTTGTGAAACAAACTTCATAGATTAAATAATATTACAATTACATATAAATGGGATAGGTAAGTGTTATATTATTAATATTTAAGGGCGCTAAAGTAATGATTTTTATTTATTCACAAAGAATAAACCGCTTCTGATATAAAACTGTTAGAATTGATAATATACTCAAGATTTCTATACCAATTATAAACATCTTCATCCGCAAAAAATATGCATTAATCATAAATCTGAATCATCTAAGCCATAATATTTATCCATTTTTTGAATTATGTAATATGTTTAAGATATTAGTCGCATTAAACAAAATAACCTTAAAATTTTTAATTTACTATGGAACTTATTGTATTGCCTCGCCTAAGTTTAAACCATCTGCAAACCATTACCGAAGAATCTGTTAAACTATGCGAAACCATTCCGGAACTCAGCGCTGCCATTGAAAAGGTAAATAATGTGTTAGAGCCTTTTAAAGAAGGGATGCTTAAAGAATCGCTTACCGCCGTTGATAAAAAAAATACGGATTGGAAACGTGATAGATTAACCAAAGGGTTTATTAAAAGTGTGAGAAACGAACTCCTTTTTGATCATTCTGATGCCGAAATTTTAGAAACCCTAAAGCAACTAAACAAAGTTGTAGATAAATATGGTATTGAGGTTACTCGCTTACCTTTAAATGCTGAAACAGCAGCCATTGATAATCTTTTAAGCGATGTGGCACAGATTGATATTACTTCATTATCGAACACAGGTATTACACGATGGATACCTAAAGTGAATGATGCCAACCAAGCATTTAAAATAGCCAACCGCGATTATAACGCTAAAACCACATCGAATAGCGCCATTAATTCGGCCTCATCAATAGCTCCATCGCTACGTAAATCTGTTAATGGTTTATATGCCATGCTTTTCGGATTAATAATGATGTCGCCTAGCGATAATTTAATCTCAACCTATAAACAACTTGATACTTTAGTTGACACCTATTAAAACCGAGTAAACGAGCTCTACTGATGAGCTCGTTTTAATTTTTTCACCATTTCAAAAATGCACAATGCCTCTGCACCCATGCATCAGGCTGATTCAAAACTGTAATACACTTCGGTAGATGTGCCTAAGGCTATTTCAAAATTAAAACACCCTTTTTCATATATGCATAACTTATTTTCAAAACTGACATACCCTTTTTCATACGTACAGAAGCCTATTTCAAAACTGTTTTACCCCTCTGCATAAGTGCACAATACGCTTACATAAATGTTTTTTGTAAAAGTTTAACAACTCATTTTTAACCGCTACTTTGCATACATAATTAATCATCGGCTTAAGCCGATATACTAAAAAACACATTGCCTCGAGCATTGTAATCTTAAACTTAAATCATATTATTATGACTACATTTTTTGGCGTTTTCGCCATTATCATCGGACTAATTGCGCTTATTATTTCGGCGCTAAACAAAACCAACAGTAACTTCCCAAGCATCTTAAAAAGCATTAAAAAAAGTCACTCTTATTTCCTATTCGGGATAGGTATATTCTTACTATTGACCAAGTCGTTATTCTTTTTTGCCGATCGTGGATTTAACTACCTACTGGTATCGCCAACCGGTAAAATGAGCGCTGTTATGGAGCAAGGTATTAAGTGGCGTGGCTTTGCTAAAATAGACAAATGGCAGAAGTATATTGATGTTAAGGTAGTAAGTAAAGCAACCGAATCAGATATTGATGAACTAGAAGGCGTAATGAGTCCTATTCCAATTCGTTTTATCGATCAGGTTACTGCTCTTGGCCATGTATCATTACGCTTTCAACTGCCTACAGATAACGAATCGTTTATTGGGCTTGCAGTTAAGTATCGTACCATGAGTAACTTGGTAAACAACACCATAATTCCTACCGTTAGAGAACAATTAACGAACACGGGTTATATGTTTGCTGCACAAAATTACATCTCAGGTGAAGCTCAGTCGTTCCGACAAACTTTTGAGGAGCAATTAAAAGGAGGAACTTATGCCGTAAATAAAATTGAGGTTAAGGATACCATTTTTAATCAGATTGAAGAACTTAAAACGGCGCGTACTATTAAGGAGATACAAACCAGCTATATTGTTGAAAAGATTCTAAAAAATGGAATTCCAAAACGTATACCTCACGAATTATCTGAAAACAATATTATTGTATCTCAGGTAATAGTTGATAAAATTGACCTTGAAGCTACCTTTAAACAACGCTTAGAAGCGCAACGCGATGAATCGGCAAAACGCCAGCTTGAACAACAAATGATTGAAACAGCCAAGGCCGAACAACAACGTATTGTTGCCCAAGGGGAACGCGATAAAGCTGAAGAGCGTGTTAACCAAGAGAAGGAACAGGTGAAGGCCCTTATTGCCATTGAAACCAAATTAAAGCAAGAAGAAACCAATAAGAAACTTGCAGCCATCGCCTTAGAAACAGAACGCTTAAACGCAATGAAGCAAAAAGTAACGGCTGATGCCGAGGCTTACGAAATCTCGAAAAAGGTAACTGCTGGTATTACTCCTGAAGTGAAACTTCAAATGGAACTTGATCGTGATGTAAGGGTAGCTGCCGAGATAGCAAAAATCACTTTCCCAGAAACAATGATTATGGGTGGTAGCTCAAATGGCGGAACCCCACTTGAAAGTTTAATTGGTGCTGCAATGGCTAAGCAATTACAAACTACTAAGAAATAGAATAGTTCATACGTACATTAACTGAAAGAGCCTGATGTGAATACATCAAGCTCTTTTTTTATACTTTATAAACAAACCCTAATATGAAGGAATATATAAGTTTGTTAGGGTATTTTCGTAAGGACTATTAGGGTTATAGATAATCTCAAAATAAATATTTTTATCATCACCCTCTCTGTTAGGGCTATGCATAGAAGCCAATTGTCCTATATTTATTGTCGATATATCTAAACCTGTTGTTTGATCTTCTTTATCCAAAAATTCTCCCTCAAAAACATTAACCAATACTAACTTTACATCTTTACCTTCTTCTTGCATAGATGGCTTATACATCAGTTTTAGTTCATTCTCTTCATGATCTTTAAGATATTGTACCTGAAGGTTTACATTTGTTCCTGAAACAACAACTCCTGGAGTGTCATATACTAAGGTATGCTCAATTTTAGCGGTATCAGACTCTTCTAAAACAACAAAATCCTTAAGCTCTACATCAGCCATAGCTAATACTTTTACTAGGTAGGTATTTTGGGCAAGTGTCTCATCAAGTTCATAAGTTAGTACACAACGTTGTCCATTTTCTAGAGAATCAGCAAATAGAGCAATACTCTCTTCGTTAAACTTTAGCATTCTAAACCCATCTACATCAATAGTAATACCATCATCCATTTTAAGAACATTACCATAATCTCTAAAAGAACTCACAAAATCTTCCGAGTCCTTAATACAAGCACTCATTAGTAATACTAATAATGCGGCTCCCCAATAATTTTTCATCTTTATCATCCTAATAAGTTTATTTTTTATCCTAGTAACACTTTTTAACAAAAAGTGCGCCAATATACATATTTACCTTCACTATTTCTTTTAAAATGTTAAAAAAAAAGCTGTTCATTTTTAAACGAACAGCTCTACTTTATATTATACTAAGGATAGCCTATTTTACCAAACCTTCTCTAATTAGCAATGCATCATTAGTTGGTTCTTGTCCTCTAAAGGCAACATATAAATCCATAGGGTGCTGTGTTCCCCCTTTTTCAAGGATGTTCTTTCTAAACGAATCCGCAGTTGCCTGATCAAAAATACCATTCTCTTTAAATACGCTAAAGGCATCAGCATCTAATACTTCGGCCCATTTATAACCATAGTATCCTGCGGCATAACCACCGGCAAATATATGTGAGAAAGCAGTGCTAAAGCAAGTTCCTTCAACTGCAGGAAATAACTCTGTTGATGCCATTGCCTCATCTTCAAATGTATTAACATCACCTTCAAAAGCATTTTCTAAACTATGCCATGCCATATCGTCCATACCAAATGATAACTGACGAACACTTTGGTAACCGCTTTGGAAATTAGCAGACTCCATAATTTTAGCCACTAAATCATCAGGAATTGTTTCTCCTGTTTGGTAATGTTTCCCTACTTGCTTTAACCATTCTTTTTCAGTTCCCCAGTTTTCAAGAATCTGCGATGGAAGTTCAACAAAATCGCGGTAAACATTGGTACCACTTTGACTCACATAGGTACACTTACTTAACATACCATGTAAACCATGACCAAACTCATGAAGGAAAGTACGCACTTCTTGATACGTTAATAAAGATGGCGTATCCTCTGTTGGACGGCTAAAGTTACAAACCAACGAAACAAACGGACGAACATCTGTACCATCTTGAACAAATTGCTCGCGATAATTAGTCATCCAAGCCCCTCCTCTTTTACTCTCGCGTGGAAAGAAATCTAAATACAAAACAGAAATAAATTTGCCTTGTGCATCAAATACCTCATATGCTTTAGCTTCTTCGTGATATGGAGTAATATCAGCATTAGCTTTAAATGTTAAACCAAATAATGTATTGGCTAAACCGAAAATACCTTCTTCAACCTTCTCAAGCTGAAAATATGGTTTAGTCATTTCATCGGTGATGCTAAACTTCTCATTCTTTAATTTCTCTGAATAGTAAGCAAAATCCCATCGCTGTAATTTACCTTTTAAACCATGTGTGTTGGCATAAGTTTCTACCTCTTTTACTTCTTCTTTTGCAAAAGGAAGCGATTTATCCAATAGTTCCTCTAGAAAAGCATTTACCTTTTCAGGTGTTTGCGCCATTCTATCTTCAAGTACATATGCTGCGTGACTCTTAAATCCAAATAATTGAGCTTTTTCAAGTCTAAGGTTTACAATTTGCTTTACAACATCGTTATTATCATGATCGTTTCCTTTGTTAGCACGCATTGAGTAAGCCATATAAAGCTCCTTACGTAACGCTCTATTATCGGCATACTTCATAAAAGGCACATAACTCGGGAATTGCAATGTAATTACCCAACCTTCTTTTTCTTTAGCTTTTGCATCGGCTGCTGCTGCTGCAATAATCGCATCTGGCAAACCTGCTAGCTCCTTTTCATCGGTAATATGTAATTCGTAAGCATTGGTTTCTGCCAATACGTTTTGTCCGAAAGTAAGTGTTAGTTTTGATAGCTCCGTGGTAATCTCGCGGTAACGCTCTTTCTCCTCACCCGTTAATAAAGCACCACGTTTAACAAAACCTTTGTAGGTATCTTCAATTAATTTAAGTTGCTCTTGATTGTAATTGTTTTCCTCTTTGGCGTCGAATACAGATTTCACCTTGGCAAAAAGCGCTTCGTTTAACCAAATATCATTTGAATGCGCCGTTAGTATTGGAGAAACCTCTGACGCTATATTTTGAATATTATCGTTGGTATTGGCTGAATTAATATTGAAGAAAATATTGGCAATTCTGCTCAAATTCTCACCAGCATACTCCATTGCAAGAATGGTATTTTCAAAAGTTGGCGCTTCCGAATTAGAAATAATCTTGTCAACATCTTCCTTTGCCTCTTTAATAGCCTCAGTAAAAGCAGGAATATAATGTTCCTCTTCAATCAACTGAAAAGGCGGAGTTTGATGTACTGTTTTAAACTCTGAAAGTAATGGATTGCTGTTCATATTGTTTTTGTTATTGCTACAACTCATTTGTAATAGTGCACAAATTAAACAACTAAATACTAAATTTAGTTTCTGCATAGGATAAAAATAGTTTTTTGATAAAAATTTTAAAAGGCGAAAGTATTCTTTTAAGTCAAAACTTTTCATGATAATAATTAGTTCCTAATGCTAAATAGATACTCATATATTCTGTTTTGGTATGGGTTATTGCAAGCTGTACCATGTGCACCTTTTTCTTTTCGCATAAAATGCCTATAGATTGGCACGTTCCTGTATAGCGTCCTTTTATTTTCCTTTAACAAGATAAATTAAAAGTTATAGTCTGTAACAAAACCGCAGCGTCCTCGTTAAAGTAGCTTAAATCGCACACTCTAATTAGTCAACAATAATATGCTAAAAAAAACTTTCCTATTAGGAATCCTTTGCACACTTACCATCCATTTTGCCCATGCCCAAAAAAGTGAACTTTTATCAACAAAAGATGAAAAAAGAATAGCTAAAGCTGAAAAGAAAATCAGTAAGGCCGAAGCTATTGCCGCCAAGGCTGATCCGTTAACCGAGGAAGCTGAAACGGCTAAGGCGGATGGTAAATCAAGAAGAAAAATCAAACGTCTTGAAAAGAAAGCCAACAGTAAAACCATCTTATCTGCATCCTACTATAAGGAAGGATATAGTAAAAAGTATAGCGCATACGAAAAAGCCGTTAAACGCAACCTGAAAGAAGGGAATGTGGCGGATAATAAAGATCAATTAAAAAAGGCAAAAGACGCCTACAAAAAAGGTAAAAAGTGGCGTCGTCAGTTGGCTAATGAAGATAAACTAGAAGAGAGTGTTGAGTTATTGTTTATGGCCAATAATATTCAAGAAGATGCCACTAAGCACCTCAATAAAATACTGATTCCGATGCCACAAGAAGCCACTGTTGTTGAAACCCCGATAGCAATAGATTCAATACCTGAACCTATTGTAGCCGACACCTTAGTAATGGCACAAGATACAGCTGCCATATCAGAATTGATTGAACCCATAGTAACTGAAGAAAGTACCGTAGCAGCAGCAATTGTTGCCCCTGTAGCCATTATTGAGGATACTGAGGAGGTGAAACCAAATGAAAATGGCATATACTTTACGGTACAAATTAGCGCCTCACCCACGCAATTAAATCAACTGCAGAAAGACAACTTATACAGTGGGTCTTTAAAAATGCACGAATACAAAACAGAGAGCTCATATAAATACAGTGTGGGTACATTTAATACCTATGATGAAGCAAGTGCACTGATAGGTAATGAAATTAAAAAGGGTTTTGTAGTGGCTTACAAAGGTGATGAGCGCATCTCTGTTAGACTGGCAAAAGAACAAACACAACCCTAAATATAGCGATACTCTTAAGCCCAAAAAACCCCACAATAAAACTTAAATACATTAACTACCATAAGAAATGAAAAAAGCAAAACTTGTTTTAGCACTAATCCTACTAACAAGCACTACTTACGCACAGTTTGGCAACAAAAGTATCGGTGACTTCTTAAGCTTGGGAACAGAAGATGCCAATACCTTAGCCAACCCTTATTTAGCGCCAATGGCTAATATGTTAGGGGCCGGACTAAATGCAGGGTGGTATACCTCGGCAAAAACACATAAAACCTTTGGTTTTGATATTACCGTAACCGGGGCCTATATGCCAACTAGCAATAAATCGAAAACATTTAATGTGGCAGATTACGAATCGCAATTAAGCGAGTTTAAATTGGCTGACCCCAGTAATTCTACTTCTCCTACAGTGATGGGACAAATGGATAATAGGCCTAAGTTGGTATCGCAAAGCGATCCTTTCGGAACTGAAATATCAATGCCCGATGGTGCTGATTTAGACTATATGGTAACCCCCATGATTACCTTAGGACTTGGTTTGCCTTATGGTTTTGAATTAAAAGGTAGGTTTACAACGGAGTTAGATCTCGATGACTATGGTAAGTTCTCATTATGGGGATTAGGCGTTCAAAAGGAAATAAAGGAATATATACCCGGCGTAAAGCACGTTCCATTTTTAAACATGTCGGTATTGGCAGCATACACAACGCTTAATGCAGTTACTGGTGTTGAGTTTGAAGAATCAGATGGCGATTTAGATGTGCAGTCTAATGCCTATACTGCCCGATTATTGGTTGGGGCTAACTTTCCGGTAGTATGCTTTTATACTGGGCTAGGATATGGAAATAGCAATAGCGATTTTAACGTTATTGGTGATTTTGTTGTTAATGGTGAAACTGTTACTGATCCGATAACACAAAACTTTACTACCAGCACCTTCGATTTTAATGCTGGTATGCGCATCCGATTAGGTATTTTTGCTTTACATGCTGAGTATACAACCGGCGAATACAGTGCTATTACTGGTGGGGTTGGTATTAGCTTTAGATAGATAAGGTATTAGCTAGTAGCTAGTAGCTGTTAGTTAGTAGCGAACACTTCACATATATCACAAAATAAAAAGCCAAAAGAGAATCTCATTACAATTCTCCTTTGGCTTTTCTGTTTATATCTTTCAAAAATTAGTGTAAAGTCTGTTATCTCTTATCTAAAGATGCATTCTTTATTTAAACTCGTTATAAAACATTACCTCTTCTATCGCTTTACGTTTCTTTTCAGGAGGTTTGATATCCACAGGATAACCGATAGTGATCAACGCTATGGGCTCCCATTGGTGGGGCACTTTTAAATAACGCTTTATTTTATCGGCCTTAAAATGACAAATCCAGCAAGTGCCCAAGCCCAATTCGGTAGCCATTAAAGTCATATGATCAATCGCTATTGCCACATCAATATCGGTATGGTCTTTTTTATCATACGAGCGTTTCCACCCTGTACTATGGTCGCCAAAAACGGCAATAACACATGGTACCACCTTAAACCAATCTCTATCGTAAGCATCCCTTAAGTCGTTCAGTACCTTATCCTCATCTATCACCACAAACTTCCAAGGTTGTTTATTGGCGGCCGATGGAGCAAGCCTTGCAGCATTAATCACTTCTTTCAATAATGGGCGGGTTACTTTATTTTCATGATACTCGCGAACGGAATATCTGGTTTTCATTAATTCTTTAAAGTGCATAACTAAATATTGAATGGGTTATCAAAAAATCCTACTATAAATATATAAGAAACTGTTTGTATATTCGAGCCCTAACAAAACAAATCGCAAATAAATGTTTTTTATTCTATCTAAAGTCCTATCCTTTATCCTCTCTCCTATTTGGTGGATTACTGTGCTACTATTGTGTTACCTTATTTTTAGAAATTACAAAAAACGTAAAGTCTTACTTTACGCTGCCATAACGATACTTTTAATTTTTTCTAACAAAAACCTATTCCATCACGCGGCAAAAGCATGGGAAGGAGCACTAACAAACCCCGATGCAATTGAGCATTACGATGGAATTATTGTACTTGGCGGATTTTCGGGTTTTCAGACCGAGAGCAATAGAATTCAATTTTACCAGAGTGCCGATCGTTTATTTCAGGCTGTTGAACTCTATAAAAAAGGCAAGGCCGATAAATTTATCTTTACAGGAGGATCAGCAAGTATTATTGTAAAAGAGAAACAAGAGGGCTTATTTATTAAGGATTACTTGAAAAAGTTAGATATCGCTGAAGACAGTACATTGGTGGAATGGGAATCGCGCAATACGCACGAAAATGCAGTGGAAACCAAAAAAATGCTCGAAGCCATTGGTGCTGAAAATGGCAAATACCTTTTGGTTACTTCGGGTTTTCATATGAAACGCGCCATGGGATGCTTTACTAAAGAAGGCATCCGTGTTGAACCCTATACTACAGATGCCTTACAAAGCTTAATACCACCAACTTTTGCCGATGTTTTAACGCCTTCGTCCAGTGCCTTGGCGCTATGGGAACGCTTATTCAGAGAATGGGTTGGTATTGGGGTTTATAAACTTAAAGGATTTTTATAAGCGATAAATGATAAGTTATAAATGATAAACGACAGCAAGCTTTACGTCTTACTGTTATTTATAACTTATCATTTATAACTTATCACTTCTGAACATTGCTCTTTTAGCATATATTAAGACCATCATGCCTAAACAATCATTAATTAAGGTTATTTTTGTGCCCGAATAAGTAAAATCAGAACATGAGTTTTAAGCCAGAATTATTAATCCCAGCGGGGAATATTGAGTCGTTTCATGCAGCAGTAGAAGGTGGTGCTGATGCTATTTTTTTAGGACTAAAGCAATTTAATGCTCGTAAAAGAGCCACTAATTTCTCTAATCCGCAGTTAATTACCATGCTCCACATTGCTAAAGAAAACAATGTGCGCATATACGTAACGCTCAATACGGTAATTAAAAATCATGAGATTCCTGAATTGCTCGAATTCCTACACTTTTTATCGCAAACCACAATTAGCGCGGTAATTATTCAGGATTGGGGTATTTGGTATCTGGCTAAAAAGTATTTCCCAAATTTGGTGGTTCATGCCAGTACGCAAATGGCCAACCATAACTCGGCAGGAGCTAACTTCTCTAAAAAAGCCGGAATTGATAGGGTTATTATGGCGCGCGAACTCACCCACCCTGAGTTAAAACTGATTATGAAAAAAACACAGTGCGAGGTGGAGATATTTGTACACGGTGCTTTGTGTTATTCCTTTTCAGGATTATGCTTATTCAGTAGCTATTTGGGTGGTAAAGGTGCCAACCGAGGGCAATGTACACAGCCTTGTCGTAGGGTTTTTAACGACGATGGTAAGGGACATGCTATTTTTTCGTTAAAGGATAATCAGCAAATCAAGTTGGTTCCTGATTTTACCGATATGAAGGTGGCCTCACTCAAAATTGAAGGTCGCATGAAATCGGCGGCCTATGTATACCGTGTGGCTCAGGCCTACCGTAAAGTAATTGACAACCCGGCTGATATGGCCGAGGCTGAAGAATTATTGAAATGGGATTTTGGTAGAGAAAAAACCGACTATTTCATGGGTGGTAAAGTTAAAGGGTCCATCTCTGAAAACACTAGCAACGGTATTTTCTTAAGCAAAGTGCGCAAGCTGGGTAATGATAGTTTCTTTATACAAACTAATCATGATATGGAACGCGGACAGCAGTTGCGTTTGGTGAATAAAACGGGCGACTCAACCAATGTTAAGGTAAAGGATTTTGAGAAAGACCACTCTACCTACGAAATATTCACAGAGAAAAACATTCGTAAAAATGACGATGTGTACTTGGTGGGATTACCTTCTAAAAACTTCCCTAGCAAATTTGAAAGCTTAAAGCATTTAAATGTAAAACCACTGAACGGAAGTGTGAAACAAAAAGTCCGTCAGGATATAAAAATAAAGAACAAACAAAGCAGCAAACCTGAGTTTTATGTGCGCGTTGATAACCTTGAGTGGTTGCGTAAACTAAGGGTGGATGAGTATACCGGTATTTGGTTAGACATCTCTAAAAAAGACTACCGTAACATTCCGCTCGATAGTCCATTCTTTAAAAAGAACTTACACCGCTTTTACATTGAGCTACCAGGTTTTGTGGCCGAAAACCATTTACAAGAGCTGATACAAGATATTAATTGGTTGGCTAAAAAAGGTATGAAGCAATTTGTATTGAGTCATCTTTCGCAGCTTGAGTTATTACCTAAAGGATGTAAGGCCATTACCAACGAGCGTGTATACGTTTACAACGATGCGGCCATTAGAGGCGTTAAAACCTTTAAGGTGGAGAATGTGACTTACCCCGTTGAAAGCGACTTTGAGAACTTACAAAAAAGTACATCGCGCGATGGTATTATGCCCATGTATAGTAACCCCGAACTATTTTTTGCGCGCATGCCTGTTGAGGTTAATAATGCCGATGATGAGTTTAGCGACAATACCAATAAGGAGTTTAAACGCTATATCCGTAATGGTATGACTTCTGTTTACTCTAAAACACCTGTGGCGCTTTTTCAATATGCAAATACACTAAAAAAAGAAGGCTTTTTCCGATTCTTATTTGATTTGAGAACCGAAGCTCCTTCGAAGCATTTGCCTACTAAACTATTTAAGAAGTTTAAGGCATCGGAACAGCTACAACCTTCTACTACGTTTAATTTTAAACGAGGATTGAGTTAGGACTTAGGTGTTAGCTGCTAGCTTTTAGGTGTTGGGGGTTAGGTGCTAGGTGTTAGGATGAAGTGCAATATTAAATAACCTATAATTAACTATAATATAAAGAAGAACATGTTACAAGTAAACGAGTATTTTAACGGGACGGTAAAATCAATAGCCCTAGAGAATGCAGAGGGTAATGCAACCATTGGTGTAATGGAAATTGGCGAGTACGAATTTGGTACTGCTACCATTGAGCATATGACTGTTACTAGTGGTACTTTATTGGTACAACTACCTGGCGAAACGGAATGGAAAACCTTTAATAAAGGCGAAACCTTTATTGTTGAGAAGGATGTGAAATTTAAAGTAAAGGCTGAAATGCAAGTGGCTTACCACTGTTTGTATGTATAAAGAGCTGTTTTAGCTTTTAGCTGATAATATTTGAGGGTATCAGGTGATACCCTCTTTTTTATACCAATTCTATTTTAAAGTGAGGCTTAAATTGTTTTGTATATTTTTGACTTAGGCAAGGCAAAAAATTGAGGCATAGCCGTAGCTACGGCGATATTTTTTAACGATGAATAAGTTAAAAAGAACGAAAGAATAAGGCTCATTTTAATGTAGTATTGGTATTACCCCTTATTCTTTTTCGAAAATAATATTCCTATTCGTATCCTTTTTATACATATCCTTAGTAACAATCACTTTTTTGGTACTCGGACGATAGGAATTATTGTGTGGGTTTAGAATGCACTCCACTTGGTATTCGAGCATTTTTTCAAAAGGCAAAAGGAAACCCTCGGTCTCACATTGCTCCAATTCGCCTTTGTTAAGTAGGTTTAACACCGTATGCACCGACTCGATGGTACTAAGACAAAGCGATTCGGGTTGCTGCTTAATAATAAACTTCGATTTAATTTCATTATCGAAACTCACCCTTTGTAGTTGTTGCAAGTTGGTACTTAGTTTAAGCATTTTACGGGCACAGGGCCATGTGCCATCTAAAACAAATATGCATGGATTAGTACCCATAAACGAATTTATTTCAGCACCATTTCTTAAGGATAAGTTGAAATTCTCTTTTCCTGGATAAAGCAAAAAAGAGGAATTGGCTTTGTTATTCAGTATTTCATTTACACGCTTATTCTCGGTAAAATCAACACCCACTATAATCTCCGAATTCTCAAGTTGAAGCTTCGTCATACGACCTGTTCCGTTTTTTTCGTACTTGTACTCCTTGGGGTGCATCAGTATTATAAAACGAGTATTAGTTTGGATAGGATTGGTGTGTTTGCAAATACATGAGCTCGAAGGCCTCATACATATGTAACATTTTGATCTTGTACTTTTTATTTCTTCGCGCAAAGTAAATGTATTTTGATTTTTATTGGCTAAAGCACCTTTGTGAGTAATGCCGAAATGAAGCCACCACTGCATTTAATTACAGAGCACGCAAAACTACGATTTTACATTTAACTTGCAAAGTTTAAACAGTACGTCAAAATGCAGATTTGGCGGGGCTAAAAAATACAGAAACTCGCATAAATAAAACTGATTCTGCATTACTTATAACGCAATTAGGCCTTGCCCTATATAAGGCAAGGCTACAACTTCAGTCCAACTAATCTTCTTTAAGGACTCCAAACACGAAATGATTCCGCTACGTAATGAAATCATAACTAGAAGTATTACAATGGCTCTCAAATGGTCTAATCCATGCAATCGATCAGAATTTAGTTTTAAAAATTACTAACATCTGGTCTAAGCTTCTTTAACTTCTTTACACTCTTGATGAGATCTTTATCTACCCGTAAGTTTGAAGTTCTAAAAGATTTTAGACTTTTCATATTTGCAAGCATTTTGGGATCAAAATTAAACTGGCCAACTTCTTTATTACAAATTGTAAGTTTCTCAATTTTCGTATTCAATATCCTTTCATCTATTGTTGCAATATTGGTATCCATTAAATGGAGTTCTTTTAGATTTTTTAAGGAGTAAATAACACTCGGAATTTCAGTCATCTCATTTCCACTTAAAGAAAGCACCTCAAGTTTATCTAACGAACTCAATGATTCTGGTAGTTCAGCAATCATATTATCATCCAAATTTAGATACCTAATATTTTTCAAATCACCCATTTCATCAGGTAATATTCTTAATTTATTATCTATCATTGATAACATTTTCAAATCCCTAAGATTACCGATAGAACTACCAACAGATTCAATACTATTATTATCAAGTGATAAAATTTTTAATCGTTTAAGCGACTCTACATTTGGCGCTTCAGTGAGAAGATTATGGTGTAACTCTAATAACTCAAGGCTATCTAACTTACACAGGTTAGTTATATCAGAATTAGTCAAATTTGAACTACTTAACAATAAAGCCTTTAAATTTCGATTTTCAAATATTGTATTAAAGTTAACTGATTGTGATAAGGTAGTTTTCTTATTTAAATCAATATTAATACTTTCAATAGATAAAGTTTTTGTAAAATTGGGAAGCTGTTTTAAAACTATTGATGAGTTTGTATTTTCTTTAACTACTAGGGACTTTAACTCAGTAAGTGCTCCAATATTACTTGGTAAGCTTTCAATTCCAATGTCGTAAAAATAAATATATTTTAACTTTGTTAAACCGTTCAACTTTTCTGAAATTTCGCCCACACTTGGATAAGAAGAATTCATTGCATGTGATATTTTCAAAACAGTAATATTTTGATAATCCCACAATTTATTAGGTATACTCTCCCCTCCACCAATACTAAAGAATATTTTTGTGGAATTTTCAGAAGCAGAAGCAATATGATCAGCACCCGATGTATTGTATCTTTCGGTACCTACGTCCCACGATTTGTAATCATTATCAAAATAATTCTGAGCACTAATGCCGACTATAAAGGCTAACTGTAGAAACAATGTAATCGCAATTTTCATAAAAAAAGTATTAATTTATATATTATTAGATTGTTGAAAGTTTCAAAATAACTTTTGGTAAGCCCCCTCTTAATAGAGAGTACTACCTTAAACCTAATACGTATAAAGACATATTAAAGTTTCATAAAACCAATCTCAAAGCCTAATCTGAAAAAAGACTTGCATATACATCATTAGAGATATATTTTTGATTATTTAGCGCCGATAAAAATAAAAGATACTATAATCAACTACATATGTTGTGATTTATATTAATCCTAAATTAACTCTCCTTCAGGCTATAAACACCCACAATTTACAGCCACTGAAAGCGTAAAGGCCTCTCCTAATCGCAAAAAGGCAATGCCCAAGGCTAAAAAGTGACTTTTTGTCAGGCACAGCTTGTTTTTTATAAACTCAATTTGTAATCAAATTAAATAAGACTGGCCAAAATGATAAGTTAAAAACTACTTGTAATGGCCTTCTACCCTCCCCACCATAGGCATTGATACCATAATGTTTCTAATGTTATTTTAAACTATTGTTTGAGTTGGTTTATAACGGCCACATACAAGTGCAGTACGGGTTTTCGAAGCACTGCACTAGCAATGGGCTGAAAATCTATCAAACTTTAAAGGCCGAGTCAGATTTAAATTTGGTAGGGCTTAAAAATGGCAAACTTGGATAGATGATACGTTCTCACATTACTATTATGTATTGCCTGGCATCGTTCTTATTTATTTCTAATGAATCATTTTAAAATCTCTCCTTTTACTCCAAACCCATCAAGTACATTATATTTCTCTAAAGTATTTGCCTTTGCTTGAATAACCATTAGAATCATTATATCATCAGAATTGTTTCTCCAAGTTCTTTTCCCTTTAGGTGCAACCCTAATTATTGTGCCTTCTTGAATATCAAAAAGGTCGTTGTCAACTTGAAACTGTCCTTCTCCTTTTATAAAAACATAAAGCTCTTCTTGATTTAAATGACTATGCAAAAATGGAATATCCGAATTTGCTGGCATTATTTGAAAGGAAACCTCAGTTCCGGTGGTTTTTAGTGTTTCGCCAACAAACAACTTACCCGGAACATCTTGTTTTAATTTTGGGTGTGGAAACGAATATTCGGCTAGGTTTTGTAGCTTTCCTATTTCAATTGCTGAATAGTTATTCCCTTCTGATTTAATTATTGCTTTTTTCATTTTTCTCCAATTTAAAATTAAACATATACTTGTTTAGTGGAGAAAAACACTATGCTGTGACAACTTCTCAAATTATTTTTTCCCAATAATTTTTACGGGGCAATTCTTTATCAAACTTTTTATAAATATCAATAAGTCGCGCAGCATTTGAAAGTTTCTTATATTCTTCATCAAGCCCTACGGATTCAACATGCTTTCGGATTCTGCACCTACATTTGGCATGTGAATTAAA
Source organism: Saccharicrinis aurantiacus (assembly GCF_947489045.1). Taxonomy (NCBI): domain Bacteria; kingdom Pseudomonadati; phylum Bacteroidota; class Bacteroidia; order Marinilabiliales; family Marinilabiliaceae; genus Saccharicrinis; species Saccharicrinis aurantiacus. The sequence continues at coordinate 82,051 of NZ_CANLCN010000015.1, forward strand.
CAGTATGCAATCCTTTTGCATGAAGTTTTTCACTTTCTCACGAGAACGTGATGCAATTTGCCGAATATTCTCTGCTTTCAAGTCCATTATTTGTGCAATTTCTGAATCCCTTAACTCGGCAATATCTCGGAATAAAAAAATCATTCGGGCCTTATTTGTTAAACAATGGCAAAATGCTGTTAGGCAATAATCACACTGCTCCTTTACCCATTCTTTTTCGTTATTTTCAGAACCATTATAATCAATACTTTCTAAATTGAAATGAGAATCTATCTCTGATGATTTCAGAATCCTCTCCTTTTGAGAATATCTTAAGATGGTTCTTTTCGCGATAGAATAAATCCATGTTGAAATACTTGAGTTTCCTTTAAAAGTGTCAAGGCTTTTTAAAACTTCATACCAAACTTCTTGAGATGCTTCCTCTGCCAACTCATTATTCCAAATCATCCGATGTGATAATCTCGAAATTTTTATCCCATATTCTTTTACGAGTTGCTCTGTATTCATATCAATTAATCAGAATGTTTATATAGGTGTTATTGTGTGTTACTTAATAGATCGAATATACATAATGCAGAATTTAACCCACAACTTTCTCAAATAACTAAGTAGCCAAAACTACGATTTTACAGGTAACTATCAAACTTTAAAGGGCGTGTCAAATTTAAATTTTGGGGGCTGCATATTTCAGCAAGTGCACAAATGTTTAGTTTACTCACATCGCCCGGCATTAGGTATAAAACCTAAAGTACATCTAGAAATTATACAATAATCACGAATTTCAAAATCCAACAGAGAACATAAAAACCCGGTTAAAATACTTGGGTGGTATTAAAAACGGGTTGTAGTTCAACCGCGAATAATCGCTGGGTCTTGCAGGCAACTTATATTCCTATTTATTGGCAGCAGTTATTTTTATTAATAAATAGTGAATCTATCGACCCGTTATTATATGCTCAATTAAGGTTTTAGGAATAAACTATTGTGTTTCATAAACCTTATATTTTCCAGACTTTATATTAACATGGATTTCTTTTTGATACCCTCCAAAATTTCCAGTCATTGGGACTCTCTCCTCACCTGATTCTCTTTCTTCTTTTCTAATCATGTAACCATATATAAGTTGATTCAAATGCCCCATATGATAAATAATCATGGAATCATTCAATTCTTCAAATCTCGTAATAATTACATTGTTTAAATCTTTTTCTATTCCACTGTAATATTGTTTTAAAATTTTGATTCCATTATAAACATTATTATTATAGAGAGTATCGTAATATAATCCATAATAATATCTATCAATATATACTCGAATAGAATCCAAGGAATCCTTATTTATTTTATAGTTATATGAAACAATGTCTGCACCCGTTACAGTATGGTCTTTGTTCTCAATATTTTTTGAAACTACTTTGTTCACTTTACTTATACACGAACATGTAGCTATAATATAAGTTAGGAGGATAATATAAAATGCTGTTTTTTTCATACTTTCATATAACAACTTAATTTACACCACTTTTATCTGTAATTAACACTACGTCTAGCTAGGTGAAGGGTATGGCAATTTAATTAACCAAACCTTCCAAAACTCCTCTGAGCTAATTCTTTTATTTGCTTTTATCTTTTCAACCTAAAGCCTAATCAAAGATTTGGCTATGGTAGAATACCCAAACTGATTTCCAATTACTCACGAACGCGATATGCGTATATCATTCTAACGTAAGTTCTGTATACTCGCCCCAAGGTGTGCTAATAAGTTTATAACTAGGGTTTAATTTGATCATGAAACTAGCAAAAATTATAATCTATTTTGTTTAGTAGGCTCAATTTGTAATGAAATTAAATAAGCTTAGCCAAAATTATTAGTTAAAAACTGCTTCTAATGGCCTAGCACCCTTCGCCCATGGCAATAAAGGGAGTGCCCAAACACAAAAAGGCAATGCCCAAGGCTAAAAAGTGACTCCTTGTCAGAAAAAGGCACTTCCCCATCGCAAAAAGGCACTTCCCTATGGTAAAAAGGCTTTGCCCAAGGCAAATTAGTGACTTTTTGTCAGGCGCAGTTTGTTTTTTGTAAATAATAGCTCTAAAAAATCAAATTGGAGTCTATCCCTTACTAATAGCACGCTCCCTCTGTTATAAAAATTTAGCTGATTTTTTGCATCGCATACTTTTTGTATTATCTTTAATATCAGTTAATAAAATAGCAAAACCCAAACCCAGTTCATGATTATCTACAACATTCGAATTCTTACAATTTCAAATCCCGCAATTTTTTTTTTAATCAGTTCTACTCGTATTCTCGAGTAGGCAATCTAATTTATTTATATGCCAGAAAAACAAGAAAACCAACTGGAAAAAAACCGCCGTTTAATACTTGGCGTAAAAAACAACCCATCGGTAGCAGAGCGCATTGCTCCTATTTTTAGCGAAACCGAAATTGATAAAGGTGTTACTTTGGTATCACTCACTAGCCAATCGTTCGACAACCAAAGGAAAGAGCAGATTGAAAGTAAAAGCAAAACTATAGAACTAGAAGTAGCTTTAAATGAAGTGGATGCTTATCTTAAGCGACTGCGTAAAATGGGACGCTACTTTTACGATGCCAGTTCAACGGAATCGAAAGCTTATAATTTTAGGGGCGATATCCCAACGGATTATGCTACATGGAAACAGTGTGTATTGCAATGCTTTAATGGGGTAAGAAACGATGAAGCTGTATTAACTAGGTTATCTGCGTTTGGTGCTACGGTTGAGGAAATTGATACTTACATTGCTAAATTAAGCCATGTGGATACCTTGCAGATAGATAGTAACCGTGAGAGTGCAGAGGCGCAAATGGCCACTGTGAAAAAACGTGAGCTATTGGCCGAGTTGAATCAATATTCGGTTAAACTGAGAGCTTGCCTCGATATTTTTTATGAAGGCAATGAGAAACAAGAGCTTGAGAAAATGGGTATTGTGGTTAAATAGCAATTGCCGTGAATAATACTTTTTGATAATGGACATTTAAATGTTGGTATCATTAAAACTAAAAGAAATAGCCCTCACATTTTGGTGTGAGGGCTATTTTTATGTTTGGGGCTTATTGCGTGCTTACTGGTATTTTAAATAATAGCATACTAAGTATTACTATTTAATTTATAGTATGTGCTTAAATTATTAGTAAAGTATCAATATTGTCATAAACTAATATCACGTATTGGGTTTTCAACCCAAACCCGACTTACTTTTCTTTGCTTGATCAAAGAAAGTAACCTGCCTGCCGGCATAGGCAGGGCAAAGAAACTTTTTCAAGATTATTGCCACACTCAGCATTATACAAGTGAACTTGATACTGCTTTCGCTTACGGCAATAAAACAAGGCGCTCTAAGTAAACCTATGCAATCCTTGATTTAATTTTTAGTATGTGCTTAAATTATTAGTACAGTGTACTTATAACTTCGTTGGTTTCTTAATTACCTTGGCTAGCAATAGCTAAAACAAGTTCCATTTTAGTCATTACATGGTTGTAAGCATCTCTTGTATGAGGTAGCATGCATTGGCTACAATCTTTAAATCCGTTAGTGTATTTAAAGTTGCCACCGCAATCGTCTTTGAGCATATAAAGTGGACAAAAACAAAACATACAATTAAAATCGTCTAAATTATTGGATTTATGACAGGGGAAGTATTCACATTTTTTATTTTGGGAAAATTGATGATGTTTTGACATAGTTCTGGTTTATATGGTTATCAGGTGTTCTTTACGTTTAATTATGCCCGTAAGCTTACCCATATATTTTACGGTAATACCAAGCTCTTTTAGTGTGGCCGACATTTTCATTTTATCAGCACACGATTTGCATGCTTCTACAGTAACTCCGTTTTTCATCAACTTGAGTAAGGTTTTTTGTACTTCTTCATCCTCACCCGCTAACCGGGTCGATCCACCCCAGATAATAATATTTACTGCATCCCACCAATTACTCTTCATCGAGTTTAAGGAATAAAGCGTTATCATATTTTCAAATGTCTCTTTGTTATTTGTGGTCCAAAGAATATTTAATTGTTCCATTATTTTTATTTATTATCAATGAAGTTGTTTAAAGTTGTATCGAAAATCTGCGAGTAACACCTTGATTTTATGAGGTTAAAAACATGTATTTTATTTTGTCTCATAGAACTTTCGTTTCATTGGCTTCAGCTAATTTTTATTCCGTAGCTACGGCAATGCAATAAAAAATGGAGCTTTGCCACTGATAATCAAATTGTCACTCTCGCAATTCCCCTACAACCTTAAACAACTTCAATTAATTCAAATGTTCGTTCTTCTATTTCTTTCCCATTAATAATTACACTTAGTATGTGTTCTCCTGCATAAAACTTGCGGGTTGACACCTTTTTAAAAGACTGTTTGCGTGTAATTTTTGTAACTGACTTAGCAGCATAATCCTTCTCGCTGATTTTATACACTTTTTTAGATTGGCTGCCATTCTTTTTCATATAATAAATGGCATATTCCAATCGTACCTTTTCCGACTTTGAAGACACATTGGTTAGTAAAAACGAAAATTCGAGTTCATCACCAGTTTTTATGCTTTCGTTTTTCAATGTTAAATCATTAAGCTCAATTTTATGAGGTGGAGCAAAGCCAAACAACTGTAACACTTCGCTATTACCAGCCTTTAATAAGGTGCGACAGGCATGCTTCACAATCCAGTCGGTTTCTTTAGTTTTGCCTATCCAAGCCTTTGCTATCTCAATAACAGTTTCCGGATTATCTTTTGAAATATCGTTAAGATTATTGGCTACACTTTTTCTTACGTATTCTGAAGAATCGTTTTTTAAAGCTTCTAAAATTGACATGATAGGCTTTGGATTTTGTTTTAGGGGAGCCAATGCCATTCCCCACGGTAAACGAGGGCGACTACCTTCGGATGCCAAGCGCCTTACATGTTCATTTTCATGTTTTGTCCATTCCTGAACTTTGTTCAACATTTTATCTTGGTACTTGATAATAAAAGGGCGAACTGCAAACTCACATGTAGTAAATGGAGTGATTTTTTCAAATGCTTCTACCGAGATATTAAAATCGTTAATCCCGAATTTCTCAATAATATCAGGTATAAATACAAAAGCGAGTTCAGAAAACTTTACTTTATCGGCACCACTTGATTTAAAGTAGGCTATCATTATATAAAGTTCTTGCACTACATCTTTAAAATCATCCGAAAGGTTTGAGCGAACCACATCTGCAATGTGGTGCATACGCTCTTTAAACTCCTTTTCCTCCCAGTGTATGTCAAATATTTGTTTTTGAAATTGGGCCTTTTCAAAAGTACAATTAACTTCCTGAAGCGCTTGAGCTGTGTGAGAAATTAATTCTTCTGAAAACAGATTCTTAAATAAGTCAGCCATCAGGTTGATTTTTAATAAATTCAGAATTATAAACCCGAAAACAACATTTAGCTGAATCCGAGTTTATAAGTATTGTGTTTTATTTTACGGATACGTAACAGTCGAATGTACTTTTTGTCTCATCCTCAGCATTCATATTGTATTCCTCAAAATCAAATCCTGTGTTCTTGTCTAAATCAAGGCCTGCAATTGTTTCCCAAGCCTTATTGATGTTTTCAGGAGTAGGTGCACCGAAAGAAAATTTAGCGTAATTAGAGGCTGGTATTTCAATGGCATCTAGTTCTGGGTTTGCATTTTCGCTCACTTTACAACCTGTTACAAAATCGAAAGCTTGTTCACCATTAAGGCCTACATTAAAATATACTCCTAGTGGTTTAAAATCTGTCTTCTTTTGAATGCTTTGAAATATGCCTTCTTGAAAAAAGTTATTCCATAGTGCAGGTACTTCTTCGAAACATTTGTCGTTAGCGAAAGTTGTGCTTATCTGTTTTCCTGCAATAAGCATTTTCTCTAGTTTTACTTTTGTGTATTCCATTTTATTAAAATATTAATTACTAATGATCATTCGTCTTTTTAATTAAACTGTACTGTGAAGCTATTTCAGCCCTTTGTTTATCATCTAGGGTATTCATATAGGCCTTCCATCCTGGACAGAAACTGATATGCCAACGCCATAACCTACCAATTACCGATTTAGGTGATTTATCGTATTTTGCTCTCAGTTTGCAGGTGGCACAATTGTGTTGCTCCATTTTTGTAATTATTTAATACTGCTTAATAGGTTTCTAAGTGCTTTGTAATAACTCTCAGGACTATCCTCTTGAGTAAAATGGCTTGCTTCGGGCAAAATTGTTGTGTTTGCATAAGGGAAATGCGACTGCCATCTATTAATGATATCCTGTGTTCCAACAGTCCAATCTTTTGTGCCAAATATAAATTCAACATCTTTGTTGTATAACCTTGGTAAACCTTGTTCTAACTCGCTTAAAAATTCACCTGCTCAAGTGATGTTTTTCGGAAATTCTGATGTCCCCTTTCTTGATTCTATAGTTGGAAATTGATATTTATAAGCATCTGTAATATTCTTATTTTTAGATGCTTTTTTATTTAACTCGCCTCTCATTAGAGTTGTAGCAAAAATATTTCTATTTACATTTATTCTATTCACGATGGGAGTTCGCATAGCATAAGAGAAATATTTTACTGCTCCACTTTCAATTTTCCAAGCCCAGGTATTACTTATAACCAAACCAATAACATGATCAGGATTATTGACAGCGACATTAAGCCCCGTTGGTCCTCCCCAGTCTTGAACAACCATTATAAATTTATCTAATTTTAAGTGATCAAAAATCAATGACGCAATCCACTCTGAATATTCAGCCGGAGTATAATTCTAGGTATCTGGTAATTCAGAAAAACCACAACCCGGCAAATCATAAGCAATTAATCGGGCTTCGCCAGATAACTCTTTAATTAAATTTCGATATATAAATGACCATTCAGGATTACCATGACATAATACTACGGGTATACCTTCTCCTACGTCGATATAATGCATTGATACTCCATCGCGTTCGTACCAATTACTTCTAAAAGGATATTCCTTTTTATCAACAATAAATGGTCGTTGTTTCATATCTAATTGGTCTGCATTAAATGATATTGGATCGGGTATAACCTCATATTCTTTGGGGGCTGTGAGAGCTAAAAACACAAGAATAGGCCCAACTATTAAAATTATTAATTTGAATACTTTAGATTTTAAATACTTCATTTCATTCTTATTTTATTGTTATTCCGATCGAGTTGTATTTGGTACGATTCTTTAGCCCACTCCACTAAAGTTGATGCATCTTCAATTACATCAACAGGTACACTATAGAACGACAAAACAGTTTTATGATTTTTAAAAGGCTTTAGTTGAATAGAATCCGCTTTAATGTACTTTTCAATATTTAACTGGTCTACTTTAAAGTATAACTGGTTATCGGCAATCATACCAAAAGCAAGTTCATTTTTATAAAGTGCCGCTCCGCCAAACATATGTTTTGCAGAAACCCCTTCCCATAAATAGAGTTGATCGAGAATAAATTGAAGAAAATCGTTACTGATAGCCATTTTTTTATTGATTAAAATAGATGCATTAGAACAGGGCCTAAGTATGGAATTAACCAAATACCCCAAACAGAAATACTAAAGTGATGAAAGTTCTTAATTCTCTTTTCATCTTTACTTAGTAAAACAATAAGAGCCCATATGGCATGAATAAGCATTAAACCAATGGCACAAAACCCTATAATGGCATGGAAGCTATAGCTAATACCATCAGTATAACTGAACATTATACTAGTTCCAATACTATCGAGAATTAAACCACAAATAAAACACGCTAAATGCCACAGTTTTAATTTCCCTGATATCTTTTCTGCCCAAACTCCTACTGTGTAAAAAAGTAGGGCTAATGACATAATGATACTAATAGTTGAACCCACTTTAAAACCCTCTAATTAGTAGCTCTGGCGTAAAGCTTTGCAGCTATTGCAGCACCAATAATCATTTCAGCCCAAGCAATAGGAAAGAGTATTGCTGCCGTACTCCATTCTCCCAAACCTGTGTTTACGCTGGCTATCCAAAATATACCAATAGTGGCTAGTGCGGTAGTTGTACCTGAAATAAGAATGGCTTTTACATTTTGACCGAATGCTACTGCGCACAACCAATAAACAAATACAAGGATAAGTGTTAATAATGTGTCCCAAGCTCCCCAAATAAGAGCATTACTTACTTCCATTGCTCCAATAGGAATGCGACCTGCAAAGAATTCTTCCATTAACGGAAATGCCACAAACATAGCACGTGCAACTTCTGCAATGTGTATCCAAATACTAGTAATCAAGGTTATGATTACAAATGTTTTAAGATTGAATTTTGTAGTGTTCATACTTTCTATTTTTAATTACAGTGCAAAAGTATGAGCTGAAAAATGGCGCGACGTTGATATTTGCTAAGAAATGGCTTTCATAGCTTTTTTTAGAGATGTTGGTGTGGTTTTATGAAGATGTGCTGAACTACATTTATTAAACCTACAGAAATCTTTAAGGGTTTTATCAAAAGCAAATGTAAAGGCATCGGATAATGAAAAGTGATTTTCAAAGGCCAGGTGATTAATATGCAGTATCCCGGTTTTATGGTCAGCCTTGCAATCCATTCTTCCCACAAACTGATTCTTCCACAATATAGGTAACGAAAAATAACCGTACTTGCGCTTAGCTTCTGTGGTATAGCATTCTATTTGATAATCGAAATCGAACAAACTTTTCATTCGCTTGCGCTGAATAAGCAGGTTATCGAAGGGAGAAAGGATTTTTACTGCATTGGAGACTTCTTCATTCTCGTTACCATTTAATAATTGAGGTAGAACATAATACCTTTCATTATCTACCTGAACCTCTACAATCTCTTGGTTATATAACATTTCCTTTAATTCAACAGCAACAAGAGTTTTTGTTTTTTTGAGTAGATAAGCAACTTCCGAAGCAGTACCCATAGCATTAGCCCGCAGATAGTTTGTTATTAGAAAGCGTATGTATTCTTGTTGGGTAGGAATGGCTGTATTTATACCCTTTGGTAATACACGCTCGGCAAGGTCATACACCTTATGAAAGTTTTTACGTTCTGCCACCATCAAGTCGCCTTGCATATACAAGTTTTCAAGTGCCTGCTTAGCGGGTTTACTTCCCCATTCATTTACTTTTTGAGAATGCTGAAAATCTTTTGCCATTAGCGGACCTTCATCTGCAATGCGCTTCAGAATATTGTCCATTAACTGGATGTCTTTTTTGAACCAATGCTTTTCGTGCCCCATGTGAAAGGCTTGTTTTCGATATTGATAATAACGAAAATCTTTCATTGGCAAAAAGGCAGCCGCGTGCGACCAGTATTCAAATACCTTTTTCTGGGCAACAAGCTCTTCTATATGTAATAAGTTATAATCTGAATTTCTATTCCAAAGCGTATGATGATGTGCCCGCTGTACTACCGAAATGGTATCTATTTGAATATAACCCAGGTGTTCAATTGCTGACAATGTAGTACCTAAAGCATTGTTATGAGATGGCTTTGCAAACAGTTGCTGAGATTGAACAACTAACCTTTGAGCTTCTTCTTTTGAAATCGTTATGGGCATATTTTATTATTCGTTATCACGTATCTCTTTACGAATACGACTAAGGTGTTCAGCAGAAATACCTATGAATGAAGCTATCTGGTGTTGAGGAACTCTTGAAATAACTTCTTTATTATTCTTCAGCAGCGTTAGATAGCGCTGTTTAGGGGTTTTAACTATGAAATCGATTCTCTGCGACTCTAGTATAATTAAATACATCTTGAATATTTGATGATTCATTTGATGTATACCCAATATCTCGGAATTAAGAAAATCAAGTGCTTCCATCGATATTTCAATAGCTTCTACATCGTCAAGTGCTTGAATATTAATTTCAACTTTCTCTTCCTTTAGGTAATTAACATAATCGTAAGCATGGTCTTTCTCAAAATAAAAGTTGGTTGTCACTTCTTTTCCATCAACCAACATAAAACCTCTTGCACACCCTTTAATTATAATGCGAACTATATTACTTGCATCACCTTGTTTTTGAATATCAGCTCCCTTTTTATAGTATCGCTTTTCAGATCCTGATAATAATATGTCTGCATCGGCTTCACGCATTTTTATTTCCTCAATCAAATATTTCTTATAAGCATCCATTTCGCAAATCTACAATTTTATTTATGTGGTTTCAAAAACCTGGCTAAAGCGCATTTTTTTTAAAGATTCATTTGCGATAAATACGCAATACCCCTAATCTTAAAAATCCTATTAAAATAGCAATCCAAGCCACCGAAGTAAGCAATCCTTTTAATAGGGTAAAAGAACTGGATACAAACACAAATGCTTCACTTAGCTCTACTGCTTTTAAGATCATTAGAATAATAAGAATGTTCTCGATATAATCGGATGCCATAGCTAAAAAGGGAATCAACAAAACTACGAAACCCAGTTTACTATTCGTATTCATCACCCTAAACAGAAGGCTACTTTGCAGCAATGCCAATAATATTGGGTAAAGTAGATCTAGAAACAATAATTGAGGAAACAGGTATAGCTGGGTAGTTTCGGCATTTAAGCTATCCACTATAGATGCTGCCACACTTGCTGAATATCCGAAGGTTTGTAAATCGAAGGCTTTGGTTCCTATTTGCGCATTAATGGATGGAAAGATAAATAGCATCATCAATAATAAAACCAGATGACTGCAAACAAATAGCACCAATAGATTTTTTAAGGAGGATGTTTTTTGCAATATGGATGTGAAAACTGACATAACTTTTGTTTTGAAGTTATTTAAAGTTGTATCGAAAATCTGCGAGTAACATCTTGATTTCATTGGCTTCAGCTAATTTTTATTCCGTAGCTACGGCTATGCAATAAAAAATTGAGCTTTGCCACTGATAACCAATCTGTCACTCTCGTAATTCCACTACAACCTTAAACAACTTCATTGATTGAAATGCAAAGTTTGTCAATTAAAAATACGAATCCATTAACAAATGATAATGGTTATGACTCGGTTCTTAACCTACTTAACGAAATAGGCGTAATGCCTAGGTATGATGCAATATCGCTGTGCGGGATGCAGTTTTCAATATTTGGGTAGTTCCTTCGTAAAAAGTGTAACTTATCCTTACCCTTAAGCGAAGCCAATGCAATTTCTTTCTGCACCTTTGCCATCAATTCGCTTCGTAATACCGCATTGCCAAACTCTCGTATTTCAACATCTTCAATCATCAATTTTTCAAAGGCCATTGCATCCATGGTTGCAATTTCGCCATCGCTTAGGGCCTTGATATTAATAATGGATTTGCCTGCATTATTACGTGTGGTGCTAGGCGATATGATAGAGTTTTGCATAAAGAAAGAAATCGTAATACTATCTCCATTGGGAGTGTGTAGATAACTTTTAAAGATTCCATCAATTACAAAATACTCCAAATTATTCCACTGTCCTACTTCGGCTAGCAAGTCTCCCTTTTTAACTATTTTATAGCTAATTAGGTCGAGAATTTTTGCTAATGCTTTTTCAGAAATAGGAGCTACGGCATTAATGATGGAGGATATTTTACGATGCATTTTGTATAATAATTACGAACTACTTCGGTTTCTGTTTTAATAATCTAATTTGTACTTATCTATAATAAAAAGGGCTATTACTCATATAGAATAACAGCCCTCTAATATCATAATAAAACCTTAATACTACTCAAACTGAGCCAAAGTGTTTTTAATAATTTCAACAGCTTCTAATAGTTGTTTTTCGTTAATCACCAATGGCGGAGCAAAACGAATGATGTGTCCGTGTGTTGGTTTAGCAATAAGTCCGTTTTCTTTCATAGCCATACAAACATCCCAAGCCGTTTTTCCATCCTTAGGTTTAATAACTACGGCATTTAAGAGGCCTTTTCCCCTCACCAACTCAATCATTGAGGAATCTATCTTATTCAATTCATCTCTGAATAATTGACCCAAACGCTCAGCATTTTCTTCTAGGTTTTCATCTTTAATAACATCCAATGCAGCCATGGCCACTTTACAACCCAAAGGATTACCTCCATAGGTTGAACCGTGCTCGCCAGGCTTAATGCAAAGCATAATATTATCATCGGCCATTACGGCAGATACCGGATAAACACCGCCTGAAACTGCCTTTCCGAGTATTAATATATCCGGTCGGATACCTACGTGATCGCAAGCCAACATTTTACCAGTACGCGCTATTCCCGTTTGAACTTCATCGGCAATAAAAAGTACATCGTGCTGCTTACATAAATCGTAAGCTTTTTTCAAATAATCATCTTCAGGAACAAAAACACCTGCTTCGCCTTGGATGGGCTCCACCAAAAATCCTGCTACATGCGGATCGTCGAGAGCTTGTGCCAAGGCATCAATATCGTTATAAGGCACCACTTCAAATCCTGGAGTATATGGGCCGAATCCTTTATATGAATCCGGATCGGTAGACATAGAAATTATGGTAATAGTACGTCCATGGAAGTTACCATCGCACACAATTATTTTAGCCATATTTTCTGTTACGCCTTTTTTCTCGTAGGCCCACTTTCGGCAAAGCTTAATGGCTGTTTCATCAGCTTCAGCTCCCGTATTCATTGGCAATACCTTATCGTAACCAAAATACTTACTCATGTACTCTTCAAACTCGCCCAATACATTATTGTAAAAAGCGCGCGAAGTAAGCGTTAGCTTTGCAGCTTGAGTGGTTAAAGCTTCTATAATTTTAGGATGACAATGCCCCTGATTAACTGCTGAATAAGCGGATAGAAAATCGTAATACTTGTTACCATCGGTATCCCACACAAATATACCCTCACCCCTATCTAATACAACAGGAAGAGGATGGTAATTATGTGCGCCAAACTGATCTTCTCGGTTGATGTAATCTTGCTGATTCATTGTCTATCTTATTTTAATGTTAGAATTCTTAGAATTTCAAATGTAAAATTTAATAGGCACAATGGTGATGAGATTTATCACATCAAAAACGCGATACTAATTTAACATTAACTCGACGCGATGTTAGATAGTTAGGCACAGCGTACTGGCGATTATTTACATCGGATACCCAATAGTACGAAATGGTGTTATCTATATCAAAAAGGTTAAATACCTCAAGACCCAACCATAGGTTCTTAAATATTTTATCGGCCTTGTTCGGATTTTTATGCACGCCTGTTAATTCCTTTGAGAAACCGATATCCACTCTTCGGTAGGCAGGCATGCGGGCAGTGGCTAAATAACGTTCTGAACGAGGCGGACCGAAAGGCAAACCTGTACCAAATACCAAATTCAAATTCACTTTAAAGCTTGGGTTATTGGGCAGGTAGTCTTGAAACATTAAACTAAAATTGATACGCTGATCTGACGGACGGGGAATGTAACCCGGATAAACTGTTTCGCCTGTATTTTTATCCACATAAGAATCGTCAAGTATATCTTCCTCAGTTTGCATTATGGATAAACTGGCCCAAGATTCGACTCCCTTTACAAACTCACCATTAATTTTCATATCGATACCTGCGGCATAACCCTTTGCGTTATTCTGGGCTGTATATCTTATCCTTACATTATCGATGGTGTAAGGATTTAAATTAGTCATATGCTTGTAATACAATTCTGTGGAGTATTTAAATGGTCGGCCCCACGACGAAAAATAATGATCGAAACCTGTTACAAAGTGAATGGATTTCTGCGATTTAATATCGTAGTTTATACCTACACCTTGCGCTCTATACTCTTTATAAAATGGACTTTGATAATAAACACCCGTTGCAAACTTAAAGCGATAATCTTTTTCCCACATGGGGTCGTACAATACACTTGCGCGCGGACTTAGTAAAAACTCATTATTGAAATCCCAATAACTGGCTCTAATTCCGATAGCCAAATCTAGTTTCCCCTTTTGTAAATCAAAGTGCATATTGTCTTGCAAGAAACCCGTTACTCGGTTTGAGCTGATATCGTGCGTGGCGTTATAGGCGTATGAAAGCACCAGCTCAGGATCTGATATTGGTATACTATAGCCTGCTGAATCGCGCATCACCCATTCGTTAATCTGATCGCTGAAACGCTCGTGTTGGTATTTGCCTTCCCACTCAAGGCGATGTTTATTTACACGGTGCTTACCACGCACTGCTACGTTGCGCACTGTGCCAAATAAATAATTTCGGGCATGCTCTAGATAGCTTCCTACACCTATTCCAGTTGCCGAGTCTTCTGGCTTACTAGGCGTACCATCTTCCGATTCTAAATCCTGAATCCAATATTGCCCCAGTATATCAAAGTTTTCGTTTTCTGAAGTTCTGAATCCAGATAATATCAACTTATAGCTGTTGTTTTTATTGGGTGAGAAATTAAGTGTTCCCGCCATAAAACCGGTTAAGAAATCATCCTTCTCCTCTCCCTCAAAATAAATTCGAAGGGTTTTAACTTCGGATAAAGTACCAAAGGTAGTCTCTCTATCCACGGGTTTAAAATTGTAAGTATTTTGCGATACATTACCCAAAAAGCTTACACCCCATTTATCGTTAAACTGATAAGTAAGATAAGTTTGTAAATCTAAAAATGTAGGATTGTAATCGCCACTAACATCTAGTGATCCCAATAAATAACTGTTGGTTTTATAGCGAACCCCTGATATATGGGTAAACTTATCATCCTTCGAAGCGCCTTCAATATGAGCATTGGCTCCCAATAAACTGGCAGATGCACTTCCGCCAAATTCGGTGGGGCGCTTGTACGTAATATCTAATACCGACGACATTTTATCGCCATAACGCGCATCAAATCCACCTGCCGAAAATCGAATATCAGATACCATTTCTGGATTCACAAAACTCAGCCCTTCTTGCTGTCCTGAACGAATTAAAAATGGTCGGTAAACTTCAATATCATTCACATAAACCAGATTCTCGTCAAAGTTACCGCCACGCACACGGTATTGAGAGCTTAACTCATTATTGTTACTTACCCCCATTTGCGTTTTCACCAAGGCCTCAATACTACCGCCTGTTGCATCGGGTAATTGCGCTGAGAGTTTTGCATCAATCTTCTCAAAATTCTGCTCGTTCTTACGTTTGGCTTGCACATTCACCTCTTCTATGGTTTCATCCTTTTGGCGTAGTTTGATGAGTAAATCTGATTTTTGACTTTCGGCAGAAAAGGTAATGTAGGCCGTTTGATAACCTATACTTGAAAATACCAAAGTGTAAGGCGGAACCGCCTTTGTAAAAATGGCAAATGTACCATCGGATTTACTGATGGTACCTCCTGGTTTTCCTTGAACAGATATATTAACCAAATCAAGCACCTCGCCTTGTTCCGACTGCACAATACCAGTAATAGAGACATCTTTCTGTGCATAAAGCATTACAGAACAACATAAAAATATTGCAAGAACAATACTATTTTTCAACATAGATTTCAATTGAGAAGAATTGGGCGTAAAGTTAAATATTGTTTGTAAACTTCATAAGTTTAGTACACCTTACTGTTAGAAACTACTTATTTTTTATATTGATGTTATATTATTTTGTCACCATTCACATACATTCATCATAAGAAAACCTTAATCTATTCTGTATTTTAGCTTTTCTTAAATCTGAAATGCAAACAAATTCAAAACTGAGCTATATCGGTTTCTTATTTTAAACGTTAATTTTGATTGTTTAGTACACATTATATTATGGCACATAAAATATTAGTATTATTTAGTATCCCCAATTGTGGTTTTACCGAACTAGGAAGCGATTACGAAGTCATTTTTCCGAAAGGGGAAATTATTAGTAATGAGGAAATTGAGCAGCACATTGGCTCAACTGATGTTATTGTTTCAGTATTTGGTAACAAGCTAGAAAACCACATAATAGATAAAGCTCCACATTTAAAGTTAATAGCAAACTACGGAGTTGGCTATGATAATGTGGATATCAACTACGCCAAAGAAAAAGGCATTGTAGTAACCAATACGCCTGACCCGGTAACAGAACCCACTGCTGAATTAGCACATGCTTTAATGCTTGCTGTAGCACGACAAGTAGGCTTGCTGAATAGCAAAGTACGCACCAATGAAGGAGTCACTATGGGTGTGATGAAAAACTTGAGCACCACGCTAACCGGAAAAACACTTGGTATTATTGGCTTGGGCGCCATAGGAAAAGCCACAGCACGAAGAGCGATTGCGAGCGGCATGCATGTAGTTTATAACAAACGTACGCCTCTAAATAGCGCTGAAGAACAAGAGTTAAAGGTTAGCTATATGGATTTAGAAGACTTACTGCAACAATCTGATGTTGTTTCATTACATACTCCACTAAATAACGATACAAATGGAATGATTGGTGATGCTGAGTTTCAGTTAATGAAAAACACGGCTTATATTGTTAATACTGCGCGTGGACCCGTTATTGATGAGAATGCATTAATAAACGCATTGCAAAATAATTTGATTGCCGGTGCTGGTTTAGATGTTTACTGGAATGAACCCGAAATACCACAGGCTTTATTGAAATTTGATAATACAGTGCTTACACCGCATGTTGGCACGGCTACTTTAGATACAAGAGAAGAAATGAGCATTTTAGTGAGCGAAATTATTAAAATGTTCTTTAATAAGAATCTAAAGCAATATATTGTGAATGGGTGATTAGTTTAATAGATCATTAGAGTTTAGACATTAGACTACATTAACACAAAAAATAACAAAACACATTGGTACAGACTGATAATACAAAACTAAATTTTACGTCTTGTAGAAAAGGCTATTATCTCCTGTCTCAATTCTAAATAATATATACATGAAGAAAGTATTAATCTACTCGAATAAGAATGCGGCTCGTTCGCAAATGCTTGAAGGCTGGTTGGCCTATTATTTAAAAGGGAAAGCCGAGGTACAAAGTGCGGGAACTGAAATTGAGCCCATACATATGTTGGCTCAAAAAGCCATGATGGAATCGGTAATAGATATTAATAAGTTTAAATCGGCAAGTATTACTGATTGCAATAAGGAGAAGTTTGACTTGGTAATTATTTGCGATGAAACGATACCGGAGGCCTTAAAGTTAGAGCAAGAGCCAGGCGAAATCATTACGCGCCCGTTTAGAGACCCTTCGTTGGCCATTGGTACTGATTTAGAGAAACTAAAATCGTACCGTGAGGTTTGTAATGTGATAGAAGATTATGCGCTAGAAATTGCCATGAAGTACTTTGGGCTTTTGGCTTAAACTTCTTTTGTAAACTAAATGAATTACTGCCAACTGCGTTTTTTAGCCTCTTGCTAGAACCCAGTTGGCTTAGTGATAGAAGCGGCATCCTTTGTGAGCCCATTATGGCGAAGCAAAGATATAGCGCATAGCACGACCCGCAGGGGAAGCCCCCTATTTTACTTTGTTTAATTCGATAAAAATAAAAAATGATTGATCAGTTAGAGATAAGATTACCCGAATTCAGACGCGGTTTTCATTTGATAACAGACCTTATAGAATCGCGCATTAAGCTACCACAAACTGGGATGCTGAATTTATTTGTTCAACATACTTCGGCTGGTTTAACGATAAATGAGAATGCTGACCCATCGGTGCGTACTGATTTTGAGACTATTTTTAATAAGCTTATTCCGGAAAATGACCCGGACTATGTACATACTTTGGAGGGTAGCGACGATATGCCGGCTCATGTAAAATCAACTCTGGCTGGGCCTTCGCTTACAATACCGATTAGCAAAGGAAGGTTGAACCTTGGTACTTGGCAGGGGATTTATTTTTGTGAATTTAGAAATTATGGAGGCCCACGAAAGATGGTTGCTACCGTTTACTCCTAAGCTTTATTTTTTGCCTACTCTGTTAACGAGAACCTAAAGCTTACGCCAAAATTACTATTGGTTGTTGGATAGGAAAGCGATATATACGGCGAGTTAATGGCTCTATCGTAAAATACCTGCATATTAAATCTATCGCTTAATACATAATCGGCCGTGAACTTAAGGGTTGTTATTTTTTGACCTGAGGTGAGCTGATCTACTCCCTCTTCTATTTTTCGAATAATGGCTACATTATCACGAACTGATATATCTGCTCGTAAGTTTAAGTCGCTCGACATTTTCTTCTGTCCACCTTTTCCTCCGAATATCAAATCCATTTTATCGAAACGATAGCCTACACCAATAACATATTCTTGGTTGTGATTTTCGATGAGCTGCTTGTTGGCTAAACTCAAATTTAAGGTACGTGCTTTTTTGGTTTCTAAACGGGTGGTCATATTATTTTTCCACGTAATATTGAATGCCAATAAAGGACTAAAAGTTTCATTTATAGTAACCGAGTTTACTTGGAATTGTGGCAAGAAATTACTCTGTGCATCACGAATCCAAGTAACACCATCTTCTTCAAACCCATAATCGGTATCTGTAATATAAGAACCTACATTATAGGTTGAGCGATATCCATGCGAAATATCGAACGAACGCAATACGTTTTTAAATAGTTTAATTCGCCCTAATCCATCATAAGTTATACGCCAATTAGGTCGCATGGCGGCTAAACTTGGGAATAATTCTGTGAATATGTTATTTGGGTCTTTGCCACCATATGCTGCTAAAAAGGCAGGTATTAGAACTTCTTGTGAGTTTAAACCATACCCATCTTGATTGGCTGCATCTTCAGAAGTGTAGTTTTCATCAATACCTGATTCTAAACGTTCATTGGCCAAGCGCTCAGCTACAATTACCCTATTGTCTAAGAAGGTTTGGTAATTTTTCGATTCATAGGTTCCATCGATATCAACCTTTTCAAATGCCGTACTGAAGGAGTTTATACTCATGGTGAAATTACCACTTTCTCGGGTATTGGTAGCCTCAAACATGCCATTAGTTTGCCTATAATACTCATTCATATTATTTGAATAACGGCGATTGGCAGTTAAATCGATACGTAAACCTTTTATGGGTTCAATGGTGGCCTTCAGACTAAGGTCTTCTTGATGCGTCATGGCATAAGCCTGATTAATACTATCAGTTGTAATCCAACCATTATCAGCCGCCTTTTGTGCATAATCTCTATCTTGCCATCCTGCAATAAATGCATAACCTGGAGCGCTATTACCTTGGTAAGTTGAAGATCCCAAAAACTTAGAATCGGGAAGATAGCCGGGTAAGATAGTACCATTGGTTTCGGTATAATTTACCGAGAAGTTTTTAACTCCTGTTAAGAACATGGCACTATAATCAACAGCAGTTCCTAATATGGTTGTTTTATCTTCAACAGTACCTGTAACCATTATTCGGGCATTATCATAATCCTGACTAGGAATAAACTCAGCCTTTGTTTCACTAATTGGAGTGGTTTCTCCTTTAGCCGTTCTACCATTTTCATCGAAAACACGAACACGAATCTCGGTAGTTTTAAGTTTATGGTTAATGATATACGATTGACCTTTGGCTAATTTTACTTTCTCCTTATTATAACGTACTGTTCGTTTGGTTGATTTCTTTTGTGAAGAACGTGAATTACCATACTTACGCGATAAACCTTTCAGGTATTTAGAGCGGTTATATAAAGTTGTGAAGTTAAGCTGTGTTGAACTTTGAATGTTATTGGAATTACTAATTGTGTTACCCCAATTTAAAGCATCCGGATCGTTAGAATCTTGCAAAGGAGCAGCAACCCAATTATACATTCCGCTATAGCGTATGGTAGAGGTAGTCCAATTTAAATAGGGCAGCTTATCAATTGGTATTTTATAACTCACATTAAAATTATGCAGGTAATTTGTGGTTCTACCACCCGATTTTATATTATCTAAAATACGATCTCTAGACTCGTAATAAGGATCGGCATTAGGATCATCAATATCGTAAAGAGGGTCAATTTCATCGATACGTGCATTAACGGTTGATTTAAAATCGAATTTAAGATTCTTGGTTAAATTAAATCGCAGATCGAAATAGCGATTCCAATAGAAATCTCGTCGCTGAGTTTTAGGAATCACATAATCAGGGTTATTAACTACTCGTAACTGTTGTTCATTGGTATTTCGCATCATTTCTGTTCGATACGAAAGTTGTGTTGGCATTAAGTAAAAGTTGAAATCCTTTATCAACTTAAAAGCCTCACCCTTTAGGGCTTTACTTTTCTTAAATGGCTCAATGGCTTTGGGTCTATTATTAAAGTTGTAGCCCAGCACACCTCTGTAATCTCTATCGAGCGCTTTTTCGGTATTTATATTATGTGCTTCAGTTTCGCTAAAAGAGTAACTCGCCGAAAGGTTAGAAATATCATACACCCTTGACTTGTTGCTTTTAGGTTGCAAGCGTACATTGGTAAAATTATAGCTTTTACGCTTTATTACATCTTGCGATATGTTTTTTATACTATCGCGTTCTTCTGAACTCTCGGCATTATCCAAAGCTACTTTTAGGGGTATATCCGGATCGAGAGGGAAATATTTTGGTGTAGATACTTCTTGAGATGTTCCATAGTAGAATGGAATAGTCATACGAGTATTAGCTCCTGTAAACTTACCCAAATCAAGGTTTGCGGCAATATCGTATTGATAGAAATCTTCCTGACTTCGTTCTGCAACACTTTTTTCGATACTTCCGAAACCAATGGACGATGTATTACCTGCCACAGACACATTACCAAAATCAGATAACTTAATATTTACACGTGCATTTGCTGCCCATCCGCCTTCTTCGTTAAAATCGGTTAAGCGCAATTCATTAAACCACGTTTCAAAAGATGCGAGGTCTTCACTTACCATACTTCTAATACCAATAACAATTGTACGAACGTTACCGATGTTAGGATTACCCTTAATCTTAACCCAGTTCTCGTCGTCCTTCATGGTATACACATCGCCTACCGGATAATTGTTATTGTTACGTAATAGTTTAACCGCTTGTAATTTCTCAAAGGCAAAATCAAATCTATTTTCAGCAGGCCAAATGGCTTCGGGGTCTGTAGCATTATGTGGCGTCATACTTAAGGGAATTTCATACTCATAATAGTTATTACGAGCATCTGACCCAAGACGTATAAAGGCACGAGCTCTGCCTTTTCCGATTGTTCCCTCAACTATTTCTTCGGCATGCACCTCCATCTTTAATTTGCCGTATTGGCGCATATCCATATTCAGGGTTTTGAATACAGCACGCCTGTCGTTCTTTGCAATATCAGTTACTTTTAATAAAATAGATTGCTCATTCAATTCGCGCAACTGCGGATTGGCAGGATCTATAACCCTATCAACTCCAGGAGGTAGTACATATGGCACTGGTTGCTTAGAAGCATTCTCTTCGATATTAACAGCCCCAACTTCAAATTTAGTATCATCATTGGGCACTACATTTTCATTATCCTCCTCTAAATCATCGCCATAAATACGCCATTCACTTCGTACTAAATCCAAAGTGGCAAAACGTAAAATGGTTGTATCAGAAAAGTTATGCATAAACATACGCATAAACCTTATAGAACGCGTATCGGAAATACTTCCTACAGTTTTATCAGGCTGATTAATTGGAATTCGGAATTGGTACCAATTAACCTTCTCAGTATTCCCGTTTTTTAAATCAACCTCAGCTTCAACCTTATCTGTAATATAGTTTTGACCAATAATCATTTCATTTGGATCCAAGCGAACCTTATATTGGTAATAACTTTCGTTTTCACTTAAGGTATTATCTCTATTTACATCTTCCTGATCAGGAAGCGTAGTTGCAGCTGTGGCGTATGATTCTGGAGAATATTCAGAAGGAATAGCATTTCCCTCAGGCCCGTTAAAGTTTTTATATCTGTCTAATATTGATGTTTTATCCTGATCGTAATCAGAACCTCTAAAATAATGGTAATCATCGGAAGCGGGGTCAGCCATAATCTTGTCATAAGCTTCAGACGATAGTCCTCCTGAACTCAGGAGCGCCTGCATCTCTGCAATATACTCTGCATAAAACACTTGTTCTCTAGAACTTGGCATACCGTTTAAACCAACATCTTGAGCCAAACGTGTTGCAGGATCGTTACTAAAAGCATTTACTAAACTTTGCTGCTTTGGTACATAACCCCACTTTGTAGAATCTACATTATCTTCAAAAATATCGTTAGGTCCTGGCAGACCTTGCTCAAAGAATTTACGCGAATCGCGCAATACATCCTCTGAAATATTACCCAAGTTGAAATATAAATCCCCTGCTTTCTGAATATTTTGGTTGTAAACAAATGGGTCCATCATCCAAAACTCAATAAACTCAATATTGGCTGCTTCAAAGTCATTGGTTTCAACACGACGCATGATACCACCCCAATTATTCTCAGGATTTCTGAGTTCTCCATTTTCCTCTACATCAGTACTAAAGTTATAAACCCCTCTCTCCTTAGGATAGTATGCTACATTTAATACAGGAATATTAGTAGCTTGTCCGTATACAGCTTGCCTATCTGGAAAAATCTCCTTCTCAAATACCTCACGAGAAAAATGATTCGATTGCTCATCTAAATCATCCTTAATATGCTGAGGAGTAAATTGATTACTTCTCGAAAATAAGGGATCGATAATATACCACGCCAATTTACCTCTTTGGTATCCATACTCTAAGTCATTAATTAAATCCGACTCTGGAAATAAATCCGGATCCTGTGGCGTACCTGCAATACTCCAAGCAGTCCAGTTACGCATATCTATTGAAATCTTGGTACCTTCAAAATCATCAATATAAGCCTGATTACCAACTACACTTGGGCTACCTGGCACTAACTGGGCGTACTCCCCTTCGAAAGCAATACTTGATACATCTTTCACACTCAATAGTGGAATTTTATCCAAAGCATTGGTTAACCATTGTGTTTCGCTATAGTACGAAGTGTTAAAACCATAAATTGTGTTGGAAATAGGTTCGTCGCCAATATTAACCTTTTGGGTTAACGGACGCTCACTAAGGTGCATTACCGTACCGCCAATATTAAAATCCTTATTAATTTGGTAATTCATATGGGTACCGAGCATCGTTTTGGTTTGCAGGTTAAACAAACTCTGACTCTCTAAGGATACTTGAATAGGAGACCCACTAGCCAATAAGCCTTGATTAATAATTTTTACGGTTCCAAAAGAATAATCTACAGTATAATCTACATTCTCAACCAACTTTATACCACCAGCAGTTACAATTACAGAACCTTGCGGGATATTTTGGGCATTTAAGGATATTTCGTTGCTTACACTTGATTTGTACGAACCCCGTAACCTAAACTTATTTTTTTCCGCATCTTGCTCGGCAATAGTTGAGGTTTCATCATATAGGCTTTGATAAACATATTTTTCAATCAGCTTTTTATCTCCACCCAATTGACCTTCTAAGAATGATCCAAAAGGTTCAAGTACAGGGAAGATAACCCTTCCGTTTTGCGGATAAATGGTTTGATCATTAATGTAATCGAAAAAGCCATCTGGATAAGGATCATAAGTCTCATTTAACTTATCAAGGTTCATTATCCTTAATAGAAGCTTCCCCTTCATGTTAGGATTGTTAGGCACCTCATCTGGGAAATAATTAATGGCTGTACCAGTAGAATCATCAACATAAGCCACATCAAATATAAAGTCTTCTCTATTTACCTGATATGCACCTATCGCATAAACATTCTTCATCATCAAATCCCATGATGGCTTTACAGAAGGAGTTAAGTTGGTACTTTTTAGCATTTTCAAATACAGTGTATTTGGTGCATCAATTCCGTTATTTGCAAACTCCCCTACCCTAAAAGTCTGACCATTGTAATCATACTCATAAGCAATGGCCAAAACCTCATCAGCATTAAGCGACATGTTTAATGATATAAAACCCAAACTACGGTTTAAAGTATATTCTGTTTCTGAGAGTAAGCGTGCATTCTCAATCTTTTCATAACCTTTACTTTCTTCAAATCCAGTAATACCTCTAAATACAGTAGTAACTTGATTGATATCTCTAACGGCATTATAAGTACCGTCCATTTCACTATATAAGGTATTGGCATCATTTCTTGGGTTTACATTCATACCCGTACTTCCCCACTTCTCGGGATTAACCATATAAGGATTGGTATCTGGATCTGCGCCACCTCCTGATTCACCTAAATCGGCAAAAGCAATAATGTTACGTGCCTCATTAAAGTTACCAGACCTATTAGTTACCCATATTTCAACACGCTGCACGTTAATGCGTGGTAACATCGGGTAAGTCTTTTGCGTTTCGTCGTATAAATTTCTGAAAAAATGAGATAAAAAGAAGTGACGGTTTTTGTCGTACTCATTCACAGGCATATCAAATTCCTGCTTCTGCGCACCTCCTTGTATATCTAATACTGAGGTTTCTCCTTTTTGTTGAGAAAATATAGAGGTAACAGATAATTTACCAAACTGCATTTCGGTTTTAACACCAAACAAACTCTGACTACCGGTAATTAAAGTTCCTGGTAGTGGCAGTGTTACATTACCCGCTTCAACAGAACGCAAAATATCATCCTCCTTACCTTCATACTCCAAATTCATTTGATTCTCAAACTCAAATGTAGCTTCGGTATTATAGTTAATACCCATTTTCAGTTTATCTCCAATAGTACCTTGGATATTCATCTGAATCTTTTCCTGAAAATCGAAAGTGGTAGTCTTCCTGAGGTTTTCTTGTAATGTGGGGTTATCAATTTTACTAGTAGTTACCCCAATGCGTAATTCGGCAACCCCTTGTGGCTTAATATTCACCATATTATTGCCAAATATATTACCCAGGAGTTCGCTATTTACATTAAAGTTTGGATTGAAAATACTAAACTGATCATTCTCATCTCCTGCAGATCGGGCTCTTTGATCCCAATAAGCTAACATAGAATTTCGCACATCCTCATTCATGTACTCCTCCACCGTCATAGAGTAAGGGAGCTTTACGTCTATATTCCCTATTTTACGATAAAAATGAACTTGCCCTGTCGCGGGGTCATATTCTGAAGTATAATTAAGACTTGAAGCATCATTAAGCTGCATTGAACGACTTGAACTCTTCTCTGCAAAAGGATTATTACCTTTAGAATCAATACTCTCAAATCGAGTACCGGTATAGATAGAGTCCGGTTCTTGGGTTTGCCATTCAGCAAGTGGCAAGCTACTATTAAGCGCCCAAGCATCAGTCAAGCCCAAACAGCTTAATATAACAATAGAGAGTTTTAAAGTATTTTTAAAAACTTCACTCAAGTTTTGATTCAATTATAGGATTAAAAATTAGGGGGCCTGCGTACTCGTATTCTCTATAGCATTTTTAATGATTTTTTAATTACATCCTCAACTTTACAGTCCGGCTCAGAGTTTAAGATTTTAGTTACAACTTTTTGTGCACTATTCTTAGCAAATCCCAACATCACTAAAGCAGATAACGCCTCTTCTTTAGTTGTATTGTTTTGATCAGTAAATAATTTTTGATCTACTGGTTCCTTACCTAACTTATCAGCAAGGTCAACTATCACTCTTTGAGCTGTTTTTGCCCCAATTCCCTTTATTCCTTTTAGAACATTAACATTTCCTGAAGTGATTGCTTCATGTATCTCTCCCGGAGACATTGACGATAACATCATGCGAGCAGTATTGGCACCAATACCACTAACCGATATCAAATGTTTGAATATTTCACGTTCTGTAGTTTCGTAAAAACCATATAGATTATGGGCATCTTCACGAATCTGTTCGAATAAGAACAATTGAATTTCTTTCTGATTTTGAAGCTTTGTATAGGTATTAACTGATATGTTAATAAAATAGCCTAGCCCATTGTTTTCAACAACACAATGAGCTGGACTAGCTTCTATAATATGACCTTTTATGTACTCTAACATATAAATAAATGGATTAGGACAATGAAAATTTGTTTAAGCTAAAGCATTCCAACCTTGAGCTTGCAAGGCAACTTCCTGATCTCCGCCTGTTACTAAATAGCTACCTTTACTTTCTTCGGTAATATGGCCTATGGTATAAATTTTCAAATCAGTTTCTTCCGAAAACTTTTCATAATCGGCTTGCGATATAGTAAATAACAACTCATAATCTTCGCCACCATTTAAAGCCGCCACAGTAGGGCTCATATTTACCTCTTCAGCCATCATTGAAGTTACAGGATCAATAGGAATTTTTGTTTCGTAAATCCTAGCTCCCACTTTCGATTGTTTACAAAGGTGCAACACTTCAGACGATAAGCCATCAGAAATATCAATCATTGAAGTTGGTTTTACGCCAATAGACGCTAAGTATTCAATAATATCTTTTCGGGCTTCAGGTTTTAATTGACGCTCCAATATATAATCGTATCCTGATAAATCAGGTTGTACTTTAGTGTTACCTGCATGAACAGCTTTTTCACGCTCTAATACTTGCAAGCCCATATAAGCGCCACCTAAATCGCCACTTACACATACTAAATCGTTTGGCTGTGCACCATTTCTGTAAACAATATCTTCTTTATTAGCCTCACCAATAGCAGTAATACAAATGGTTAATCCAGTTAATGAAGTAGAGGTATCTCCTCCTATTAAATCAATATTATGCGCTTCACAGGCCATTTTTATACCCGCATATAATTCATCAATATGCTCTAATTTAAACTTAGAGCTAATGCCTAAGGAAACCGTAATTTGCTTCGGAATCGCATTCATAGCATATACATCACTCAAGTTTACCATAACTGACTTATAGCCCAAATGCCTTAATGGTGTGTATACTAAATCAAAATGAATACCTTGTAATAAAAGGTCAGTTGTTACCACTTGGTGTTTGTCAGTGCTGATTACAGCAGCATCATCACCTACTCCTTTTATAGTAGAGCTATGTTTAATTTCTACATTTTTAGTTAAATGCTCAATAAGTCCAAACTCTCCTAGTGATTCAAGGTTTTGTTCCTTTTCTGTGGTCATATATATTTGTATTCTTTTTTGTGATGATAATTAACCCTGCAAAACTAATAAAATAGAATGTGAATATGATATTGCATGGGTATTAATACAATTTATATTATTAAAATTGTGATATAAATAGTTATTACTAGGATAAACTTAAATACATCCGATTTATTATATCCCGATTGGAACAAATACGGATACTATTAGTTGTATAATTAATTACCTAATATTTTACAAACACGAGTATGCAAATTATTATATCACCAGCAAAGTCTCTCGACTTTGAAAGCCCAATTTCAATTGAAAACAAAAGTAATATACGTTTTACTGAAGAACCCCAGCTTATTGTTGAGGAATTACAAAAAAGAAATATATCAGATATCGGATATTTAATGAAAATAAGCGATAAACTCGCTGAGTTAAACTATAATAGATATCAAGAATGGGAATACCCCTTTAAACCTGAAAATATTAGACAAGCCCTGTTTGCTTTTAAGGGAGATGTTTATCAAGGTTTAGATGCCTTTTCATTATCTGAAGAAGATGTGACTACTGCGCAAAGCCAACTACGTATATTATCTGGCTTATACGGTTTATTGCGACCTTTGGATACAATTATGCCATATCGTTTAGAAATGGGAACCAAACTATCGTTCAAAAAATATAAGAATCTTTACAATGTTTGGGGCAGTAAAATTACTGATATGTTGAACGAAGACATCCGAACAGAAAATCATAAAGCGCTAATTAATCTTGCCTCAAATGAATATTTTAAAGCTGTAAAGAAGAGTGATATAAAGGTGCCAATTATAACGCCAACATTTAAAGATTTGAAAAATGGAGAGTACAAAATTATTAGTTTTTATGCTAAGAAGGCTCGCGGCTTAATGACACGATTTATTATCCAAAATAAATTAACCAATGTAGATGATTTAAAGGCATTTGATTTTAATGGATATTACTATAACAATAACTTATCTACCGAAGATGCACCTGTTTTCACAAGAGATCATGCATAATTAAAGACCTGTAAGTAGCCTATTGACTTATACATTTTTTTTTGTACCTTATTACAATTAAAATAATCTAAATCAGTACTACTATGGATACATCTAAAATAATTGACACCTATGGTAACTTATTAAAAGCTGAAGAGCTTGTTACCATGACAAAGAAAATTTTACCTAATACTTTTGTTTTAGAAGCACCAGAACCTTTCCCCGGTTTCTTTAATTATTATAGTGATGCTCCTGGAAAATCAAAGCCATTATATATTTATTTTGTAGTAGACAGACTCTATACTCTTGAAGAAATCACAAGAGCCCGACAAAACATAATGCGATACTTTCCGGATGGCTTTCATGCCGATGCAGGTACCTTATCATTTTACAACAAATCATATCACACAATAAGGGTTCGTCATTTAACTGATTACGATCAGGTAAGAGACCTTCAATCGTGCTTTTTAGATGAAGGAATTGTTTTCAAGAAAAAGCCAAGCAAAAACATTTCGGCAACAGCTATCATTCGACTCAAAAAATTCTTCTGTCTTGAAGAAGTGCAAGAAGGTATTTATTTAGATAGAAGTGAAAAAGACCATGGATACTTTACTTTACCACGCCAATTAAAATGGAGCGAATTTGAAGAGGTAACAAAAAAGGTTAAATACAATTGGGAAGCCACTTCATTTGATGCTGCCTTGGGTCACTTCCATAAAGATTTTAATATCGTTGACATGGTTAGGGTTTTTAATCCAAATTTAAATGTTGAATTAATTTTAGAGGCACGAAAAAAATATTTACAGCAAATTAAATAACGGTAGAAGTAAATTAATAGCGTTAAGTAAATAAAAGTCCCTACGGGGACTTTTTTATGCCTAATGTGTGAATAAAGAGATTCTAGTTGTACTGCCATGATTTAAACCTTGCAATACTTGTAAATAATAACATTATGTATTACTATCGCTCCATAATTTATAAATGGTAATAAAATGAAAATACCACAGATTGACTTTACGCTTGCTAATTTAACTCAACTGAAAGAAGAAAATAGTTGGAACGATCACTTTACCATAACATTATGGCCACGCTTATTAAATTGGCTTGGAATTATAGAGCAATTTAAAGATTATGCAAACATTGAATGGAGGCTGCATTACACCCCTAATAATATGCACTCAAACATGTTATCGGCACATATTATTGATCCTAACAAAACCTTTAACTTTTACTTTCAGATTCCACTGAAACAAAACTTTCAGTTTAATTTATATCTGGGAGATAACACATACAACTTTTTTGAAATACACCCATTTCTAGTGCATAAAGGAGTAATAAGCAACAGTGAACCAAAAATTGAAGCAACCTCATCCATTCTCCCCCACCTTGTACTTTCTACAGAAAATAGTAAATACCAAAGAGCTACATTAATGAAAATTAATAGTGACAATTATATTTCTATCACTAAAAATGATCCCCTAATAAATCTATTAGTATTGAACTTTTCAAAATTTATTGCGCCTTTGAATAAAATCATATCTGGGGAATGGCAATTATAGAAACAAAAAAAGCTTGCTCAATAAAGAACAAGCTCAAATAAAATATAAATACCTTATAATTTAGTCAATCGGTAATTGACGTTTAAATGTTTCTTCAAGAGATATAATTGTTTCTGTTGCAGAAATTCCAGCAATAGATTGCAATTTATCATGTAACATTATCTTTAAATCTTCATTATTCTTTGAGTATATCTTAATAAAGATTGCATACTGGCCTGTAGTATAATGACACTCTACAACTTGAGGTATCTCTTTTAAAGCACTCACAACTTCATCAAAAAGACTGGCTTTCTTTAAAAATATCCCCATAAATGCACAAGTGTGGTAACCTATTTTTGCAGGATTGATAATGAATTCAGAACCTTTAATAACTCCAAGATTCATCAAACGCTGAATACGTTGATGAATAGCAGCTCCCGATACCTTACACTCTCTTGCAACTTCTAAAAAAGGGATTCTAGCATTTTGTGTAACAAGTGCTAATATCTTTTTATCCAAACTATCAATTTGTTGGCTATTCTCCATCTTGGCAATACTTGAATTTATAATTTGTTATTGAAACGTTTAATTTAGTAATAATCTGCGCAAAAATAGAAAACAAAAACATATAAAACATGTAGTTTGATCATATTTATTTAACTATTAGTTTACAGCTAGCATGCTCAAAATAATAAAACTAACCACTTTTTAATCAAATATCCTTTAATAATTAACTTAAACCAGCTAAGCCTACTTCGGTAGGATATTGAAATACTTTTAATTCAAACTCTGGAATTACAGCTAAAATATGATCAAAAATATCAGCTTGTATTGACTCGTAATTAGACCAAGCCTGATCAGTACTAAATACGTATATCTCAATAGGCAAACCTTTCTCGTTAGGTTGAAGATGACGAACTAAAAAGGTCATTCCATCATGAATTTTAGGATGTTGCCTTAAATAGCTTTCAAGATAGGCTCTAAAAACACCCAAATTAGTCATGCGCCTTCCATTTACAAAAACAGACTCATCAATGTTAGCCGATTCATTGTATTGCTTAATTTCTTTCGATTTATCTTGCATGTAGCCATTCAAAAGATGCACTTTACCATACTTCTCAATCATCTCTTCAGTGCAGAATTTCACAGATTTCATATCCACATTAATAGATCGTTTTATGCGTCTGCCACCAGATTCCTCCATACCTTTCCAATTTGAAAAGCTATTACTAACCAATGCATAGGTCGGTATAGTAGTTATGGTTTTATCCCAGTTCTGAACCTTTACCGTATTCAGGGTAATTTCCAAAACTGTTCCATCTGCCCCTTGCGATGGCATTGAAATCCAATCGCCAGGCTTAACCATATTATTCGCCGACAGTTGTATACTTGCTACAAAACCAAGTATTGTATCTTTAAAAACCAACATGATAACAGCAGCTGTTGCCCCAATACCAGTAAAAACTTTGGTAAGTTTTACATCAAATAATATAGATACAATAATCAGAATTCCAATAATTGTAAAAAGAAGCATTATAGTTTGCACGTAACTTCGTATAGGTCGATCTTTACTATAATCGAAAGATTCATATATATCGGTCAGACCTCGCAGAAAGGATTGCACAATTAGCAATATGGCAATTATAAAATATACCGAAACTACATTATGAAGCAGGTTATTAATTCCATCAAATTCTCTGAAAACCCAATTCAAGGTTGTATAAATAACAATAGCCGGAATTATATTTCCTATATTCTTAAATAATTTACGTTCAATAAATACATCATCATGTTTGGTCTTGGTTTTCTTCAGGGCTTTCTCAATAACCTTTACTACGTACTTGCTAAAAATCCAATGCGCTATTTTAGCAACTAATAATACAATAAGGCATAATACAGCAGCGCGTGCATATGATATAAGGTGTTCACTCATACCCAAATCCAACATTGCATCTCTAAACCATTTATATATTTCGGTTTCATTATTTAAGGTTTCCATAAAATTTTATCATTTATTTGTATCTCCAAAAATAAACAGTTTAACTATATATTAGCACTCTTGTTTTGTATATTTACATAGAAGTTGTTTAACCATTCCGATCCATTCAACATTTTTTATCGTACACACTAATTTATCTTATATGCATAAGGCACTTTTTATTGTAATATTATCATTAACTACTTTTATTAAACCCAATGCTCAGTTTAATCAAAGCTTCACTAAGGAGGCTTTACGTATCGATTTTGTTTTAACCGGAAACAATAAAAGCACCGACATATCAATATTTGAAACCATAAAGGAACCTCATTGGGGAGGAAACCATAATAATTTAATTTGTCCGTTTGATTATGGTCAATTTAGATTAGTAGTTAAAGATTATTCTTCAAAACAGGTTTTATATACCCATGGATTTTGCACTCTCTTTGAGGAATGGCAAACAACTATTGAAGCTGAAGAAAACGAAAGTGCTTTTTTTCAGACAGTACAGTGCCCATTTCCCAAAAAGAAGGTATTAGTTGACATTGAAACTCGCGATGAAGCAAATCAATTTAAATTAGTAAAAACCTTTACCATTGACCCTAAGGCACACTCAATAATTGAACGTAAAGCAATAGCTAAAACCCATAAATTTATTGATAACGGAAAGTCAACAAAATGTGTTGACATAGCCATTATTGCTGAAGGCTATACCGAAGATGAAATGGAGATATTTCATGCTGATGTAGAACGCTTATCCAATTACTTATTTACGCAAGCCCCCTTTGATCAGTATAAAAACAAATTTAATATTTGGATGATAGATGCCATTTCTGAAGAATCAGGAGTTAGTGACCCTAGAAAAGACATTTGGAAAAACACGGCTTTGCAAGCTAGTTTTAACACCCTTAACTCCGACAGATATTTAGAAACTACCCATACCTTCACTGTTAGGGATTATGCGGCTCTTGTTCCTTATGATCAAATCTACATTTTAGTAAATACTGAAAAATATGGCGGTGGCGGAATATACAATCACTTCTCTACAACCGCAGCGCATCATGGCAATTCTGAGCCTGTATTTGTCCACGAATTTGGTCACTCTTTTGCTGCATTAGGCGATGAATATTACACATCAGAAGTGAGCTACTCTGATTTTTTTAATACTGCCGTTGAACCTTGGCAACCTAATTTAACCACTTTAATTAACTTTGATAGCAAGTGGAAGACAATGCTTGATGAGAACACTCCAATACCGACTCCAGCAAACACTAAACAAAAAGATATTATTGGTGTTTACGAAGGCGGTGGATATGTTGCCAAGGGGGTTTACAGACCTTATATAGATTGTAGAATGAAAACCAATACTGCAGATGGATTTTGTCCGGTATGTCAAAAGGCCATTAAAGAAATGATATTATTTTTAACAGGAGAAGAACTCTAATTGCACCCACAATAAAAAACGAAAAACGACAGTGAAAATGGAACACAAAGCAGCGGATAGTAGATACGATAAAATGGATTATCGTAGATGTGGAAGAAGTGGATTGAAATTGCCAGCTATATCATTAGGACTATGGCATAATTTCGGTTCTGTTGATGTATATGAAAATGGGAAAAGTATAATATTTGAAGCTTTCGATAAAGGAATTACTCATTTTGATTTGGCGAATAATTACGGTCCTGAGCCAGGAAGTGCAGAAACAAACTTTGGTAACATCGTTAACGATCATTTGAAAAACTATCGAGATGAAATGATCATTTCAAGCAAGGCTGGTTACGATATGCTTCCTGGTCCGTATGGAGAATTTGGCTCTCGAAAAACGATGATTGCAAGTTTAAACCAAAGTTTACGTAGGTTAAAGCTAGAGTATGTTGATATATTTTATTCACACAGATACGATCCTGACACTCCACTTGAAGAGACGATGATGGCCCTTGACTTTGCCGTAAAACAAGGAAAAGCCTTATACGCTGGTATTTCTAATTACCCGGCTGATAAAACACGTGAGGCTGAATCTATTCTTCGAGAATTGGGTACACCTTGTTTAATTCACCAAGCGCGTTACAGCATGTTTCAACGCGACGTAGAAGAAGAATTACTTGAGGTAGTAGACAAACGTGGTATGGGACTCATTGCTTTTTCTCCTCTCGCCCAAGGTTTGTTAACAGATCGTTATTTAAATGGAGTTCCTAGCGATTCTCGCATGGCTCGAGCTCATTTCTTAAAACAAGATCACTTAAACGAAGAAAGATTTAATATTATTAAGGCCTTAAATGATATAGCCAAAGATAGAAATCAATCTTTAGCTCAAATGGCGATTGCTTGGTTATTAAAGGATAAAAGGGTGACTTCGGTACTTGTTGGTGCTAGCTCTGTAAATCAATTAAACAACAACTTGGGTGCATTAAATAATACAGCATTTAATGATGCTGAACTCTCTAAAATTCAAGAATTAATTAAAGATATTCAGTTAAGATAACTAATTAGTATTCTATTATACGAAAGAGAGACCTCTAAACATTTAGAAGTCTCTCTTTTTACTTTAGCTGCTTCAAAGTTGTTATTCTTGTAATTTTGCAGCAGCTGCGCTATCCAATAACCAAGTCGGTTTGTCAACTAAGGCTGCAGGATATTGCTTATATCCTTCTTTTTTATTTAATATCTCTGAAAGCTTATCTGCTTTATTCGATCCGGTTACCAAAAAGAAAATCTCTTTAGCATTATTAATTACACCTCCTGTGAGTGAAACTCTATTTTGCTTAGATTCGGGGTGTTGAGCCGCCACACACACTTCGGGTTTATCCCATAAATTAATTTGATAAGGAAATACAGATGCTGTATGTCCATCATCTCCCATTCCTAAAATCATAAGGTCAAATTGTGGCAAACCGTTACTTTGAGGTAACTCAGCCAATAATACTTTTTGATAATCTTCAACGGCAGCATCAATACTCAGTTCTCCTTTTACCCTGAATACATTAGCTTCGGGTATGGTAACTTTATTTAATAAATGTGTTTTTGTCATTAAATAATTACTCTCAGTATCAGTAGGTGGCACGCAACGTTCATCGCCCCAAAACAGAAATACCTTAGTCCAATCAATTTCATTGGCATACTCGGCAGCTAATTCATCAAAAATTGCCTTAGGAGTACTTCCTCCCGAAAGGGCTATAGTAACTTTATCTGACTTTTGTGTTCTATTTAATAGTACTTTTCCGAAATGCTGTGCCAGCATTTGTTTATCACTAAAAACTCGTGTAGTATTCATTATAAGGAGTGGTTTTAAAGTTCGCAATAGTTTCCATCGTTAGCCAAATTTTTACATGGGTAACGCCAAGTTTGCCTTTTATCTTCAATTAAATCATCGGCCACATCAGGTCCCCATGTACCTGCTGGATAACCATGAACCGGGATATTATTATTTTTCTTCCAGGCCTCTTGAATTGGCTTTACAAATTCCCATGCCGCTTCCACCACGTCTCCTCGAGAATATAAAGTGGAATCGCCCAACATACAATCGTGTAATAAACGTTCATACGCGCTTGGTAGGTATGCATCTGCTAAATCTGAATAATGAAAATCCATATTAACAGTTTGCGAATTAAACCCTGCACCTGGAGTTTTCATACCAAATTTCATTAACAATCCTTCATCAGGCTGAATGCGAATTACTAACTGGTTATGATTGTGCTGCATGCCTGACTTATCAGCAAATAAACGATGTGGTGAAGGTTTAAAGTGAATTACAACTTCGGTAACACGAGTAGGAAGCATTTTTCCTGTTCGTATATAAAAAGGAACATCAGCCCAACGCATATTGTCGATAAAAAACTTCATCGCCACATAAGTTTCTGTACGCGATTCTGGATTTACTCCTTGCTCCTCACGATATCCTTTTGTAGCAACTCCTTTAATTGTAGAATCAACATATTGACCGCGTATCACATAATTTTCAACCTCTTCCTCTTTTATCGGGCGTAAAGATTGCATTACTTTGGCTATTTCGTTACGAATACCATTTGATGTTATTACTGCTGGCGGCTCCATGCCTACTAGGCCGGCTAACAGCAATAGGTGGTTTTGAACCATATCGCGCAAAGCACCTGATCCTTCGTAATAACCACCTCTATTTCCTACACCTATACTCTCTGATGAAGTAATTTCAACATGACTTACGTAATTACGATTCCATAAAGGTTCGAAAATACCATTTGAAAAACGCGTTACTAATAAATTCTGAACCGTCTCTTTTCCTAAGTAATGATCGATTCTATAAATTTGATCTTCTTGAAAAT
Source organism: Saccharicrinis aurantiacus (assembly GCF_947489045.1). NCBI lineage: Bacteria > Pseudomonadati > Bacteroidota > Bacteroidia > Marinilabiliales > Marinilabiliaceae > Saccharicrinis > Saccharicrinis aurantiacus. The sequence goes on from NZ_CANLCN010000015.1 coordinate 117,811, forward strand.
TCTTTAACAAATCTTTGTTTAAAGATTTTGCAGTTTCTAAATCGTAACCAAAAGGCTTTTCAACTATTAAACGCTTAAAGCCATTCTCCTCATCAGCTAAGCCTTCTTTTGCCAAATTGCAAGGAATAACTGTATACATACTAGGCGGTGTTGCCAAATAAAATATAAAATTATTTCCTGTATTTAACTTCGCATCTAACGAAAGTAAACGCTCCTTAAATCCAGCATATTCACTCTCCTCTTTAGTATTAAAAGCGTAGTAATATAGTTTTTGCACAAAAGCATCTATATCGTCTGCAGTTGAATCATGATTGTGTTTACTGGCAAACTCCTGAATACCCTCCTTCATTTTAATCCGAAAATCAGCATCACTCATTTGGGTACGTCCAAGGCCCAAAATTGCAAAATTATCAGGCACTAAATTCTGCTCGAAAAGATCGAACACTGCTGGTACTAATTTTCGGTTTGTTAAATCTCCGGATGCCCCGAATATAACAAGTATATGATTGCTAGGTATCTTCATTTGCTTCTATTTTTCATTGACTTAATAAGCGCATAGGCCAAGCCAAATGTAGGATTTTACTTTTAATTTTTGTTTGCTTACTTGGGGATTAAACAAGAAAAATAGCGTTTAGTTTAGTACAAAGTCCTATAAATATAATCGGGTTAAATAAATAGGTGTCGAACTCATTTTAATGGAGTAGTTCTATTTTGAAAATGAGGTGAATCACCCCACTCTCCAAGTCCAGGCTCCCTATCTGCCATCTCAATTCTAATACTCATACAGTTACCACAATCTTCAGCACCTTCATCAGTACATGGTTTATTCTGATAAAGCTGATAATCTTTACGATGCGTTGTAGGGGTTATATTAGGCATTATAACATTTGCACCAATCTTTAAGGCTTTCTCGCGCCCCATAGGATCAATAGCCTGCAAAGCTGTAGTGGCAGCAATATTAATATCCTTCATTAAAATGCGTAACAAAGCAATCATATTTAATGAAGTATTAAAACGCTCTTCAATGGGCCATAACATTTCTTTTTGAGCGTACAGTGGAGTATCTTCATGTTCAATGTAAGGGCCCATTCCACACATATCAATATCACGCTCTTTCATAAATAGTAAATCCCTAGCTAAATCTTCATACGTTTGCCACGGAAGGCCAATCATAACACCAGTTCCTACCTGATAACCTACATTTCGTAAGCTATCTAAACAAGACACGCGCTTAGTATAATCATGCATTTGATTGTCAGGATGCAATTGCTTATACAAGACTGGCGATGAAGTTTCAATTCTAAGTAAGTAACGGTGTGCTCCGCTATCAAACCATTTTTTATAGGTACCTGCAGTTTGCTCGCCCAAGGAAATTGTAATACCTAACTCATTATTTGTTTCGTATTTAATAGTCTTTAACAGCTTTGTAACTCTATCAATAAAAGCACTATCATTACGTTCTCCTGCTTGCAAAACCATAGATGAATATTTGTTTTCCCACGCAAATTTTGCGGCATTAACAATATGCTCATCTTCTATATTGTATCGATCAATCTCTTTATTTCCTTTTCGTATGCCGCAATAAAAACAATCTTTTGCACATACATTTGAAAACTCCACTAGGCCCCTATAAAAGACTTTACGCCCCACATTGGCTAACTGAACTTCTTGGGCTTTGCTAAAAAGCAGCTTTTGATCCGCTCCTTTTAGCTGTAGTAGGTATGCCAACTCTCTAACACCTAAGTCGCCTTTTAAAATATTGTTGATATTATTACTCAAAATCCTAATTATTAAAAAACACTTTATTACTTCTTAACCTTACCAATTATTGATGAGTTGAAGTTATTGAAATTTTGTGAGCGGCAAAGTTAACAAAAGCGGACTAAGTATTCTAATTCATAACAAATACTGATGATTATCACTGATATAATTCATTGTAATACTAAGGGATAAATGGCATTTTTAATCAGATAGATTTAAGATATAGATTATGATTAACGAGCAGTTGATAAACCCCAAAAGTATAGCTATAATAGGCGGATCGGAAAACTTACAAAAACCCGGCGGTAAGATTTTACATCATATTTTGGAGCGATATCGAGGCGAAGTTTTTGTGGTTAACCCCAAGGCTGAAAATATACAAGGCGTAAAAGTGCATCAGCAAATTAAGGATATCAACGAAGAAATTGATTTAGCAGTTATAGCCATAGCCGCAAAGTTTTGTCCCGAAGCTGTTAAAAAACTAGTTAAAAATAATAACACGCGTGCTTTTATCATCATATCAGCTGGCTTTAGCGAAGAAAGTGCGACCGGTGCAGGCTACGAAAAAGAAATTACGGATACTATTAATAACGTTAATGGCTGCTTAATTGGCCCAAATTGCACTGGAGTAATCACTAATAATCATCAATCTTATTTTACAACACCCATTCCTAAACTAAATCCACAAGGGGCCGATTTTATTAGTAGCTCTGGAGGCACTGCCGTTTTTATTATTGAAACAGGTACTAGTATGGGATTAAGTTTCAACAATATATTCTCGGTGGGCAATGCACCACAGACTTGCGTTGAGGATGTTTTAGAGTATTTAGATGAAACCTTTAACGAAGAAACAAGCTCAAAAAGTAAACTTATTTACATTGAGGATATAAAGAAACCCGACAAACTTTTAAAACATGCGAGTTCTTTAGTTCAGAAAGGATGCAAAATAGCGGCCATTAAATCAGGTACCTCAGACGCTGGTAAAAGAGCAGCAGAGAGTCATACCGGAGCAATGGCTTCCTCCGATATTGCAGTAGATACTTTATTTAAAAAGGCCGGGATTATTCGTTGCCATAGCCGATTAGAACTTGCTACAATGGCGGCAATATTTGCATCTCCTGAATTAGTTGGTAACCGTATGACTATAATAACCCACGCAGGTGGCCCTGCTGTAATGTTAACAGATACACTTAGTAATGGTGGTATTGAAGTACCGCAGCTTTTAGGTGAAGATGCCGATGATCTCAAAACTAAACTATTTGCTGGGTCGAGTGTAAAAAACCCTATTGACTTTTTAGCAACAGGAACGGCAGAACAATTGAGCGAGATTATTGACTATTGCCAATACAAATTTGATAATATTGATGCCATATGTATTGTTTTTGGGAGTTCGGGTCTATTTGATGTCGAAAATGTTTACGAAGTAATACATAACAAAATGCGTAAGTGCTCAAAACCCATTTTTGCTGTGCTGCCATCCGTTGAAAATGCAAAAGAAGCGATTGGCTATTTCACATCGAAAGGAAATGTATGCTTTTTTGATGAAGTAATATTGGCTTCAGCGCTAACTAAAGTATATCCTACATCAGAAGTAAAGTATAAAGGAATCGAAATGAAAGGGGTAAATATTCCTTCAATCAAAAAGTTGATTTCAAATACCTCTTCTGGGATTTTAGATGCCGATAATTGCAATAAACTACTTAATTATGCTGGGGTAGAAAGCGTTCCCTATCAAATAATTCAATCAGAAGCTGACCTAAAAAATATTAATAAGGAATTGAATTTTCCTATTGCCGCAAAAGTAATGGGTTTCGCTCATAAAACAGAAATTGATGGCATAGCACTTAACATTAAATCCGAAGCCGAATTAAAAGAACAATACAATCGTCTTTCAAAAATAGAAAATGCAGAAGGCGTTATTTTGCAGCCTATGCTTGATGGAATAGAACTTTTTGTGGGCGCCAAATACGAACCCAAATTTGGTCATATTATGATGATTGGCTTAGGCGGTATATATGTTGAGATATTAAAAGACATCACTAGTGGTTTGGCTCCTTTCTGTAAACAAGAAGTATTAGAAATGCTGCGTGAACTTAAAGCCTATCCAATCCTTCAGGGATTTAGAGGCAATAAAGGCATTAATATTGATCATTTTGCTGATATCATTGTACGTATATCTACAATGTTACGTTTCTCCACTGAAATTGTAGAAATGGATTTAAACCCACTTATTGCTAATGAAGATGGTATCTTCGTGGTTGATGCACATATTAAGATCGAAAAATAAAGCCCGTTCATAAAAAAACGAACTCAATTGCTAGTTCATCTTTGTATATTGTAATTGCGACACCGAAAAGTATCACACAATAAATAACATAGGATAACACTTGCGATAAATCTGGTGAGTTACATTGCATTAATAAAACTTAGACTAGCAACTAATTTTGATCCTCCGATATGATAGAGGTATAAGCTTGATTGGGAATTGCAAATATCCGTAAACGATAAAAGATGAAAACGGTATTAATAGCGCATAAATATTCCGACAATTCTTTTGCAGCCATGTCAAAAGCTCTTGCCATTAAGCTTGCTAAGGATGGGCATCAAGTCATTTTTCTATCACACAAAAAAGACCCGCCATTTGTTGATGAGTACGGTGTTAAAGTTTTTAATTGGCCCGATAAGAGACCAAATGGAATTAAAAGTTTGTTACTGTCATTAAAGCTTCACTTTAAATATAAACCAGATATCTCAATAGCACATTTTTCTGCCGTGCAGTGGGTAATGCTCTCCGGCTTCTTATCCCGCACAAAAAAAAGAATGGCCTACTACCATACTTTGTCGGAGCAAATTGCCATTGATGATAAAATCACAATTAAATCTCACATCAACAAAATGAGAAATAGCCTAATGTATAGGCTATTTACAACACATTTAATTCCGGTTTCTAAATACGCAAAAAAAGATTTTAGAAAAACCTTTTGCACGAGCCCCTTTCTTAGGCCAGAAGAAATAGTTTGCAATAATGGAATTCCTGATCGCTATAAAAACTCTGTCAGCTCAAATAAATCAATATCAAAACCAATAATAATCAATTATCTGGGTAGAATAGATGAAAGTAAAGGACTGAAAGAAGTTGTTGACTTTGTTATTGCTGACCCTAAGCTATCTAACTTAGTGCAAATTAACATTGGAGGCAAAGGATCTTTAAGTACTTATTTTTCGGAATTAAATAACCCTAGTATTAAATACCTCGGACTAGTAAATTACACGGATATCGATAAATACCTTCAATCAGGTCACTTCACAATTATTCCTTCTAAAATAGATAACCTTCCCACTGTTGGTTTAGAAAGCTTAATGAATGGCACTCCTGTAATTGGAAATACCAGAGGCGGAATTCCTGAAATAGTAAGTGATAATGAAAATGGTATTTTATTTGATGGATTATCTGATAATGAACTCACTAAGTTATTTGAAAGGATATTATCAGTCTCTGGTGATGAATATGAACAAATGCGAACCAATTCTCGTAAAAGCTACTTAAATAAATTTTCAATAGACACTTACCTTGAAAACATGTACAAAATAATTATGTAAGCTATTTAAAACTACCTAAAATTTAATTTGTTGAATTATTCTGAGGATTTTTAAGGAGAAGTCAATACTAAGTTTGACATGAAATAATTCTGCTAGTTCAATAAACTTTGCAAATCAATTTATTAAAAATACACTAAAACAAAAGGATAAAATATTAACAGTTTCTTTACAACTATTATATCTTTGGTGGTGAAACAGAGCATTAACAATGAAGTATATTTTTACCTTATTAAGTATTTTTTTTAGTCTTAACCTATTATCTCAAAACTCAGAATTATTAAATGAGTTAGATCTTGTTCTTTCAAATAAAAAAGAATACTCCCTCAAAAAGGAAGCTAAATTAGACTCTTTAAAACTTGAGGTTGAAAAAATAAATACACTTGGTAAAGGTTGGGAACGTTATCAAATATTGCTTCAGATTGCAGATGAATATGCTCGTTATAAATTTGACTCCGCTTTTAATTATTCAAAACAAGCTATTGATTTGGCTTACCAAATTAATAATGCCAATGCCATAGCATACACTAAAAGTAAATTTGGCCATTTACTGGTTTCTGTTGGATTACATAAAGAAGCCATTGATACGCTGAATAGTGTAATTACTTCTCATTTAAAAAACGAACAGTTACAAGATTATTATGGCTACAAAGTTCGTGCTTATTACGATTTAGCCGATTATATAAATGATGAGTATTACGCTCCATCCTACCGTAAAATGGCTCGCAGTAATGTAGACTCGTTACTTAAATATAAACAAAGTGAAACTACCAAGCCTGTAATGACAAAGGCAATTCGTTTTTTAGCCGAATACCAATTAGATTCTGCTGCCTATTATTACAATTACACGCTTAAAAACTACCATACAACATTGCACGATGAAGCAATGATTCACTCATGCCTAGGCTTTATTAATATTGAGCAAGGCAATACAAATGAAGGTAGAGACCACCTTATAAAATCGGTAATTGCAGATGTGCAAACTGCTACAAAAGAAGCCATATCTTTAATAGTATTGGCCAATTATTTCTATAATCACAACGACTTAGAACGTGCGTATAGGTATATACTTAAAGCGAAAGAAGATGCATTATTCTTCGGTTCTAAACAGCGTTTATTACAAGTAAGTGAAGTATTGCCAAAGATTGAAGGAGCCACCTTATTAGCTACCGAAAAATCAAAAGAAAAGGCTACACGAATTTTATGGGTTTTAGCTGTGGTAGCTTTTGTTGTTATTGTATTATTGATGATTGTTTACCGCCAACTTTTTGATTTGCAAAAAATATGGGCTGTAATAAATAATCAGAATAAAGAACTCAAACAGCTGAATACCGAATTGCAAGAAGTCAATAAAATTAAAGAAAAATATATTGGACACTTCTTTAACACCAGCTCTACTTACATTAACAAATTAGAAACGATTTCTAAATCGCTCAATACTGTTTTGGTGAGTAACAATACTCAAAACCTTAAATCGATATTACGAAGTATTTCTCCTAAGAAGGAACGTGATCAGCTATTTCATAATTTCGATGAGATATTCTTAAGCCTGTTCCCAAGCTTTATTGAAGAGGTAGATAAAATGTTGGATGCTGATAAAAAGTATACCCTTAAGCCCGGTCAGATATTAAATACCGAGCTTCGAATATTGGCCATTATCCGATTAGGAATAATTGAAAATGAAACCATGAGCCAAGTTTTAGGCGTATCGATAAATACCATATACACTTATAAAACAAAGGCTCAAAATAGATCGTCGCTTTCTACTGAATTATTCTTTGAAAGACTGAATCAAATTAAATCGGTTTAAAACTCAAATCCTAAACCAAATTCAAACTGATTGCCCGATGGAATAGAATATTGCTCGGGAGTTAAATCTTGGCGGAATTGGTAATTCATTTTTAAAACCAAATGCTCTGACAAATTGTAGTTTGCTCCAACGGCTAAAATATTCATATTACGCTGAACGCGATCGTAGCCTTGTAAGGACTCTGCTACTTTTCCATGGGTATTTAAATGCTCCACTCTAACAAAAATAGGCAGTTTCATATCCTTATTATTGTGTACAAAACTTTTACTTTCAGAACGGTTTGACCATAACCAATGTAGGATATCAACCCCGGCTTCAAGGTAACCACCATATACCTGCTGGCCCAACACCTGACCTTCGCCATGCTTTTGTTTGGTAATTTCGTATATCCCCTCTGTATCGCTTAAATTACCCAAGGCACCAACAGCTAAAAATCGGAAGTTGGCAGGTGTATAACGAGCATAAGCTGAGTAAAGTGACAATTGCGACTGATTGGTTAAATCTCTACCTCCATGTTCATAATCGTAAGATCCCACGCTTCCAAAATATCCTGATACACTTAAATCTAAATCATTTCGTGGTGAATAAATTAACTGAGGAGAAACAGCAAACGAGCTATAATCAAAGGCTTCTCTACCATTTCGCACCCAAGTAGCACTCCTAAATTCAGAAGCATCTAAACTGGTTACAACATTTACAAAGTAATTTAATTTAGGAGCTATTTGTCCGTAAGCACCAACACCCAATTCTATCCAAGTAGTTGGAATAATTAAGCGCTCCACCTCAGGTCTGTTTACTGAATAAAACAATAAAGGCTCGTCGTTACTATTTATATACCCTATGGATATAGGCTGAAAACCAACTCTTAAATTTAAGGCCTGATGCAAACGAAAATCTAAGAATAACTCAAAATTAAACTCTGTATGACCTTCCATTCCATCAGTCAAATACTCCACTTGAATTTCTGAGTTGAAAATAATTTTATCAGAAAATCGGTAACCGAAAAAAGTAGCCAATCGATACAAGCTAGTGTAATACAACTCCATATCTCCTAAGGATTCTTTCATAGGAGAATAGTTATAGTTTACACCGTTTACCTCGCCAAAGCCACTAACTGACCATGGCTTTTCGGAAAAGAAGATACTAGATGCCGCTTTTCCTAAACCCGGATATTGTTGGTCTTGATGATTTTGTATATGTGTTGAATCTTTTATTTGAGATTGTGCTGAAATAGCAAAAATTAGCAGTGCGCTTAGAAGTAACTTTAGCTTCATGATGTTTGTGTATAGTAGTGTGCAAATTAGGGGCGAATAGTATTTTAAAGCACCTTATTCAAAAATAAGACAATTTTATAACACATGCATGCCCAGTATCGAGCTGCTATAGGCAATTACTATGCCTAAGAGAGTAAGTTCACACTCTGAAAACTATAATTTAAGTTAATTATACCCCAATTAAAATAGAGCCAGACATTACTGTTTGGTATTTGAGAAGTATTTATAGTGATTATATCATATAGTTACATACGTTCTTTAGGAAACAAACCAGTATTAAAATCTTATTATTTAGAGATTCGCATATCTGCTGGATTATATTTAAGATCGCAGGTTTTTGTCCACACTTTAATTAGATCGTTGACATCTGTTTTCTTAAACTTCGCTGTAAATAAACTTGCGTTTAGGTTCGCATCGGCATTTAGTTGCACATTAAATTCGCGCTGTATTATCTGTATTACCTCAAAAGGAGTAGCGTTATTGAATTCTATAATTCCATCGCGCCACAGTGCCGTTTGTGCTTTATCATACTCAACAACACTAGCTTGATTGTTATTAAATACCAAACGTTCACCAGGAGAAAGTTGATAAGTTGATTGATTATTTTCTAATTCTACTCGAACTTTACCCGATTTTAAAGATACCTGCTCTGCAATTCCCTCATATGCTTTAACATTAAAGCTAGTACCCAAAACCACAACCTTAAATTGCTCGGTTTGTACCGTAAACGTTTTACCTTCATTTTTCACCACATCAAAAAAAGCCTCGCCTTTTAAGGTAACTTCTCTATTGTTTGAAAACCAGCGCTTGTAGGTAAACTGCGATCCGCCATTTAAAATAACTGATGATCCATCAGGTAAAATAAGCTCCTGAGTTTCTCCATTGGCGATCTTTAAAGTAGTTTCGGTTGTAGAAATATAAAAGTAGACACCCAGTAACAATACCACACTTGCCGCTGCTGAAGCAAGGTATCGCATTATGTTAGGTTTGTTTTGTGGCTTGCTTAACAAGTCATCTTCATACTTATCAATTCTATTAATGAGTTTATTAAATTCTTCAGATATTTCATCATTCGTTGCTGATGTGGAGCTATTCGGCGTTTTCATAAAGGCAATTTATTGAGATAAGGTTCAATTATTATTGAATGGTAAAAAAACAATTGCCGAAACTATAAAAGATATCGACAATTGCCATATATTTTTTGTTTTAAGTGCTTGAGTTATTACAATTGCCACAACTGATTAAAATTTGCTATATAAGCCTTATAAATATCAGTGTTGTGTGTAGTAATAATTGCCTCGTTATTATTGCTTAGTGCATTTTGGGTAAGATTACCTGATCCTGTTAAAGTATACTCCCAGTCGTTGGTTTTAATAAGCATATACTTTGAGTGGATATTAATTTCAGACGTTTTAAAGATCTTCACTTCTACTCCATATTTCTCAAGTGCCAGCAATGCATTATTAACGGCAGCATCGTTACCTGTTTTTGTAATTATTTTTATACTCGCGCCAGCAATAGCCAACTCTTCAAGGCGTTCAATAACATTCATTCTATTGGCTGTCCATAACGACATACCTACACTAACCACTGCACTTTCTGGATGTGTAATTTTATCCAAGGCTTCCATATAATTGTCCCCAACCATAATGCTACCTCCTTTTCTGCGTGGAAAAAAAGCGGCTTCATAGGTATTCGATTGCACCTCACGGTAACGATAATTGGTAAGATCGGCATCGTAACAAAGTTGCATTACATCCTGATGGTAGCTTGCGTACCCTTGGTAAATGGTTTCGTCGCTTATAACAAGCGCATCTTGTAACTTAGCAGTAGCTCCATCGTGCATATTAGACGAGGTTTGCAAAACCACATTATTTATAATACCCGATGCTGTAGTTATAGCAGATAAAGCCACGTATTTATTGTGATTTATAGAGCTACTAGTAACATTATTGACAACGGTAATACCCGAATCGAAATGCTGAATTAATTTGGCATGCACCACCTTATTGGTAATTGTACTTTCATCAACCGAAAAATCAATCATCAAATTAACTTTCACACCTCTTTCATCGGCATCTATTAAGGCATCTGCAATTTCGTGGGTATCTATTAAATAAACCGAAAAGTAGATTTCCTCGCCAGTAGGTACCGCATTAATTAAATCAATTATGGTGTTAAAAATAACCCTATCTTTTTCTTGGTTGGCAATGGTATTTGGATTATTAAAAATAGCCTTTGGTACGGTGATGTTAATGGGAGTTTCATATTCCAACTCAATGCTCACTTCTTTTTCACATGAGGAAAAAAACAAACTGATAAAACAAGTGAAACCTATTATTGATTGCTTAAATATATTCATTTTGCTATGTTTTGTAAATTATAAATTTTGATAAATAGTTAAGAACTGCTTGTGAAAAGCATCATACCTTTTAAAAACACCTTCGTCATTAAAATACAATAGTGTTTCGTTATTGTAGCGCAAAGCATTTGTAGTTAAATTATGTGTTCCTGTTACTACAAAAGTTGCTGGCATATGATTTATAGTTCCTGTAAAAGTCATTACTTTCATATGCGTATTTTGCTTAGGACTACCATATTGATCTAGAATAATTACCTCAGCCCCATCTTTTCTTAACGCATCTAAAGCACTTAATACTGAATTATGATTTGAGTTTTTTGTAATTACAGTTAAATCTACCTTTGACTGAGCAAGCTCAAGTAACTTATTAAATATGTTAGATCTAGTATCAGTCCATGCTGACATGTTGATCAATAAATGGCCCTCCTCGTTTAAATCGATTTCATCCATTATTTGCACAAAACAATCGCCCCCATATTCAATACCATTTGAACGTTTGGGGTAAAATTGAACCCTTAAATCCAATAGAGAATCCTTTTGTATTACATACTCAAAATTAAGCATCGAACCTGCATTATTAAAACTATCAATGGAATTAAAGAATGTTGTATAAGCCTTTGCTAATTCTTGGCTTTGAAACACCTGAGCGTCCTGAAACTTATAAGTACTTTCATCCATAAAATTTGATGAGGTCTGAAAAATTATGTTTTCGTAAACTACTCCCCCTTCTTCTATTGATGAAAAAACTGCAAATTTATTGTGATTTATAGATGTTGTACTGGCATTGTTAATCACAATAAAATCGTCAAATTCTTCCTTCAATATTTCTATAACTTCTTTATTACTATTGATGCTTGACGAACGACTTTGGTCAACTTGTAAATGCACATTTACTCCACGAGCTTTGGTTTTATTTAAAGCTCGCGCCAAATAATGATCATCGAACATGTAAATAGATACGTATACATCTGAAGCTTTTGGAGCGGCATCGAGCAAATAAAGAAACTGATCAAATATTATTCTATCACTTTTGCCGTTAAAAATGGTTTGCGGATTATTAAAAATAAATTTATTGGCATATTTAGGCGTCGCTTCTTCATTTTCATCATCAGGGCAAATGCATCCCGATTGGTTATCATGTAACTGATCAGAACATGATAAGGCCATAAAGTAAAACAGTAAAGAGATGCCCATAAGGATAGTAATACCACAGCTACTTTTAATACGCATTATAAATTATGATAGTTTTTTAATAAGTCTGTATGAAACTTATTATAGATGTCGTATACCATTGCATCTGTAAAATACAACAGTGTTTCATTGTTATAACGTAGCGCATTATTGGTAATATTATGCGTTCCACTTACCACAAAACAAGCTGGTTTATTATTAATAGCACCTTTAAATGTAAGCACCTTCATATGGGTATTTTGCTTTGGTGTACCATAATAATCAAGTATAATTACATTCGCTCCAGCTTGCTCAACCAAAGCCAATTGCTCTAAAACAACCTTTGAATTTGAGCTTTTAGTAATTACGGTTAGTTCAATATCTGAAGCAGCTATTTCTTTTAATTTGCTAAAAATAGATTTGCGCGTACCTGTCCATGCAGACATATTTACAAGCAATTCGCCCTCGTTATCCAAATCTATCTGATCCATAATATCAATTAAACAATCGCCTTTATGGTTTTTTCCTTTGCTACGTTTAGGATAAAACTGAACGCTTAGGTTTAATGCTGAATCAGTAGCTGTGTAATATTCAAAATCGAGCATAGAACCCGACTTTGAAAAGGCATTAATCTTTTTAAAATAATCGCGATAAGCACCATATAAAATCTCGCTTTGAAATACCTGAGCATCTTGAAACTTATAGGTACTCTCATCCATAAAATTAGACGAGGTTTGAAACACAATATTTTGATAATTGTGCCCATCCTTACTTATCTCTGAAAACAACGCAAACTTATTGTGATTTATAGAACTTTTAGTAGCATTATTAAGCACCGTAAAATCACTAAACTCTTTATTTAGGATAGAAATAACCTCTTGATTACACTCTAAACTTGATTCTCGGCTTTGATCCACCTGAATGTGCACATTAACCCCACGATGCTTGGCATTATTTATGGCATGTGCTAATTCCACATCATCAAACATATAAATAGAGATATAAACATCAGCTCCCACAGGGGTTTGATTCAAGAGCTGCATAAAGCTGTTAAAAATTACTCTATCGCCCTTACCTTCTAGAATAGTTTGGGCATCATTAAATATAAACTGTGTTTGATAGGTACTTATTTTATTAGTGCAGCTCGTAAAAGCAACACAAACAAATAATACTATTGCTATAATATTTTTCATCTTTTATAATTCTGTGTAAGGATGCTGTTAATGATTATTTTTCCCACCAACAAACGGTTTGCATATTATCGCCACCAATGCGTTCAACGGCTTCTTCGTAATTATCAGCATTTAAACTTTGTAGGTATGTAGGATAAATAAAACGTGTTGGCGTTTGTCCGCCATTTCCCATATGGCCAGTGAAATTAAACTCAGGCATGCGGTTGCGTCTGTATTCAATCCATGTTTCCATGCCATTAAAATAGGAGTCGATCCATTTTTGCTCAAATATTTGATATAAAGTACCATCAAATATTACTTTCTCGCGAAGAAGGAATTGCTCAGTATCGCTATCTGTTACGCCCCAATATTTCATTGACGAACGAATACCTGCCTCATAGTGCGTTTCGGCCGAAGCACTAATCCAACCCTTTAAAGCCGCTTCGGCCAAAAAGAATTCCAACTCGGCATGGGTTAAAATGCTGCCTTTGCATTGCGGGTCTCTAAACTCAGGACGTAAACGAGCCAAGCGTGGGTGAGAACTCACTTCCTCAGGATCAACACCTGAAGGAAGACCATTAAACTCACCACTTACATCAGTAAAATAGGCATAACGGCGCGGATCAAGATTATAATTCATCACATCAATAAATGTGGTTGATGCAGCTAAGCGTGCTTCAAAATTATCGCTATTGGATGTGGTAAATGGGTTACGAAAAGCCCCGTCGCCAGTATAATGCAAAACAGCACCATCCTCATATGAACTAAAAAGTGGTTCGTTTTGATAAATCAAAGCGATTCTTTCTGGTGCATTTATTTCTGAACGCTTAGAACATCGCATCAATAATTTTATACGCAAAGAATTACAGAACTTCTGCCACTTTACCACATCGCCATTGTATAAATAATCGCCTCCAAACTGGAAACCGTTAGCCTCATCAAATAAGGTTGAGGCATAATCGAGATTTTTTAATAAGTCGGTATAAATAGCCTCTTGCGTATCAAACTTGGGCATAAAATCTTTATCCTTTCCCTTTAGGGCCTCCGAATAAGGAACATCGCCAAAAGTGTCAGTCAATATTGAGAACATCCAAGCCTTAAGTACGTACCCTGCTGCTTCATAATTTGGATAATTATTCTCTTTTGAATTGTTAATAATATCCTCAACATCGTTTAAAATACGATATAAGTAATCGTAAATACGATTGGACTCAGCAGGCGAAATAACATATCGATGTATTTCGTTAATAAGCGATGTATTGGTGACTTGCTGCCCCAAGTACATACCAAACCTGTGCGAGTTGTATAAATTACGATGAACACCATCGTAAATTGCTGCCCCCAATAAACCACCCGGATCTACATCCTTAATATTATTGGGATTGTCGTTTATTTCCTCAAAGTCGAAGCAGCCGCTTAACAAAGGTAAAAGACAACATAAAACGAATAGTTGTTTCATATATTTTTTCATTTCTATATGATATATTTTTTGTGAATTAGCCCTAACGAACTGTTTTATTGAATATTTCATTATTTAAAAGGATGCTGTATTAAAAGGTTAGATTAACGCTTACACCATAACTTCTGGTTGATGGAAAACCGCCTGTTTCAACCCCTGGAGTAATTGCTCCATCGGATAAAGTAGCCGCCTCTGGATCGTAACCCGGGAAGTCGGTCCAAATAAATAAGTTATTGGCTAAGAACGATACCGATGCTCTACTCAAGTAACTTTTATTTAACCATCTTGATGGCAAGGTGTATTGTACCCTAAGCTCTCTTAACTTTAGGTAACTGGTATCAAATATATTCCCCTCAACCTGATCGCGCTCGTACATTGAGTTGTAATAATAAGCAGCTCCCACAGCCTCATCGTTTGGTACATATTGACCTGTTGCCTCATCTAATCGAACACCTTGACCAATAATTCCTTCTTCGCCCCTGCCTTCTAATGTATTAACATGGCGACCTGTATAAGATAAAACAGAATGCGTTAATGAGTATGCCTGTCCGCCTACTTGATAATCGAACTGAAAGCCAAGAGTTACATTCTTATATCGGAATTCGTTGTGGATACCACCTCTAAAATCAGGGAAGATATTACCCAATAAAATACGCTCGTCGGTTTTTTCGGCCAAACCATCTTTAAAAATAATGTTGCCATCATTATCACGTGCATAACCCAATCCGTAAATATTACCCAATGGCTCACCTGGTCGGGCTTCAATGGAAACTCTATTGGCAATATGCGATCCCATCACATAATTATCAATAACTCCCGGAACCAATTCAACCACCTCACCTGAGTTTGTTGACCAGTTTTTAGATAATTTCCAAGTAAAGTTTCGCTTGTTGATGGCTTTTATATTTAAAACCGTTTCGAAACCTTTGTTTCGGATGTGGCCACCATTCATAATAACAGCATTAAAACCAGAAGCATTATCAACAGGCATAGATACAATTTGATTATGCGTATTGGCCACATACCAAGTTAGGTCGAGGTTAATTCTATTGTTAAAGAATCCAATATCAGTACCTATTTCGTAAGAGTTAGTTATCTCAGGTTTAAGGTCTTTATTTAATAAGGTATTGGGGTTGGTATAACTGCCATCCAGAGCGTGATTGGCATAATAATTCTCTAATTGGTATGGCTTTGTATCGTTACCAACCTTAGCTATAGATCCTCTGATTTTCCAAAACGTTAATGCAGTATCGCTAAACCAATCCACAGCATCAGACATGATTAAACTAGTTGATAAGGATGGATAAAAATAGGAGTTATTGCCAACAGCTAAAGTACTTGACCAGTCGTTACGGGCAGTTACATCAACAAACAAAAAGTTTTTATAACCCATGTTTGCCATTCCGTATACCGAACCTACCGCTTTTTCGCTTCGGTAACTGTAAGCAATTGGGCGTTCCAATGAGTTATCTAAGTTATAGATGCCCGGCGTACGCAAAAACTCAGCCGTAGCTCTAATATTAGAGTACTTTTGGTACATATAACTACCCCCTAAGCTTACGCCAAAATCGAAATCACCGCTGGTAAAGTCTGAAGAGAATAAGAAATCTGTATTATTCTCTAAACGATTCACTTTTTGTTCTTGATACATCCCCTGCAAGTGATTTCTGGTATCCCACGGTCGTTTTGTATAACGCTCTTCAGCAGAGAAATCGACACCCGTACGTGCAAAGAATCGTAAATGATCAGAAAATTTATGATCGAACTTAACGTTTGATAAAATTCTATCTCTGGTTGATTCGTTTAAATGTTCGTAGGCAATAAAATAAGGATTATCAGAGGTATCGTTAGGTAAATCTTTTTGTTTGCGACCTTCTTCACCTTCTGCCCAATAATCTCTATACCAATTTAAATCCTCGTTACTTTGCGACCAAAGAATGGCATAAGGAACAGACTGTTTATTGTAACCTCCGGTTGGTAAATTATCGCTTTGGCGGTGGTAATAGTTAGTAATTAAAGAAACCGAACTCTTCTCGGATAAAGTTTGCTTGGTATTTAAACTGATGGTTAACTGCTCCTGCCCTGTATTGGGCATAATCCACTCATTTTTAGTATGCGTAATACTTCCTCTAAAATTATTTTCATCATCACCACTCGAAATAGTTACGTTATTTTTAAGTGTATAACCATTGTGGTAAAACATATCCTGCGGATCGCCATACGACTTCCACTCCGTTGGTTCTAGGTAAGAACCATCAATATTACGTGGCGAATCGTACTGATAATAATACTGGCCATCGTAGGCAGGTCCCCATGTGTGACTAGATGCTGTGTTTGCACCATACGGACTCGATCCGTACGAATAGTAATCGTGATAAGCACGCTTTCCGCTACCGTACTCAAACTGCTTATCAAGATTACGGTTGGGCGATTCAATCATATAGCTACTATTAACAGCCACCTGAATACCTTTTCCTTTGCTCCCCATTTTTGTGGTGATTAAAACAACCCCATTTGCAGCTCTTGATCCATATAAAGCAGCAGCATTAGGACCTTTTAATACCGAAATACTTTCCACATCATCAGGATTAATATCCGATAATCCATTACCATAATCCACAGGCTGTGTACCTCCTAAATAAGCGCTACCACCATTACCCGTCATGGTATTATTAATGGGAACACCATCTACCACAATAAGTGCTTCGTTATTGTTTAAACTTAAGGAAGCTTCCCCTCTTAATACAATTCTGGATGATCCGCCAGGGCCTGATGCTGCAGTATTCACCTGCATACCCGGAACTTTACCCGATAGCACTGTGGCCATATCGGTACTACCACCTTGTTGTATTAATTCATTATCAATTTTTGTAATGGCATGGCCAATTTTCTTTTGCTCTTTAGTAATACCCAAGGCGGTTACCACAACCTCGTTAAGGCCGTGAACTTCGTCTTCGAGATATATTTGGTAATTGCTAGCTGTATTTATTTTTACTGTTTGATTAACAAAACCAATAAAAGAAAACAGTAAAGAATCATTGGCATTTACAGATAATGAGAATTCACCATTAAAATCGGTAACTGTTCCGGTTGTTCCGTTTATGGCAGCTACCATTACACCTGGTAAAGATTCCATGGTTGAAGCCTCGTATACTGTTCCTTTTACTATAACAGTGCCTTTATCTGGCTCTGATAGAATTATTGATTGTCCGATGATATCGCAATTAAGATGTACTTTTTCTTCAATAATTTCGGTTACATCCGAAATATCATAAACACCCTCTTCAATTATAATATGTTCGTTTAAGTATGTTTCAATATCGCTTGAATAGGAAAAAAAATATTCCTCAGCACCCTCAATCACTTGAATAAATTGTGCCAATGATAAAGACTGATTGTGCTCAATCTTAATATTAGCCGCTGCAGTTGATGTTATCATTAAAGCAACAAATAAAGAAAACGCACCTTGTATTTTCCTTAACCGTAAACTTTGTTGTAATTGTTTTAAAATTTTCATTTTTCCTTTTAGATTTCTTTCTCTTTGTTTCTGTATCCGAACTGAGCTTTATCGCTATTGTCCTTGTTTATTGTGCACATAGTATAGAGACCGAAAAGGCACAATCTCTTACACGCAAATGTGCATTTAACAATTTGTTAATGCCTCGCAATGCCAATTAATAAGCATAGTATTCAGTAAATGTGTGCATTAAAAAAGCGGATACTTCACTTCTGATTTTTTCAGAAGAAGTATCCGCTTAATACTAAGTTAATCTTACTATCTATTTTGTGCTAAATTCGGACTTCATGGCGATCGCCTGAGTCATCTTTTTAGGAAAATCGGTAGTTATACTATGTACGCCAAGCTTTGCTAAATCTTTTGCTATTGCGGCATCATTAACGGTGTAACAATGTAACTCTAAATCCATATTCTGGGCTGTTTGCATAACCGTTTCATCAATTAATTTGTAGTTTAAATCAACCCCATCAAGCTTATTGTCCTTTACCTTTTGAAACAAGTTTGCATAATCATCGGATAAACTATGAATTAGAAAAAAGCTTTTGTTATTAGGAAATAACTGCTTGGCTTTTACAATGGCATCAAAGTGAAAGGATATAAATATCATTTGGTCCAATTTACCCGATGCTTCAATTACCTTGGCCATTTGATCGACCACATTGATACCCGATTTTATTTCTACTACTAATTTCTTACCTACAGGTACTGTTTCAATTACCTCACTGAGGAATGGAATCTTTTCGCCGCTGTATTTATCATCTTTAAACGAACCCGCATCGAGTTTTCGTAATTGTTTAGATCCTGTTTTTTTGATGATTAAATCTTTATTACAAATTCGTTTGGTACTGGCATCGTGATGCACCATTACTTTTTGATCTTTGCTCAAATAAATATCTATTTCAACAGCATCGGCATTGTATTCCCAAGCTAAATTGGCTGAGGCTACCGTATTTTCAGGTGCATCACCGGATGCTCCGCGATGCGCAATAATAAGCGGATTTATGGTTTGTGCTGAAATAGTTTGAACTAAAGTCAATACTATGATTAGTATATAATGTACTTTCATTTTTGTTTAAATACTAAAAAGGGTTACGATAATCGCAACCCTTGAATTTATATTTTGAACCTAATTAGTCTACCAATGAATAACCGTCAATCTCAATGATTCCAGGTATACCGTAGTAAGTGTTTATTGATCCCCCAAACTTAATTTTTCTGCCGTAAAGCGATGGGTTATCTTTTAGATTCACTTCGTCTCTAATATCGGTATCTGTATCACCTGTTAAACGAATTAATATCACATTTGCAGGATCTCTTTCGCTAGGACTTGCAGCCAAAATTAATCCCTTAGTGTGCAACCATTCGCCATTAACAGGCTCCCAATAGTAAACAGGTCCATCGTCAGGAATACCAACAATATAACCTTCGCCCCAAGCGTATCCAATACCTTGGTTATCTCTAACCTCTGCTACTGAGTATGGATTATTCTCTGATCCTTTTGGATCTCCATCGCCTGCAAAACCATAAGCCTCAACCAAACGAATTTGGTCGCCACCTGCTATTTCAAAATCAAGTTCAACATCTCCTTGGATGCTTCCATCAGGAGCAAAGCGGAAATAAGCGGTTGTGCGCTCATCAGTTGTAGCTGCAAAAGATACTGAGGTCTCGTATCCATTATCAGCTGATAAGGAAACTTCGAATTGAGTTGGTGCCGTTATGGTGATATCACCATTTATTTGGTATGGAATGATTGTGATGGCTTGCGCTTCACTTACTTCATTATCATCAACCTGACCAAAATTCATTTTGGTGCTATTAAGAACAATCGTTTCTTCGGTAAAGGTATATTGTTTTAAAGCTTTTAATCCGTTCACCTGATAGTATCGAATAAGATCTGCCTCAACCGTAATCTTTTTATTTTTAAACTCCGGATTATCTTCAATACTTATAAGCGGGCGGAAACTAGTTGTTAACTCAACAGGTATACATCTGGTAATGTCAGTTTCATCAGGACGATCGGAGATAAGTATATTGGTATTTTTACCGTATGGAACCGCAAAGCTATAACTTGTTGGATCATCAGGTGTCATTGGCGAGTTAATTGCCGCACCAACAATGTAACCATGCACCCATTGGGTAGAACCATCCATATCACTCAGTAAAACTTGTTTAACGTTGTATGGTGCATCTAATGATCCATCGCCATCTTCAAGACCTTCTTCAACATCACATCTGTTGCCATCCATATCATTTAATAAGTCCGATGCAGACACTAATATTTGTGGTACCATTCGTTTAACAGCAATACCAATAAACGAACCATTACCAAGCGGAATACTTTCATCGGCAAAAGACGCTTCGTCTCGCACATACACGCTTGCTATTGCTTGGTTATCGCACGAAATAATTCTATGATTTCCATCCGAATAGGTTCCTTCTTCGGCTTCGAATTGAACATTTTTTATAACAATACGCTCATCCTCGTGACCACCTGCTAATAAAACTTCAATACTTAGCTCAATTGGTTCTGGAAGTTCTGCATTTTCTTCAATAACAGTAATCTTGCTATCAGCAGTAAGCGATAACTCCATATTACCAACAGTTGTTTTATCTATATTACCAGCATGAGCATAAATCTCTACTTTTTGCCCCACCTTATAGTTGTGATTTGAGTTTACATTAACCGTTAAGCCCGATGTTCCATCTTGAATAATAAAAGACGGCTGTTCTATCTGTCCGTTTTCAGGAGAAAGTGTAACTACAGCTGTTATAACATAGTTTTCGGTAATGGTATTTTTACCATCTAAAGCCAACTCTCTTAAATCGAGAATGGAAGCGATTTTCGGATCGCCAATGGGTCCATTAGGTGTTGAAGTTTCTTCCTTTTCACACGAGATGCACAAGAAAAAGCCAAGGCATAAAGCCATTAATAATGTTAATCGATTCATGGTAATAATAATTTCGTCTTTAATAATTATACTTTACCCCTATGAGCTAATTAAGGCTTACATCCCTTACACAACATACGATTGTTAACGATATGTTTACATGAACTTAACTCGCAACAAGCTATTTTAAAGCCTTTGCTTGACACCCTGTAAAATAACGAGCGACTACCTCAAAAAAAAGAGATAGTCGCTCGCATATAAGTTGGTATAACTTAATTATTATACCTGAGTATCTAATAATGATTTATTATTTTAAAACCTTTTGAGTGATTGATGTTCCGTTAGTTTTAGTAATTCTAATAAAATAAATGCCATTTGAGAGCTTCGCGGTATTAAAACTAATCGTAGAATCGTTGGCTATTTTTTGATTAATAACAGATCCTGTTATATCAATTAACTCAACCATAGCAACATCAGCATCAATATTTGAAACATTTATATTGGTATTAAAAGGTATTGGGAAAATTGTATACGTATTTTCAGTATCGGCATCAATATTAGTTGCTTTACCCCATGCTGCATGCAAAAACAAATCACCAGCACTACCTGTAACAACTTCCTTAATCTCATCCCCTTCAAGGTTCGCATTATTAAACCAGCCTTCGAAAACAAAATCCGTTTTAGTAGGAATGGGTAACAAAAAGGTTTCAGACTCTGCAGTATAAAAATCATCCTCAATAGCCTCGCCACCATTAACATTATAATTAATAGTGTATTCTGTTTGCACATCAAACGAATAATTATCAATAGTAATGATTGCAGGCACACCGTAATACGTAGCTAGCGAGCCACCAAATTTTATTTTTTGTGCATACAATTCAGGATTATCCTTAAGGTTAACATCATTTCTAATTTGTGTATTTGGTGTATCCGTTAAACGAATAAGGATTACGTTATGAGGATTTCTCTCATTAGGATTATCGGCTAATATTAAACCTTTTGTATGTAACCACTCACCATCTTCTGCATCCCAGTAATAAACGGGTCCATCATCAGGAATACCTACAATATAACCTTCGCCCCAACCATGACCTATACCTTGATTTTGTCGAACCTCTGAAACGCTATAAGGGTTATTTTCAGAACCTTTTGCATCGCCCTCGCCTGCAAAACCATATACATTAATAATCCTACTCTCTGAGCTTCCTGAAATGGTGAATACATCATAAATATCGCCTGCTACACTATTGTTTGGAGCAAAACGAAAATAAGCTGTGGTAGTTTCGTTTGTTGTGGCATTAAAAGAAGCATTTGAAGTATAGTTTCCATCTTTTGTTAGTGAAACCTCAAAATGTTCAGGTGCTTCTAGGTTTACAGTACCTTCTATTTCAAAGGGTGTAATTTCTACTTCTATTGGTTCGCTTGTATTGTTATGCATAACCTGACCAAAACTCATACGAGAGAGATTAAGAACAATGGTGGCATTTGGGAATGAATAATCGCTCAAACCCTTTAAACCATTAACTTGATAGTAGCGCTGTAGCTTGGCATATACTGTAATTTGTTTATTCTTAAAGTCATGATTATCATCAATACTAATTAAGGGACGATAGGAAGGTGATAGCTCTACAGGTACACATTTATTTACATCCGTTTCATTGGGGTTATCAGCTATAAGAATATTGGTATTCTTTCCATAAGGCACCTCAAAACTATAACTTGTTGGATCTTCTTCGGTCATTGGAGAATTAATGGCCGCCCCCACAATATAACCCTGCACCCAGTTTTCGGTCCCATCCA
The DNA here is from genome assembly GCF_947489045.1 of Saccharicrinis aurantiacus. NCBI lineage: Bacteria > Pseudomonadati > Bacteroidota > Bacteroidia > Marinilabiliales > Marinilabiliaceae > Saccharicrinis > Saccharicrinis aurantiacus. The sequence continues at coordinate 140,621 of NZ_CANLCN010000015.1, forward strand.
TACTTGCTTCTAAAACCTGAGTAACAGATAAAGGTGATTGTGCTGACCCATCGCCATTTGTTATTAAACGTGTATTGGCTGATAAAGGCATCGCCAACATTGCTCCTAAGAACATACACAATACTGAAGTTAATTTTAATTGATTCATGGTAGTTGTAATTTCAAATTTCATTGATTTTTATGTTTCATCTTTACCTATGAGTATTCTGAAATTACAATCCCTTACAAGGAAAATAAAGATAATATTAAGTTCACATAATGATAACACAAACCTCTGCTAACGACGCTGTATATATTTTTAAGTTTGCAGCACATTTAACTAACACTACATATACAACACGGCATGACAGAATATGACAGTCATATTTTAACTAAACTAAAAACTGGAGATAAGAACACTTTTGAAGAAATATATGTTAAACACTATGCTGAACTAAAAAAATATGCTATCACAATAACTAAAGATGAGGACATTGCGAAAGACATCATATCAGATGTATTTTTTAAAATATGGACTATAAAGGATAGTATTGAAATTAAGAAAAGTTTGAAAGCTTATTTATTTGCCTCTATTCGTTACGAAGCATTTAAGGTAAATGCAAAAAACATGAAAAACGTGTCAATTGATATGGAACAAAATGACCATGCCTTAGATTTTGACAATACTATTGAAGACAACATAAATTTAAAGGATACTGCCGCCAAACTTGAAAGATCTATTGCCCTACTTCCGAGTAAGTGTGCTCAAATTTTTAAAATGAGTAGAGAACAAGAAATGCCTCATAAAGTAATTGCAGAAAAACTAAACATTTCAACAAAGACTGTTGAGGTGCAAATTTATAGAGCGTTGAAGAAAATAAAGATGGAACTGCAATAGTATAAATGTAGGCTTACATAAAACCTATACCTCATACCTTTCTATTACATACAACAGTCACCTGCCCAATACACCCTCGCGAGTTACTATTGCACATGTAGAAATTATTTAACAACCTTCTACTCTCTGAATAAATCCATTAACCCCTATAACCATAACGTCTCCTTTTTTTTCAGCAACCAATTACATTTACTAACGTAGTTATGTTTACATATTAAACAATAAACTTAAATTTATTATGAAAAAATTATTTAATCTTTTAGCAATTGCTATTGCCTTTTCTTTATCTATAACTTCTTGTAGCAACGATGATGATGACCCAAAGATGGGAGAGATAACTGTTACAAACTCTAGTTCAAAGTTAACGGAAGCCACAATTGCTTTTAGTGAAGTAGAAGGCGCACTATTTTATGATATTGACTATGCTAAAAAAGGTGAAGAACTAGAGTATGAGATGTCTATTGCTAAAGAGCAAGGTTTAAATTATACTTTTAATAATTTATCGGCTGCTACTACTTACGATGTTAAAGTATCTGCTAAAGATGCCTCAGGCAATGCAATTGCTGAAGGAACCGTTTCTTTTGAAACGAAAGCTGCATTAGCTGCATTAGTAGGAGAATGGTATTATTCATATGAAGACTATAAGGAAACTTATACGTTTAACTCTGATGCAAAAGGTACTTTTACTACCTCAAGAGGCGCTGATTATAAAATTATGTGGGAAGCAATAGAAGCTCCTATCGGAGAAGAAGCTGATTTAATTATTAAAACTTTTTCTGGTGATTACGAAGGTACTTCAACTGTAGATACCGTTAAATATACTTACTATGGTGTTGACGAAGCTATTAAAATTGATGGAACTCGTTATTGGCCTGCAGAATAACCGCATATATAAAAAATAAAATTTTGGCCGTTGTTTAATTACAACGGCCATTTTTATTTGTATTGTTTATTTTTCTACCAAAGGAACTTCCATCGATAAATGCGCATTTATTAAGGCCGCTATTTTGTTTTCTACTTGGAAGTAACGCACCGCTTCACTTGATGATAATATCTTTTTAAACTTCTTAAAATACTTCTTTTGTAGGGTAAGCTTTGTTTGCATATTCTTTTGATAAGTCTGCCAAACTGCCTCGGCTTCTTCTGTATCAATTGCTACTTCAACATCTAAAAGGCGTTGAATAATATGAATACTACTACTGTTGGCTTCCTTTAATTTATCTTGATATTCATCATAAAGACTCCAGAATGCAGGGGCATCAGCCTCACTAATATCCATATTGGCCTTTATTATTTCTTTTTTATCAGCCTGAAATACTTTTTGAGCTAACTTAATAAAGTCGTTCTCTTCCTGAGCGAATGTGTTTGCTGTTAAGCAAATTAAAAATGCTGCTATTACTATTTGTTTCATATTTTTTGTTTGAGTGAATCTATCAGTTTAAACATGAATCGAATGGTATTGTTTAGAGAGCTTTTGATGGTAAAAAAATAAGTACTTATCGGTTTTATCTGGTACCGACAAAATAGCACCTTTAGGATGCGTAACAATTTCCCATTGGGCAATAAAGTCTTCCAAAATAACTTCTGGTATTGGGTGTTTATGGGTTATACTTTTTCTGAGTTCTTTCATTTGTGTATTCTAATATTCTTGATCTTATAACTACTGATAGCAATATTACCAAACCAATAAAAAATAGTAGGTATTTGGTTTACGGTTCGCAACCGTAAATAATAAAACGCATTGTTGTAAATCTTTAGTTCCACAGTTTTTAGTCAGTAAGTAAAAATGAATTCGTAAATTATTAATTGCCCATAGGTACCATATAAATACGATTGGAGAGTTTTAATGCTATTTTACTTTTCGGTTTAGCAAGTTCTCTTTCAATAAAACCCCGGGTATTAATAATACGCATAAAAACGAAGAGCTTCTCTTAAGATGTTTTTCTCAAAAAAAATGTATGAAGCATATCTCAACCAATTTAAACAGTTTCTATAGGTGCAGACACATCGTAAAATTATAATAATGTATATATTTGAGCACAATCATATTATGCACTAGATTTCTAATACTTATTATCTAAACTATTCAATCATGATTAAACTAAACACATTTATTCAACTAGCTCTACTAACGATTGTTTTTTTATCGTGTAAAAAAGACGAAGACCTTTCATCAGCTATAACAGGTATTAAGGTAAATGAGGTTGGTGGTACTTATGCCATACTCAGTGGATCAATATCTCACGGCAGTGATAAGATAACTAAGAGTGGTATTTGTTGGAGCACTTCTAGTGAGCCTACTATTAACGATAACACCTTAAGTGGTGCTAACAAGAGAATTATAAATGATACAATAACTGGGCTTGAGTTGAATACAGAATATTATGCGCGTTTATTTTGCAGTAATGAAAGTGGCACTTGGTATGGTCAAACCAATTCCTTTCACACCTCTGACTATGACTGGGTTAAAATGGCTGATTTTCCAGGTACGGAAAGATACCAAGCCATTTCATTTTCTTATAATGGAAAGGGATACTATGGACTCGGACATGATCAGTACATGAGTGACGATGCAAGTATGCTAAAAGATTTTTGGTGCTACGACCCTTCTAAAAACACATGGACCAGACTTAGTGATTACCCAAGTGATATTAGTGTTGAGGATCTTACAAGGTCTGACATTAAGTGTTTTAACCAAGGCTCCTCTTTTTATTGGTTTTATGATTCTCATTTCATATCATACAACATAGATTCTGAGAGTTGGAGTATTTCGGAGTTATCCAATAAAGATGCGGCTCATTATTATCAAGGAAATTGGTTCTCAGTAAACGATAAGATATATTGTTTAAACAATACCTTAATTGAATTCAAGCCTGAGACCATGTCGCATAAATTAATTTACGAAAATGCAAATCCAAATAACGAAGAATTTTATGGAGATATATTTGTAATTAATAATGAGGTTTATGGATTAGATACAGAAAATAACGTACTCTTTATTTACAAATATGATATTTTAAACAATACGTGGCAATTAAAAACAAAAACTGACTGGCATATTAGAAATGATGGCCCACCCTACTTTTTTTCTCATACTACAGTACAAAACAACTATTGTTTCATTGTTCGTGAGGCTAGTTTTCATTACAGTTACCCAGGAGGAGGCCAAGAAGAAATGGGAATGAACTACCAACACCCATCAATTTGGATGTATGATACTGTTAAAGATGAGTTTAAAGAAAGAGACCCTATCCTTGTTTCACCAAGGTTAGGTGCAAGTTCATTTTGCATAGATGATAACATCTATTTCATTGGAGGCGTGGGTACTGAAGACAGTAAATACAAGGTATACAATGATATTTGGAAAATGTCGTTCTAGTCAAATAACTCAACTCTCTCTATGTAATCTATGATGCCTTATCATTGCAATCACTTACAATGATATGGCATCATAGATTATTCTTCTTTTTATCCTTCTTCATATTTTTAATCAGCTTACCCAAGTCTTTACCTTTTTTCTTGCGCTCTTGCGCATCCGAATCGTAATGCATTCGTTCCTTCTCCATTTTCTGGAAGTTGGCATAGGCAGCCTCATCTATTTCGCCATTTTCAACGGCTTCAATAATGGCACAGCCTTGCTCGTGCATATGGGTACAATCGTTATAGCGGCAATGCTCAGCATAATCTAAAATCGATTCGAAGGTAAGCTCTAATCCTCCCGATGTATCGGTAATACCCACCTCGCGCATACCTGGGTTATCAATTAAAATGCCGCCATTGGCTAGTACAATTAGTTCGCGATGGCTAGTAGTGTGTTTCCCTTTATTAACAGCTGTGCTTATTTCGGCGGTTTTCATTTCGGCGGTACCTGCTAGTCCGTTCAATAGGGTGGATTTTCCAACGCCCGAAGATCCTAACAAACAATAGGTTTTACCCACTTCTATAAACTGTTCAATCTGGCTATAGCCAATGGATGTGTTACTCACATACGCCACTGGAACATCGTTGATGCGCTCTTGTATTTGCGCATTGATATTGGCCAATTCCGCATCGCTAATTAAATCAACCTTACTTAAAACAATAATAGGATTTACCTTTGATGAATTACATATGGTAAGGTAACGTTCAATACGGTTTAGGTTAAAATCGCGGTCCACCGCCTGCACAATTAATCCATAATCAATATTAGTGGCAATAATTTGCACCTGTCCGGTTTTACCCACTGCCTTGCGCTCAATAATTGAGTGCCGCGGATACACTGCCTGAATCAAAGCCTTACCCTCATCGTATTCCATAAAGGCTACCCAATCGCCAACAGCAGGTAAATCGTATCGGCTATTAGCCGAAAAGCGCAAGTTACCCATTAACTCGGCCTCATACTCTTGGGTGGGTGTTTTTACCACGTAACGCTCTTTGTGTTCTAATATAACACGGCCCACTTCAAAGTCACCAAGTCCTTGTTGGGTTTTATGTTGTTGTAATGTATCGTTATATCCTAAATCTTGGTAATTCATAGTGTTTACTTTTTACTTAGCTTCTGCAAAAGGTATCAATTAATATGATATAAATAAAGCCCTTGTTTTAATACCAAAAACATCATCAAATGATTGACATAAATTACTTCTATAAAGCCTTTACTGATGCCAATGGTTATTACGAATGGATGGAGCGAGTAGGTCAGTTCTTAGCAGTTCCGGCACAAGCACAGGTAGGTCAAATGACATCTACCTTTCAGGAGTATCCTCCGCGTCAGCAACCGGCTAAGTTCACCTTAGAAGAAGTAATGATGAATACTCCATCAAAAAATTAATAAGCAACTACACATACACAACTCACTATATCATATGCTACTGTTTTATACAACAGGTTGACTTTATTGTATAAATATTCGCCTCTTAATTAGAGTAATTTGGCACAGAAATAGATTAAGAATGGACTAGCTGCAAATCTTGATTTTTAAAATTTAGTCTGGATGTATAAAAATAAATCCACATATATACTTCTAACAATAAGTCTATTTGTTGTACAAGCTATTAATGCACAAATAAGTAATCAAGGGAGGTTATATTATTTCGGTCAAACTACCTTAAATAATCAAAGTAAATTATCTATTGCTAGTGGTTGGCATACTCAGCCTAAGGACTTATGGAACAGACTAGAATTTAGAACTACCTACTTTCATAGAATGAATCATTGGTTTAGAATAGGGCTTGGTCAACGCAGCAATTTTGCCATACAAGAAGGGAGCCTTCTTCATTACGAATTACGACCGTTTCAATCATTATTATTTGATCATAATTTAAGTACCAATACCTTGTTAACTCACCGGTTTATGTTTGAGCAACGTATTTTTTTTAATCCTAATATAGATAACGAATTTAATACACGCTTAAGATACCGGATAGAGTTAAAACAAAGTTTACCCACACCCAATAGGCTCTATCTGCGCCCTATGAGTGAATTCTTTTATGGAAAGAATGATGTTACAAAAGAGTTATTACAGTGGAAAAACACACTGGCGATTGGTCATACTTTATCGCCTACCATGATAATTGAATACCGATATGAATATGTAATTGTAAAAAACAATAACTCACCCAATCACTTTAATGGGTTTAGAATACAACTGATTCAATATTTTTAGCAAGCAACTATTCTGTGCTTAGAGCACTTGGTGGGTATCCAAATTGTTGTTAAAAGTAATCCTGATTTATTGGGTGGGGTTATATTTGCCAATGCTACTACAGCATCCTCAGAGATGGATCAAGTACATTTATTTGATGAATTGCAAGTTGCCGTAGGTGCCGGACTTCGTATACAAATCAATAAGAAAACACGTACCAACCTTTCTTTAGATTATGGAATTTCTATGAAGGGAGAAGGTGCATTTTATCTTGGCTTAACCGAATATTTTTAATCACATAAGCTACTATATAAAGGCTTGTCTTAGTTAATGATGATTTACAGCTTGCTATACGATATTGCGTCATCGCGAGGAACGCGGCGATCTTAAGGCAAGCTGTAAAGCCATTTATAACCTATAATTGATCACTGAATAATGTGCTGTACTCGATGCCTTGAGATTCCTTCGTTCCTACCAATGACAGAAAATTATATTTACCTGTTTAATAGTGCTTTATGAAATTATCAT
>NZ_CANLCN010000016.1:0-123400 GCF_947489045.1 Saccharicrinis aurantiacus
CTGGTCTGGTAGTTCAGCTGGTTAGAATGCCGGCCTGTCACGCCGGAGGTCGCGGGTTCGAGTCCCGTCCAGACCGCATTATATAAAAAACAAAAAGACCGGGTCTGGTAGTTCAGCTGGTTAGAATGCCGGCCTGTCACGCCGGAGGTCGCGGGTTCGAGTCCCGTCCAGACCGCAAAAAAGGGAAGCTAATTATTTAGTTTCCCTTTTTTCGTGTAAAATAGTTTACACTTTGGCTTTAAGTCAGTTATCATTTAGTTAGCAAATCGCTGTAGCTAGTGTCTTTTATAACAGTGCTTGCTTTTTCGTAATCTAAACTGTTTATTTTTATACTTATATTCTCAATTGTACCTGTACCAGCAGAAGTATTTAAAAATGATGAGGCAGGGTTATCAGACTCTAATAGGGCATAAATCCCTTTATCTTCAAGTATCCTTTGTATTTCTTCAGCAATAAGCTTATCTCCAATTGTAAGTAATTCAATAATTTCAGTCTTCATATCAAATTAGTTTTATAAAAATGATAAGTTACTAATAATTATTAATCGAGTGTTCATCTGATTATTGACTATTAGAGCCTTTATAACAGAAAGGCCCTGCAATATCAGTCACAAGGCCTTATTCAGTTAAAACTGTATGGTATTTTAATTTGTTTTCTTAACGTATTGAGTTAGCAATACAATATGCTGCCCATTAACTCTTCCTTCAATTTGCTCTGCATTATCGTGCACAAGTCCGATTCCTCTTACTGCAGTACCTCTTTTTGCTGTAAATCCACCGCCTTTAACATTCAAATCTTTTATTAAAACTACGGTATCACCAGCTTGTAAACGAACACCATTACTATCAATATGCTTAATGGCAAACTCATCCTCTTCCCCATCACCATCAGCTTCTGCCCATGTTTTCATATCTTCTTCAAGATAAAGCATCTCTAATAAATCCTGAGGCCAGCCTTCTGCTTTTAAGCGATTTAACATACGCCAAGCCATCACTTGTACCGCCGGAACTTCACTCCACATACTGTCATTTAAACAGCGCCAATGATTAACATCAACCGTTTCTGGGTTGTTAATTTGAGAGGCACAAGTATTACATATATGAATGCTTGCATCAATACCATCCTTAGGAGAGGCTGGTACCGTATATATCGATAGACTTTCAGTTGATCCGCAAAGTTCACAACTTGAATTACTTCTTTTGATAATATCTTTTTCTATGCTCATTTTGATCTGAAAATTTTTGTATCGCAAATATAACTATTTACAAAGCAAGTATACTAAGTGTGTTTAAATTTTAGTTGATCAGGCTTACCTGTAATAAAAATAAAGGGAGCAACTTATTAAAATATGGTGCCGAATTATTTGTACGTAATATCCAATTTATCCCTTTCGACCAAGATTTTCGCTTATATACTATATTATAATAGATTAATGAGTTATGTTATTTCTAAAAATAGTATTTGTATAGGTAATGTTGTGGTGTGATAAGCTATAATATTTAGCTTATGAAACTTAAGTTGATGAAGTTTACTGAGTATTCCTTTGTTTCTATCCTAATTTTATAAGGAATTTAAAACATAAAAACTACTGTATGAAAAATTACACATTAATTATCTGCCTACTATTATCAGTTTCTATTGGTGCTCAAAATAATAACATGGAGACATTTATAGATAGCTTAATGAATAGAATGACCCTTGAAGAGAAACTAGGACAACTAAACCTTTCATCAGGAGTTGGTAATCTTCCTGTGATTTCAGAAGGTGAAGGAAAAATAGAATTCATAAAAAAAGGACTTATTGGTGCTTCCGGAGGATACAATAGTTTAAAGGCCTCAGTTGAAGAATCAAGAATGGGTATTCCGGTAATTACAGGAAGGGATATTATTCACGGTTATAAAACAACATTTCCAATTCCGTTAGCTATGTCGTGTATGTGGGATGTTGAAAGTATTGAAAAGATGGCACGTATCTCAGCAATTGAAGCAAGCTGCGATGGAATAAACTGGACATACTCTCCAATGGTTGACATTAGTAGAGACCCACGTTGGGGACGCGTTGCTGAAGGTGCAGGTGAAGATGTTTACTTAGGCAGTAAAATTGCAGAGGCTTATGTTAAAGGCTATCAGGGCAACGACCTTAGTGCAGAGAATACCATATTAGCCTGCGTTAAACACTTTGCCCTTTATGGTGCCTCGGAAGCTGGAAGAGATTATAATACCGTAGACATGAGTAAGATATCTATGTTTCAGGATTACTTACCAACATACAAAGCAGCTTTTGATGCCGGAGCTGCCACAGCCATGACTTCTTTTAATGTTATTGATATGGTTCCGGCAACGGGTAACAAATGGCTAATGACTGATTTACTTAGAGACCAATGGGGTTTTAATGGTTTTGTTGTAACCGATTTTACGGCCATTAATGAAATGATGCATCATGGCTTAGGCGATTTAGAAACGGTAGCTGTTAAAGCACTTAAAGCAGGTGTTGATATGGATATGGTTGGCCAGTCGTATATTGGTACGCTAAGTCAATCATTAAAGGAAGGCAAAGTAAGCGAAGATGAAATTGATTTGGCTTGCCAAAGAGTGTTAGAGGCAAAATACAAATTGGGCTTATTTAATAAACCTTTCCAATATCATGATAAGAAACGTGCAAAAAAAGTACTGCTATGCGATGAGCATCAAGATTACGCCCGAGAGTTATCTGCAAAATCATGCGTTCTATTAAAAAACAATAACAACATACTTCCGCTTAAAAATGAAGGTACCATTGCAGTAATTGGTCCCCTTGCAAATACTAAAATTGATATGTTAGGTACTTGGGCTGCCACAAGAGATACGGAACCCATCATTACAATATTAGAAGGAATCCAAAATGCAGCTAGTAAGCAAACCAAGGTGCTATATGCTGAAGGTTCTTTTTTCACAGAGCATCCTTACCTTTTAAATATAAACAGTAAAAGCAATGGAGAAATTACTATCGACCCTAAGGAATCTGAGGCTAAACTTAAGAAAGCTATTGAAACAGCTAATAGGTCTGATGTAATTGTTGCAGTACTTGGAGAACCTAGAAAATGGTCTGGCGAAGCTGCAAGTCGTTCTGATATTTCTATTCCCGCATGTCAAAAACGCCTTTTACAAGAACTATTGAACACCGGAAAACCTGTAGTATTAGTATTAAGTAATGGACGTCCCTTAACGCTAACTTGGGAAAATGATAATGTGGATGCGATACTTGAAACATGGCATGCTGGTGTACAAGCCGGAAATGGTATAGCCGATGTTCTTTTCGGAGCGTATAACCCCTCAGGAAAAATAACAATGACCTTTCCTCGTAATGTTGGGCAAATACCAATTTATTACAATCATAAAAAAACGGGTCGACCAATCGATCATAATCACAAATTTACATCTAAGTACTTAGATGTACCTAATGAACCTCTTTTTCCTTTTGGATATGGATTAAGCTACACCTCGTTTAACTACAGCGATATCACACTTAGCAAAAACACCTTAGAAGGTGATGATAAACTCATTGCATCTGTGGAGATAACAAACTCGGGTAAAGTAGATGGTGAAGAAATTGTTCAACTATATATCAACGATCCTAAGGCCTCTGTATCTAGATCCGTTAAGGAACTTAAAGGGTTCAATAAAGTTTCACTAGCTGCCGGAGAAACTAAAACAGTAAGCTTCACTATTACTCCTGAGGAACTAAAGTTTTTTAATTCAGAATTGGTTTATGATTGGGAACCTGGTGAATTTAATATCTATATCGGAACAAACTCAAGTGAAGTAAATTCAGCTAGCATAGTTTGGAACAAATAAAACCTTGATGATGAATAAAGTTCTTATATATAGCGTGTTTTTGATGGCCATTTTGCTCTGTTCTTGCAACAGAGCGAATACCCCACCAAAGAAACCAAATGTAATTATAATCCTTGCTGATGACCTAGGTTATGCTGGTTTGAGCAGTTTTGGCGGAGAAGGCATATCAACACCTCACCTAGATAAACTAGCTAATAATGGGGTTAAGTGTACTAACTTTTATGCAAATAGTACAGTATGCTCTCCCACACGCGTAGCACTTCTTTCTGGCAGATACCAGCAAAGAGTTGGCTTAGATCATATTTATTTTCATTGCGTTGATAGCATTGGATTCGATCCACGAACAAATCCATCTCTACCTCTTATCTTAAAAGAAAACGGTTACAAAACTGGCGTATTTGGTAAATGGCATTTAGGATCTGGAGAAGCATATCAACCCAAAGCGCATGGTTTCGATGATTTTGTGGGCTTTTTGGATGGCAACATCGATTTTATATCTAAACACAATACCGAAAGTGAAATTGATTGGTTTGTACATCATGAACCTAGTACAGAAGAAGGATATGTAACACACTTATTAAATGATGCCGTTGTTAATTTTATAGAGAAAGAAAAGGAACATCCATTCTTTATTTATTTGCCCGAAGCTGCGGTACACGTGCCAATGCAAGGACCTAATGATCCTCCTTTACGAACTGATGACTTTTATACTTACAAAGTGGATAACAAGTTCCCTAAGGATGAATATATGCGTCGTTATTCAGAGATGGTTTCGGCAATGGATGATGGTGTGGGTAGAATTATTGAGGCACTCGAAAAAAATAATCTGTTGGAAAATACACTAATTATTTTCACATCGGACAATGGCGGAGAACCTACTGGAGTAAAATATGGAAAGGTAAATGGTGATAACCGAGGTCATAAAGTTGATATGTATGAAGGAGGTTTAAAAGTACCTACTCTTTTTTATTGGAAAGGAAAACTTGAAGCTAAGATAAACGATCAAGTAATGTTAACCATGGATTTATTTCCTACAATAATGGATATCACCAAATCTTCATATACTTCAGAAAAAAGACCTGATGGGGTTAACCTTTCAGCTAGTTTATTTGATAATCAGGCTTTAGATCCTCGAGATGTATTTTGGATGCACCGCGAAAGATTGGTGTATCGTAATGGAGATATGAAACTAATTTGGCAAAATAAAGCCCAAGAATTATATGACCTAAAAAATGATCCGCTAGAATCTGTTAACTTAATAAACGAGCCTCAATATCAGGAATTAGTATATGACATGACACTAAGAGGTGAACAATGGCACAAAAATACCGCCGTTGGTTTCCCTGCCGGAAGAAAGCTGGGCATTAGAGTTAGCACAACTTGGCCTTGCACTAGAGATTTAGAATCTTTTAATGATAATAAAGCCTATTATTGGGAGAATGATAGAGCTATTATAAAATAAAGAAACATACACGTATTTAATCCCTGATTTGAACTATTTATACAGTTTGAATCAGGGATTTTTTTTGCTTTCGCTCTACTCGTAACTCAAGTGACCTCTTTTTGCTCACCATCTTCTTTTATTTGCAGTTTGTAATGGCTACACTAGCTTTGCTAATTAAAGCATCGATTACTTTACTCATAATATTTATTTTTGATTAGGACGATCTGTTTCAATAATGACCTGAAGCCATTCCTGAGTGACCTTGAATGATTTCTGAGTGACCTTGAATGATTTCTGTATGACCTGGAGCCATTCCTGAGTGACCTGAAATGATTCTGGCACGACCAAAAATCATTTCTGAGTGACTTGCAACGATTTCGAGGTGACCTAAAATCATTCGCCAGAGGCCTTGAGTTATTCGTATATGACCTTATGCCATTTACCAATGCCTTTGAATGATTTACTGATGACCTTGAACGAAAACTTTATGGCTTGATGGAGTTTCTTTATGCCGTGCTGCTCTCTTTAATAATACCCAAGGGTAAACTGAATTAAATAAGCTTCAAATATCTCAAACCAAACTGACAGTGATAAAAGCCTGATAGCCTTAGTAGTTTTCCTTTATAAGGCAACAGCTCTTGATAATGTAAAACAGAAAACCAATAAACGAGATATTAATAACATTATAAATAGCTAGTACTTAATAATTAACTCACTAAAGTTAATTGAGAAATACTAGCTATTAAATCGAAACCAAATTGGTAACATTATTTTTTAAGGAACTTACGCACCAACACTTGCTTATCTTGTGAAATACGTACAAAGTAATATCCAATATTTAGGTCTGATACATCAATTCCACTTTGAGCAGTCTGATAACTAACGTGCTTTATTACTTTACCCTTTACATCCACAATCTGTACATTCTTATATTCAATATTATCAATATATAAGCGATTGTTTGCAGGGTTTGGATATACAGATAAGTTGTTTGCATCTGCTACATCAATTCCAGTAGGCATTAGCTCTCTAGAATGAGGGTCGTTATTGAGAATAATATCATCAACGTATGTGGTATAGCTGCCCCAATCTGTTGAATGATCGGGTTGAATGAAAATTTTACCACAATCGTTATATTCTCCCATATCAAAAACCAAATCTTGCCATTCGCCAAGGCGATCAGCATCGTAAGGTGACATTGGGCCTTTTTTAACTTTATTGCCATTGTCTGCAGTAGAAAACTGGAAATACGTTGCACTCGCTCTGTCTTTTAGTATTTTCATATGTAAATAACGAGGTGCATCAAAAACACCAACCACTGCAGATGTTCCCACGTAACTATTCCTATTACTATCTTCTCGGATGACTCTTAGAACTTGGTCACTCGTATTGATTCCTTCCTTTTTAGGATTCTCAACAATATCAACTGTGGCACCTCCTAATACACCATATTTATATATGGTATTTTCAAAATCCTCAGCATAAATACTACCCTCTGGAGGATAAATGGTCCATTTATCGTCAACATCTACAAAGTTTGGTGCATGACCAACCAAATCATTTTCTTCAATTACCCTAACAAACTCATTATAGGTAGATGTAACATTCTGTGTTGTTTCCCATGTTTGATATACTGATAACATATAATCATCACTTTGAGTCATTACATTAACTAGGCTTGCCTTAAATTCTGTTATTTCATCAGCATATGCTGCATCATCAATCAAGTTATTTAAACAATCCGGATCTAATTCTACATCATAAAATTCTTCTGGAGTTCTGATTAGAATAAAATCACATCGTTCTTGCCAATAATTATCCGTTTGCCCAATATTTAGCATTGTTTCAAAAAAACTTGCCCCTAAAGAAGAACTATTGTAGGTTGTTCTGCCATCGTGCCAAGGATTAAATATATAGGCATATTTGCTAGAATGTACTTTTCTGAATCCATAAATATTTTTGCCAATAGTAGTATTATAGGTTGAGAATAATGTATCGCGACCAGACTGCGTTTGACCTGCTAGCAATGGCAATAGCGATTTACCATCAAGGCCAGTTGGTTCATCAATCCCACAAGCTTCTGTTATGGTAGGAAAAATATCTAAAACCGAAACCAGTTCCTCAACAGTTGAACCCGCAAGCACATTTGCATTGTTAGGCCAACGCATAATAAGAGGCGTTTTTGTGGCATGGTGATAAATATTTGACTTGATGGAAGGAGCTGCCATTCCATGATCAGATAAAAAGAAAACTAAAGTATTATCCGCAATACCTTGTTCATCTAATACTTTTAAAGCCTCACCCACTACATCATCTAATCTGCGCGATGTGCACAAGTACTCCGCCATTTCTTTACGAGTATTTTCATGCTCTGGTAACCATGATGGCATAATTACATCCTCAGGATAATATATTTTAGATGGATGTGATTTACTATCCCCTAAATCAGTACCAACACTATTAAGACTATAATAAGGACGGTGTGGGTCGTGGGAGTTAACAATTAGGTAAAATGGTTTACCAACAGTATTAAGTGCGGAATCTATTACTTCTGAAGTGCGCTGATAGAAGGTGTTGGTATTTCGTTCCATTTCTTCTGCTAAATGCCATGGTGTTACCCCTTCGTATGGAGTACTATGCGGCACTTTACCTAAAATACCTACAAAATACCCATTGGCATCAAATACATTCGGAATTGTTGGAATATCCTTAAAGCGGAGATCATGAAACCCCTCACCACCACTCCTATGCGGCAAGCGCCCCGTATTAATAGCATTACGCGAGGGCATACAAGCCGTAGAAGCCACATGAGCATTTATAAATCGCACACCTTCTAATGCTAGTTTATCAATATTAGGAGTTACATTTTCGCCTTGCTGTTCTCCGCCAAAAGTGGCCACTGTATTCCAGTTCATATCATCAGCTGTAATAACTAATATATTCGGTTGCTGACTCCATGCGAAGACAGATTGGAATAAAAGAAAATTTAATATGTATACTTTAAATTTCATAAATTTTGGTTTTAGTACAGTTGTAAAATTATATCACAGAATGGTTATTTTCTCAAACAGGTACTTACCAATCTATTTCACTGATTTATTATTTGTGATTACATCACCTATACACACTAAACACCCCTTTTACAAAAGCCTTATTTACAAGATAATACTAATTAATTAATGTTTATTATACTTGCCAACTTTAAGCATCTTTTTAAATATTTCAGTATTCTGATAAAAGCCACAAAACTCTTCCGAACCTGGTCCAAAAGCTAGTACAGGAACCATAACAGCTGTATGACCTTTGGTTGCAAAACCGGCTTTTATCTTCCCTTCTTTTTCATTACCACCAACTATTGCAAGTCCGCTAGTTTCATGATCGGCTGTTACTATAACCAAGGTTTCCTTATTTTTTGCGGCAAATGCCATGGCTTCACCAATGGCTTTGTCCATATCTAACACCTCATTTGTAATATATGAGATGTTATTCTGGTGTCCTCCCCAATCTATCTGACTTCCTTCTACCATCAAGAAAAAACCATCACTATTATTTGATAGGAGCTCAATAGCTTTCATTGTTGATTTCTCTAACATATCTGGAGCTCGCTCATCCCTTTTTCCATTGTGTTTTGGTGCAGTTAAAACAGCAAGCTTTCCTTCCTTAATATCAGCAGCTTCATCAATGGATTTAAGTACTGTATAATCCTTCTTGTTTAGTTCGTCTAATAAATTTCTTTCATCCTTACGCTTAACAAAGAAATCTTCTCCTCCGCCAATAAAAACATCTATATCCGTTTTTAAAAAGTCAGCTGCTATCTCTTCGTTCATGGATCTTTTAGGTTGATGTGCGATAAACGAAGCCGGAGTTGCATGCGTAATTGATGATGTAGAAACAAGTCCAGTTGATTTGCCATTCTTTTCGGCTATTTCAATCATATTAGAAACGGCTTTATTATTTTCATCTACTCCAATGGCACCATTATTAGTTTTAACTCCGCATGCTAAGGCTGTTCCTCCTGCTGCTGAATCGGTAATATAATTATTAGCACTTTGTGTAAAACTAAACCCAATTTCTTTCATTTGAGTCATATTAAGAGCTCCTCCATTTGCTGAGATTCCTGCATATAGTTGAGTTACCCCCATTCCATCACCTATAAACAGAATGATATTTTTGGGCTTACTTTTAAAGCTAACATTTTCGTAGGTAGCAACCTGATAGGTTTCCTTATTTTCAAAATAATTCTTGGTGTCATCTACTTTATAATTTTCTTGAGCTAGAAGGTTGTACTGACCGAGCAGAATTATTAGAGAAACTGCAATAGTATGTTTTAAATTCATCTTAAATCGGATATTTTAAGTTTATATTTTTTATAATAGTGTTAGAAGAGTGAAATATATGATTAGCAATTCCGTATATCACTTCACTCCGTGAGCTACTCTTTAAGAGTAAGTTACATTACTCTTCACTTTACACAAAAGCCCAACTCAATTACAATTCGCTAGGCAATTTGCGATTAAAGGGCACAGGACAAAGACCAGCATCTGGCATTTTAGAATCCATTGCATCAAACTCTTGTTGCAATTCCTTATATATTTCAGGATACATTTTAGCCAAATCGTGTCGTTCGTAGGGATCTAATTTTATATTAAAAAGTTTGGGCTTAATACTTTCCTTTGGCTCTATCTTATCGTTGGTCATATACAAAACTTTCTCCTGATCGTTCCATGTCAATTTCCAATCTCCTTTTCTATAGGCATAATCATCAACATATCGCCAATAAGCGTAATTATGTGGCATATGTGTATTTTCTCCGTTCAGAAAAGGTAATAAGTTAACTCCATCGTATCCTGTAGCAGGTTCTTCAATATCCAAAAAATCAGTAATGGTAGGCATGATATCGATTGAAATTACCGGCTCGTTATAACGTTTGCCTGCAGAAACCTGACCCGGCCATTTTACACAGAATGGAATACGAATACCTCCTTCGTAGGTATCACCCTTAAAACCACGAAGCCCCATAGTACTGCTCATAAAATGTTCTCCAGTATTAATTTTTGTTTTACCAGCCACATTGCCCGGAGAACCATTATCCGACAAGAAAAATATAGCGGTATTTTCATCAATCCCATATTTCTTTAAGGCTTCTGTAATATCACCCACGCCATCATCAACTGCTAGTGTCATGGCAGCTAATATTCGTCGGTATTTAAGGTCATAATCATAAAATTCATCAACACGATCAAGACACTCTTCTGTTGCCGACCAAGGATAATGTACCGCATTATATGCAAGGTAAAGAAAGAATGGTTCGTCATGATTTTCATCGATAAAACGAACCGCTTCTTCACTAAACTTATTGGTTAAATAATCGCCTTTTGTATACTTTAAAATTTCTCCATTGCTCCCATGAATTGGCCAATTGTCTTTTCGCGCATTGTAGCTTGTATCGGCCCAAAAGTAATCGTGACCTCCGGCTAGGAAACCATAAAAGAAATCATAATTACGATTCCAAGGTTTAAAGGTATCTTTTGCCAATCCGAAATGCCATTTGCCAACACACCCAGTTTTGTAACCCACTTCTTTTAATTTATCCTGAAGCATTGGCTGATCAAGGGGAAAACCTTTTTTTGATTTGGGACCAAAGTTTCCATTAATACCAAATTTTGCAGGATAACGACCCGATAATAAACCAGCCCTTGATGGACCACAAACAGAACAATTAACGTAGCCTTGCGTAAAATAGGTCCCTTCAGTAGCTAATTTATCTATGTTTGGAGTGAGCATATCTTTTGCGCCCATATAGCCTACATCACCATAGCCCATATCATCAACTAAAATAATAATAAAGTTAGTAGGTGATTTCTTACCTTTTGCTTGTAATCCTCCACAAATCATAATGAGAGTTAAAACAATACTTATTACATTTATTTTCATAAGATTAAAATTTATCATACCCTAAAATATATTAGTGCACAGTTATACTAAATGACGCAAAACCACTTTTACTAATATCAAAAGAGCTCACCCTTAATAATTTCCGCTTTACCGTTTATATAATTGACCACCAAAAAACAATAATTGGCATTCTCAATTTGCGTTAGAGTATCCTTGTTAATATTATTATTTACTATTGATTCGGTATTTCCATTACTATAGTGTACGGAGATATACTCAATGGTATTATAGTTAAGGTATTTACTTATATTCATTTTCGTAATGTTTACTCTAGATGCTTTAATTTATTTAACGAATCATTTAAATATTTTTGCGTTAATTCATCACTATCACCATACTGCTTTCTAAGTCTTTCTAACCTGATATGCAAATCTTTCTGTACTTCAGCATATGCCATATCATTGTATAGATTATTCAATTCATTGGGATCTTCCTGTAAATCGTACATTTCCCACTCGTTTACATCATGATAAAAATGAATTAGCTTATAACGCGCTGTAGTAATTCCATAATGACGCTTAACCATATGCCAACTAGGATATTCGTAGTAATGGTAATAATGATCTTGACGCCAGTCAGATGGTGTTTCTCCTTTTAGAACAGGTACAATGCTTCTACCTTGCATCTCTTCATCAGCTTTTGCTCCTGCCATATCTAAGAAAGTTTGGGCAAAATCAAGATTAGAAACTAAATCTTTATTTACGCTCCCTGGTTCTGTTACACCAGGCCATTTAACAATTAATGGGGTACGTAAAGATTCTTCGTACATAAAACGTTTATCAAACCAACCATGTTCTCCTAAATAAAAACCCTGATCAGATGAGTATACCACAATGGTATTTTCTTCTAATCCATTGGCTTTTAAATAATCTAAAACCTGACCTACTCCCTTATCCACACTAGCAATACATGCCAAATAATCTTGCATATAGCGTTGGTATTTAAATCTTATTAAGTCTTTTCCCTTTGGATTGTCTTTTATAAATTGGCTAATAATGGGGTCATACACCTTATCCCATGCCTTTTCTTGCTCTTGATTTAAACGGGCAGTAGTACCTAACTTTTCACCCTCAAACATTTTTAAATCTCTATCTAATCGCATGGTATGTTCAATAGACATATCTTGCTCTTTGGCAGCTCTTCCCCTGTTTTTATAATCATCAAATAATGTTTCTGGTTCAGGAAAAACTACATCTTTATATAATTCTAATTCTTGAGGTCCTGGTTCCCATTCTCTATGCGGTGCTTTATGCTGTAACATAAGCATAAATGGCTTCTCATCAGCTAATGCTCCATTCATGTATTCTATAGCTTTATTGGTAATCAGCTCAGTTACATAACCTGTTTCAGTGTGAACGCCATTTGGAGTATCAAACTTTGGATTATAATAAAATCCTTGTCCTGGTAGCACCTCCCAATAATCAAAACCTGTTGGCTTAGAGCCCAAATGCCATTTACCCACAATACCCGTTTTATAGCCTGCCTCTTGCAATAATTTAGGAAAAGTAACTTGATCACCATTAAAGCTAGTTCCGCCTTCATTGGATACAAACCCATTAAGGTGCCCATATTTACCACTTAAAATAGTTGCTCTAGATGGTCCGCAAATCGAATTGGTTACCAAGCAACGATTAAATAACATACCTCCGTCTGCTATACGATCTATATTAGGAGTGGGTGCATAATCCTTTAATATGCCACCATAGGCACTGATGGCTTGATAGGCATGATCATCGCTGAAAATGAATACAATATTTGGTTGTTTTTTACTGTTCTCTGGTTTTTTACCATGTGAGCATGAAGCTAAGAACAAGATTGCCATTAAACTTATTGATACTATTTTGCGCATTGTGTTTTATTTTATGGGTTGTTTAAAATTATATTTCTTAATATATCTGAGTTACTCCTAATCAATTACTTATTGTAATTCTGTTTATTGGAGCCTTCCACCATTTTGAATTAGGCAAACGACCATCCCAATTATCAAATATTGTTTGTAGTTCTATAGCTACTTGGGGAAACTCGCTTATTAAGTTTGATGTTTCGTAAGGATCTTCAGCTAAATTAAATAGCTCTCTTTTATCAATAGTAGTAGCGCCCCTATCATTATAACATAGCTTCCAATCCCCCTGACGTATTGCATAATCATTACCTCTTCGCCAATAAAGTATTTCGTGAGGTGCTTTTGTATTTTCTCTTTGCAGATGAGGCATTAAATTCACCCCGTCAAATTTTATATCAGTTTCTATTTTTAATTCACCTAGTAGTGTTGGCAAAATATCTAAGTTGCTAACAGGTTTGCTATAAACTGCCGGTTTTAATTGCTGCGGCCACTTTATAATAAATGGAACTCTTATACCTCCTTCGTAAGTATCACCTTTCCAACCTCGCAAACCACCTGTAGACGACATGTAATCATTAGGGTTATCCGTTTTCTCCTGTCCTTTAGGCGAACCATTATCACTTATAAAAATCACTATTGTGTTCTCTTCTTCTCCTCTAGTTTTAATTGTATTTACAACTTCACCTACACCATCATCAAGTGCTAACACCATTGCTGCAAATTTTCTTCTATTGGGCAATTGTATATGCGATACTCTTTGGATATATTCATCAGGCACTTCCCATGGATGATGCACTGCATTATACGACAGATATAAAAAGTAGGGCTGATTAATATCCGATTGGATATACTCAATTGCTTTTTTGGTAAAAACCTCTGTTAAATAACCGTCAAATAAAGTTGGTTCGTTATTATTGAATAAGGGCCATAAACCCTTTTTCTTACCCATTTCAAGTTTTGATTCGTAATAGGAATGTGATCCATTCAAGAAGCCATAAAAATAATCGAAACCTTTTGCATTGGGTCTCTTGGTCTCTGCCATACCTAAGTGCCACTTACCAACCATTCCCGTTCTATAACCATAGTTTTTAAGCAATTCGGGTGCTATGGTAATCTCTTCTGGTATACCTGAACCTTGTGAAATTTCTGAATCTGGCCAACCACTGGCACTACAATTTTCTCCTAATCCAAAACGCTGTTGGTAAATCCCTGATAAAAGGCCTGCTCGTGAAGGTGCGCATACTGAAGCAGATACATACCCTTGAGTAAATTGTATTCCATTAGACGCTAACTTATCGATATTTGGCGTTGAGATATCATCACAACCATTGTAGCCAACATCACCAAAGCCCATATCATCGGCATAAATTATAATAATATTAGGTTTATCTCCCTTTTCTTGGGCATATACCTTGTTTATTAGAGTACAATATAAAATGACAGATATTGCGAAATAAAATCGTTTTTTAGTCATAATAAATGGGTTTAATATTATGCTAACGAAACTATACAATCTAATATTGGTAACCTTAAATTATACTACATCATGAATTTCAAAATGAAAGTAAGATGGAGAGTACTTATGATATATTAACCATACAGGTGCTGATTTAGCACATATAAAACACTCATCTACAGCTGAATAAATTGCAATAATTATTATAATAGGATAATAAACTCTGTTAAGTTTTCATCATGATCTAAACCTAATTTCTTCCTTACTTTATACCTTTGAACCTCTACACTTCGGGAGGATACATTCATTAGGGGTGCAATTTCTTTTGTTGATAGGTTCATTTTTAAATAGGCACATAGCCTAAGATCTTTTGGTGTTAAATCAGGATACTTTTGTTTTACTCTCTTAAAAAAATCTTCGTGTGCCCTATCAAAGTGGCTACGAAAAACAGTCCAGTCATCTTCATCTTCAATACTTCTATCAATCATTCTAATGATCCGCTGCATATATTTCTCAGGATAACTAACCTTAAGGTTCTCTTGCTGTTTAATAATCTCCGTTCGTACTTCATTGAGCACCTCTTTTCGCTTGATGGTGGCAATGGTTCTGTTTGCTAACTCGGTACTCTGATGCTGTATTTCTTTTTCTAAAAGATCATTTTTTAAACGTACCATTTTTTCTTCTTGTTCCTTCTTTTCTTCAGAATGAATCTTATCCCATTTGTTTTTTTCTTTATCAATTAATCGGCTGCGCTTTTTCTTTATTACTTTCCTTATTAAGGATGATATTATAAAGAGAAATACTATACATATAATACATGAAAGAATGATAAAACCAGGTTTAATAAAATAGGGTTTACGAATAGTGAATTTGTAATTAACTGGCAGTAGTTTTTTTCCATATGCATCCTCACCTCTAACTTTAAAAGTATATGTCCCCCACTTTAGGTTTGAGAAGTATGCTCTATTTCTGCTATTCGCTTTTAGCCACCTTTTGTTATGTCCTTCTAACTTATACTCATAGTCAACAGGAGCACTCACGCTTGTCATTGACATAAATTCAAATACAATATTATTGTTAGCATATTCGAATCTATTTTCATCTCCGATAGGAAATACCGTTTTTAAGCCCTTTTTAGTTCGTAATAATACTGACTTTAAATGAATAGGAAATTGAGTAGTATTGTTATAAGCCTGTTTATTAAATATTGCGAAGCCATTTTCAAGACAAAAGATGTTTATTGAGTCATTTAAATCGATAATTTCAGGGTGCTTCTCATCTAAAGAGCTAAAAGGATTGGAGAATGTATATTCAAAAACTTTACGTAAAGTATCTGATTCTAATCTAAAGAGTGCTGCTTTGGGCGGTAATGTAAACCAATAATCAGTTGAACCTGATTTTATAATATTATTAGCCAATTTATATTCATTCAGATACCTCTCCATTTTGTTGTATCTAACTATAGAGTCTCTTAGCTCATCATAGGTAAATAAACCGAAGGGGCTTGTAAATACAATGCGTTCATCTATTTTACAAACCTTATTTCCAAAATTCTTTGGTAGGCCATTTCGCCTTCCATATCTTACTTTATTAAGTGGCGTATCTATATCATCTACACTGACTTTAAATATCTCTTTTCGTCGTGAGTGGGAAACCCATATATTATTTTGTCTATCGATTTCCATATTGCGCGAAGGTTCAAAAAATCCGCGCAATACTTTATTAAATTTATACTCTCCATCTACTTCTTTATAAGTAACTAATGATGTATAGGTATTTTCAAGTAAGTAATCTTCCCCATTAATTGTAATGGGTTTAATGTTACTTCCTCCACCCGTATTGGTAACTTTTATAGCATCCTTTCCTTTAATTTCAAAGGTTCCTCTATTATGTGTGCAAAATAATTGATCGTTTATTTTTTTTAATCGCCAAGCTTGTCCTTTTAACTGATCAATAGGTTTAAAATCTTCAAGCTTCAGCGTATTAATATTTTTACTACTTAGTGAGTGATAATATACACCCTGATTTGTAGCAACGTAAAAATCATTATTGAAAACTGCTACAGATTGTACAATTCCAAAATGTTGCTTCCTACTAGTAATGAATTGTATGGGCTTATTAAAGCTCACACATGAAATACCTCTATTTAAGGCCAACCATAAGCGCCCATATTCGTCACATTTGGTATCCAATATTGAATTACTTTCTAGGCCTTCAGCTATCTCAATCCGATTAATTATATCTCCGTTTTTATTAATAACGAATACACCTTTATCGAGGGTTCCGATGTAATAATTTTCACCATCAAAACTTCCTGAGTTAATATTTGCTTCTAATATTTCAGCTTGGGCATTACATTTCCATTCTTTAAAACCCTTTTCAGGACTCCAGATATACAAACCTTTTTTTGCTGATCCTATTAGGTATGCATCATCACCAAAGGGCAGAAATACGCGAACAAATGATTGGTGTAACACCTCACTTCCCGGGATTTCCGTAAACTTATTATTAGTATAACTTACTAAATTCCCCTTCGTTTGTTGTGCTATAATTTGATTTTTTGCCTTTAGCAAAAAGATGATCCCATAACCAATTTCCTGCACCTCTACGGTTTGTTTGTTGTAACGATACAGAGTATTAAACGCTTGAAAGATTATTTCATCATCCCCATTGGCAACAATCTTCCAAATCATATCATTCCGAAGTTGTTTTTGCGTTAGATCTTCTGATAAAGAGGTATAAAAAAACTTACCATTCACTCCACGTTCCCAATAACCAAATTCCTCAAAAGAACCAACATAAACCCGTGATCCATCAACAAAAACAGAGCGTATGGTTTTGTTACCCATCACCTTGAGTATTTCCCAAGAAAGTCCATCAAAAACCAGTAAACCTGCTTCATTACCAATATAAGCAGTTCCTTTATTATCAAAATCAATGGCCCAATTTTTACTAAAACCCTCGTAAGTATCTTTTTGAATATTTATTATATCAATATTACTAGCGCTGCACAATGTGCTATATGTAAGTACAATTAATAGCAATATTCTCTTTAAGGTATTCATATAGTTTAGCATTTAGAACAAGAGTTTTAAAAGGATATCATAAAATCGGCCAGGTTTATATCAGCGGGGAAATCCATCTTTTTTCTCATTCTATAGCGATGAACCTCAACACTACGTTCTGATATGCCTAACAATGGGGCTATTTCTTTACTTGAAAGATTCATTTTTAAATAAGCGCACAATCTTACATCGCGCGAAGTAAGATTGGGAAATTCCTTTTTTAAACGAGCCACAAACATCCCATTGGCTTTATCAAAATGATCTTCAAAAACTTTCCAATCGTCTTCGGTATGGATGTTGGATTGAATCAAATCAACAATTTTACTATAATATTTATCAGGATACCTTGCCCCTAGTTTCTCTTTTTGAGCTTTTAACTCACTCATTATAGTATTCAGAACTTCTTTATTACGAATATTATTTAATGCTTCTGTTGCAATATGATTATTTTGACTACTAATCACTTGTTGCATATCTCTTTTTTCTTCTTCAAACACCTCTGTTTGCGCACCATTCTGTAGTATGGCTATCTCCTTTTTATATTCTTTAGAATGAATTACTGATTGGATATTTTTAGAAAACCTTATTGCTACAAAAATGATTAGTATAATGCTTAAAACAAATACCAAGCCTATAAATTGAGCACTTAACCAAAATGGCTTAAGTACATTTATAGTTAACAGGTATGGTTGAATAGAGTTACCCCAAGAGTCCTTCGCAAGTATCTTTATCTGATACTTACCTGATTTTAGTTTGGGTATAAGAATTTGTTGCACAGTTTGCGAAATAAATAAACTATCCTGTTTTCCTTTAATGACACAATTTGTAGTTAATTTCTTACCCGGCGAGGATAATGATGCTACATCCAAAGTAAGATTCTCATATTTGTAAGGAAAATTGATTTCTGAATTTGCCTCAACTATATTAAGAAATTCTTTATCTCTTAAATTATACTTTAGTTTAACTTTTAAGGGGTAAACATTGTTATTATCAGAAACTTCACCTAAATTTTTATCATTCACTATGCCTAAACCATTTTCGAGACATATTACTGTTCCTAGATTAGGAAGATTCACTATGTTCTCATAATTTTCAACCAAACTTACAAAAGGTTCGTTAAAACTATAATTTACTAATGTTTTAGATTCTTTTGATTTAAACTGAATTAATGCAATTTCTCTTTCTTTAAGTAACCAAAAAATATCTTTTCTGTATTGAAATATCTTTTTTGAGTTTTGAAATCTTTTTAAATATCCGTTCAGCTTATTATAACTTACAATTGAATCATTTAACTCATCGTAAGTATAGGTACCTTTAGTACTGGTTATTATAACCCTCTTTTTATAATCAAATAACTGAATCTTCGATTCATTGGGTAATCCATTCTTATCATCATACATATTGTAGCGATAAGGTACCTTCATATTGTTTTGTAAACGTAAACGAAATAATTCTTGCTGATTATTATTTAATACCCAAATTTGGTTTTTATAATCAATAGTAACCTTCATTGTTGGATCATCAAATCCTTCTATTACAGATTTATATTGCCATCCTTTTATTGGAGAATCTTCAAATACTACTAATTGCTTATAAGAAGTTTGAACTAAGAATAATTTACCATCAACCATTAGTTCATGAAAGCTCCTACCGCCTGCAATAGTGGATATTTTGGTAATCTGATCCTCTTTATTTATGAGAAAGGTTCCGTTATTATGGCCGCATAGTAATTGATTATTAGCAAGCTTTAATGACCATGCTAAACCTTTTAATGTAGTAATCGGTTTAAAATCATCGAATGAACTTAATACATCTCCTTTAAAATGAGGTTTAACAAAAACGCCCTTATTAGTGGCCAAATAAAGTTTGTTATTGAAATAAGCCACATCATGAATGGCACCTATTTTTCTTTTATGATCAATAATAAAGCTAATTGGAGTATTCAATTCAAGATACCCTAAGCCAACACTCATTGTAAACCACAAGCGATTATTCTTATCAAAACTTAATGATTGAATTGTATTATCCTGAAGGTAGTTTTCACTATTAATATTATACTGAATTTGTCCTTGTTCATTCAATATATAAATTCCAGAATGTACGGTTCCAATGTAATAATAACCATTGTGATATACGGCGCAATTAATCCCTGCCTTTTTTAAGATCTCGTTTGCTTCGCAGTTCCATCTTTCTACCTTATCATTATCAGTAAGGTATAAACCATTTTTTAGGCTTGTTATAAGTGCTGATTTTCCTTTAAAAGGTAGCATTGAAGTGATTCGAACATCGGAAAGTAATGGAGATGAAACATAGTTGATTAAGCCATAGTTGGTTAGTTCAAGTATTTTACCGCCATAAGAACTAGAAAATAGTTTGCTTGAAAACTCTACTAATAAATGCGGTGCAGTTTCATGTTGTATTTCTGAAATTTGAGTACCATCAAACTTTAGTAATAAATTAAATCCTTGAAAAATAATATGCCCATTAGACATTTCAAATATTCGCCAAATTTCTTTATTCCCAAGTATTCCGTTTGGTACTTTATTATTTAAAGAGTGGTATACGAGCGAATCTGCAACTGATCTGCTCCAATAACCAATCCCTTCTGAGGATCCAGTAAATACCTTATCGGAACTAGATACAAATACAGAGCGGACCTTTGAATAACGTGGTAAAGTATAGGTTTTCCAATTATAACCATCGAAGCACAATAGTCCACTATTATTACCAATATAAAGGTAACCATCTTTACTATGTGCGATTGACCAATTACGGTTACTAGCCTGATAATTATGCTTATAAAATGTTTTAACTTGAGGTACTACGAAAGAATTTAGAGCATGAAGAGAGTTAGTAATTGTAAAACAAATAACTGTACTCAACAACCAAAACCTTACTCTCTCCATAGCGCTAATTTTCAATTATGACCTTAAAAATAACATTTTAACAATAAGCTATTGTTGAAATTATTCTTTTTATTAGTCAGAGAATCGAATATCATCAATAAATATTTTATGCTCAGTAACTTTCGATTGGTCTGAATTAAAATTTAGTATAATGGAATTTACTGCTTTTTTATACTTACTATAATCTATAGAAATCTCCTGCCATTTATTTTCCTTAGACCTTTCGATATTAATAATCTGATCTTCTTTTGTTTTGTTGTTTTTTAGAGTTGCTGTTAAACTATATTCAGAATCGACCAAAACTTTAAACTTGAGGAATCTTCTTTTTAGTAGGAACTGAGGCACTTTCATACTCATTCCTAAACTATTAGCATTAGTGTTATTAATCTCTAAAACCGTGTTGCTTTGGTTAATATTCTGTTTTTTAGGGTTATTTACAATATCGATTAGTGTATTCTTTCCCACTTTAAATACCTGCTCAACATGTATATTCTCAAAGGTTTCCTCTGGGTGTTTAACATTTTTACCTACTCTAGGATTCCATCCCCACATTGGTTCGCCAACTTCATTGCTCCATCTGTCGTATTCCTTTTGCAACATTGCAGCAATTTCTGGTAGTTCGTTATACAAATCCTTTGTTTCAGAAATATCTTTAGATATATGGTAAAGTTCGGGCCTTTTCTTATCATCGTTACAAACCAACTTATAATTGGCATTTCTAATGGACCAACGTTGATTTATTCTCCAATAAATATACTCATGTACATCCTTCTCTTTTTTGCTTTTCAAGAAAGGTGTTAAATCTTTTCCATCTATATGAGAATTGGTCTCTATACTAGCCACAGACAACACCGTAGGTAATATATCTATTGTACTTATCGGCTTACTAAATGTCTTATTATTAGGCAAATCATTAGGCATCACCACAAAGAATGGTAAACGAATACCACCCTCGTAGAGTGTTCCTTTTTCGCCTTTATAGGGCATATTATACGAATAATTACCCTTTATCTTTCCTCCATTATCGCTCACAAAAAAGATAAGCGTATTTTCGCTAATATTATTCTTTTCCAAAGCTTCAACAACACGACCGACATTGGCATCCATAGCGTATTGCATGGCACAGAGTGTGCGCCTTTTACTT
Source organism: Saccharicrinis aurantiacus (assembly GCF_947489045.1). Taxonomy (NCBI): domain Bacteria; kingdom Pseudomonadati; phylum Bacteroidota; class Bacteroidia; order Marinilabiliales; family Marinilabiliaceae; genus Saccharicrinis; species Saccharicrinis aurantiacus. Next base: position 21,647 of record NZ_CANLCN010000016.1, read on the forward strand.
TGTGGCATATTTTTAAACGGCTCTTGGTATACAGCTGGTGGCTCTTGTAATGGACCATGAACAGCATTAAAAGCCAAGTACATAAAAAAGGGTTCATCCTTTTTACTATTGATATACTCTACAGCCTCCCTCCCAAATGCATCTGTTATATACTCGTTCTCCACAAGTACAGGTTTTTCATTTTTGAAAAGCGTTCGTCCCTCATTATTATTCGGATAATAGCTGGCTGCGCCACCTAAAAAGCCATAAAAATAATCGAAACCTCTTCGGGTAGGGAAATAATCGTCAGACTCATGACCTACATGCCATTTTCCAATACAAGCTGTAGCATAACCTTCAGGTTTTAAATACTCTGGAATAATTGGTATATCTAAAGGAATACCTGCTAATACTCCTGGTTCTGACCTAAAGGGGCCTGGATTATCGTCAAACCCAAATCGCTGCTGATTACACCCTGTTAATATACCAGCCCGTGAAGGCCCACATACAGGTGCTGTTACATATCCTGCCGAAAACTTCACCCCTTTACTTGCTAACAAATCAATGTTTGGAGTTGGTATTTTGCTATCCTGATTATGATAGCCAACATCAGCATTACCCAAATCATCAGCCACGATAACAATAACATTAGGTTTGTTTTGTGCTACCGTGGCAGCACAAAACAATAAAGCAATACTTATACTAAGTAAATATTTCATCTATTTAAATTTATTATTCATCATATTAATACATTCAAGGGTATTTATGAATACTTCGTATTTCATCTTACTGAATGTCAATTGGGATAATTAAATTTGCATGCTCGTTTCATTTAAGACTCATTAAATTACTTCTTTATACTCCCTTTGTAATTCGCTCAACTTCACCTTAAGGTTTTTCGTGATCTCCTCGTAACCTGGTTTACCATATAAGTTCTTCATTTCGCTAGGATCCGTTTGTAAATCAAATAGCTCCCACCGATCCATGTTATGATAAAAATGGATAAGCTTATAACGCTCTGTTCTAACACCATAATGACGGCGAGCTGCATGAAAACCAGGGAACTCATAAAAATGATAGTAAAGGGCATCTCTCCAGTTTTCTATAGGCTCTTGCTGAAGTAGCGGTTTTAAAGATACTCCCTGCATATCATTCGGTATTTTTACTCCACAATAGTCAAGAATTGTTTCAGCAAAATCTAAGTTCTGCACCATATTATCAATCTTAATACCTTTCTCAACTGATTTTGGATATTGAATAAGAAGTGGTGTTCTAAAAGACTCCTCATACATAAAACGTTTATCGAAAAAGCCATGCTCACCTAAATAAAAACCTTGATCAGATGTATAAATAACAATAGTATTTTCATCGAGTCCTGTTTCCTCTAGATAATCTAAAATGCGACCTACATTTTCATCAACGGCAGAAATTGTAGCCATATAATCCTGCAAATAGCGTTGATATTTCCATAACGCTAATTCCTTGTCGTTTAAGTCCATTTTATGAAAAGCTTCATTTATTGGTCTGTATGCATCCCAAAATCGCTCCTTTTGTTCCGATGTAGCTCTGTTAAATAAATGAGGCCATGGGTCGTATCTAAAACTATCGATACCTGCTGCAACAGTCATTTTTAAATCATGACCTTCATACATATCGCGATAAACATTCATTTTTTGTTTCCCTGCAGCAAAACGTCCTTTGTAATCGTCGAAATACGTATCAGGCACAGGAAATGTAACAGAATCGAACTGATTATAATGACGCTCTGCAGGCCACCAATTACGGTGTGGCGCCTTATTTTGAACCATTAGCATAAATGGTTTATCTGAATTACGTTGCTCCTTAAGCCAATCTAAAGATTTATCAGTAATTATATCTGTGGCATAACCCATATTCATAACAGTATCGTTACCTGTAATAAAATCTGGATTATAGTATTCGCCCTGATCGTTTAGGATGGTCCAATAATCAAACCCTTGGGTTGGTTTACCTTTTAAGTGCCATTTACCCACAAGGGCCGTTTGGTAACCTGCCATCTGCAAGTATTTAGGAAATGTAGGTTGATTCTGATCAAACTTATCTCTATTGCGCGTAAATCCATTTAAATGGCTGAACTTACCCGTTAATATTGTGGCTCTGCTGGGGCCGCATAAAGAATTGGTACAATAGGCCTTTGAAAAAATGGCCCCATTTTGTGCAATTCGGTCGATATTTGGCGTTGGAGCCACTTTTGAAATACCGTGTCCATAGGCACTAATAGCTTGTATGGCATGGTCATCAGAAGTGATTAAAATAACGTTAGGTCGTTTTTGCTGCTTGGCCTTAATTTTTGTTTTAGCAGCACATGAACCTAATCCTAAGTGCAAAAATGTGAATAGTGCTGCCCCTACTGTATATCTTATTATCTTTCTCATTATAATCGTTTTATTTGCTTACCCCAGTTAACTCAAATTCAATACTATTTTGTGTTGCAGAACTTCCTCCTATGAATAGAGTAAAGTTTCCTTCTTCTGCTCCGTAGGACATATCTTTACGGAAGAACTTAAGCATCTCTTCGTCAATTGTAAATGTTAGTGTTTTGGTTTCTCCTTTTTTCAGGTGAATCTTATCAAAAGCCTTTAACTCTTTTACTGGACGAGTTACTGAGGCTACCTGATCATGAATATATAATTGCACAACTTCATCTGCATCAAAATCACCAGTATTAGTGAGTTTTACAGAAGCTATAATGTTTTTGCCCTTCTCAAAAATGTTTTTACTAAGTGATATTTCTGAATAGCTAAGAGTTGAGTAGCTCAATCCGTAACCAAATTCGTAAAGTGGTGTATTGGCAACATCTAAATACCTTGATTTATAAGTATCCTTTGGTTTATTTGGGTTAAATGGTCTACCTGTATTCTTATAATTATAAAAAATTGGAATTTGTCCCACGTTACGAGGCATCGTCATGGTTAATTTACCAGATGGGATTTTATGCCCAAATAATAAATCGGCAACAGCCCTTCCTCCTTCAGTGCCAGGATACCAAACATTCATTAGTGCATCAACCAGATTACTCTCATTTTCAATTGTCATTGATCGGCCTGTCATAAAAACAAGAACCACAGGCTTGTTCAATTTGCTGATTTCTAGAATAAGCTCTTTCTGAACTCCTGGGAAATCAAGATTTGTACGACACGCTGCCTCTCCTGACATATTCCATTTTTCGCCCATAACCATCACGATTTTGTCTGATTTTGAAGCAATATCAATAGCTTTGGCAAAACCTTCCTTACTTGGTTTACTCACTCCACATCCTAATGCAAATTTCACATTACCCTTGCTTGAATTTGCGATTATAGCATCCAAAATAGTTTGCTCAACTGATTGTGGTTTTCCGGCTGCTTTCCACGAGCCTAATAAATCTCTTTTAGAATTTGCTAAGGGCCCAATAACAGCAATCTTTTCCTCTTTACTTAGGGGCAATACTTTATTTTCATTCTTGAGTAATACACAAGATGCCACTGCCATTTCGTAAGCAGTGTTTCTATTTTCGGTACTTAATACTTCCTTACTTTCTAATTCCTCATTGCAGTATTTATAAGGATCGTCCATAATGCCTAACTCAAATTTTAAACGCAGGATATTACGTACAGCATTATCCAACTCGCTTAAATCAACATCTTTATTTTCTACCGCTTTCTTTAAATGGTCCATATATATACCACCTTCCATATCCATATCAACACCTGCCTTCATCGCCAAAATACCTGCATGGTATTCATCTTCTGCAACACCATGAGGAATTAGTTCGTTAATAGCTGTATAATCAGTAACAACCATACCATTAAAACCCCACTCATTTCGTAAAATATCTTTTAACAGAAAAGAGTTTGCTGTTGCTGGTACGCCATCTAAATCGTTAAATGAAGTCATTACTGTTTTTGCTCCTGCATCAACTGCTGCTTTATACGGAGGTAAGTAGGTCTCACGTAAAACTCGCTCCGACATATCAACACTATGGTAATCGCGCCCAGCTTGAGCAGCTCCATATGCAGCCATATGCTTAACACAAGCTGCTACAGTATTTTGATTGGCAATATTATCGCCTTGAAAACCTTTAACACGCGCAGCACCTATTTGTGATCCTAAATAAGTATCCTCACCAGCACCTTCCGATACACGGCCCCACCTTGGGTCTCGTCCTATATCACACATAGGGGCGAATGTCCAGTGTATACCACAAGCAGAGGCCTCACGAGCCGCCATTTGTGCACTCTTTTCAATTAAATCTAAATCCCAACTTGCAGATTCTCCCAATGAAATTGGACTTAAGGTTTGATGCCCATGAATTACATCGTATCCGAAAAGTAGCGGTATCCCCAAACGCGTTTCATTTACTGCCAACTCTTGCAATTTACGTGTATAGGCTGCAGTGTGCGCATTAAAAACATTACCGCACTTACCCGTTCTTATTGCTTCTTCTTCTCCATCTCTCAAAATAGGACCAGTAACATCCCAGCGGCTAGTAAATAAAACCGTTTGCCCTATTTTTTCATCTATAGTCATTAAACTTAATAGGCTATCAACTCTTTCATCAATGGACTTATGATTCTTATTTTTTGCCAAAGCGGATAGTTCTGTTCCACAAATTAGAGCAATGGCCAATACTATTTGTATTGATATTTTATTCATACCTTATCTCTTTTAATATTGGTTAGTAACGATTGGTATATGTACGTTAGTAATCGATCAAATAGACTACGCTGGCAATCATATACAAACACTGTTTATATTTAATTCATTGTTTAGTACTTGAATTGCCTACGTATTCCTCTACATGATCTGATTTCAATTATTGATTATTCTAGTAAATTGATCTACAGCATTTAATTAACTATAATTTCGTAACCTCAGAAACAGACTTCTATAACTTAACTAGTTTCTTTGTTACTCTAGCTTCATCATTAGATAAACAAACCAGATAATTACCCGATTGTAACTCTGCAGTTGAAATTGTAATGCTTTCCTTTCCATTAACATGTAAAGTCTTTTGAATAACACCTGCAGTATTGTATACTTTAATGGTATCAAAAACTATTGAAGGGTTTTGATTTTTAATAACTAATTCTTCGTCACATGGATTTGGATAAATGCTTATTTCATCATTTGCATCAATCTGTTTCGCCGCTGTTGGAGGATTTGTAAAAAAATCGTTGTACTTATTAAAAAAATCAGTCCCCAAAAACTGTGGTAAAGCAGCTAAACCAAAAAACATACACGAGTAATCTACTCCTTCTACTTTATTTGGTTTCCATGAAAGATCGGAGTAACTATATTTCCACAGAATAGGCTTACCTTCTTCAATTTCAACTTGGCCAATTTTACGTTCGTCTTTTAGTATAGCCAATAGATCAGCTCTAACACGCTCGGGAGCTGCCGGTGAGAAACCTGCTAAAATATGTGGCGACACATTTAAATTTTGATTCTGATCTTTTGAAGTACCCATGTTTTCCTTTAAACAGATACGATCTACTTGATACTTTGAATTTGGCGCACCAACACCTGCTCCGGTTCCCCACTCATAAGGCTTCCATCCCATTGCTTTTAAATCAACATCACCAGCATCACTTCTATCAGACCACCATGCAGAATCGGCCTTCATGGCATTCCTCATTTCATCAATATATATTTTATTTGATGAAAAATGATTCACAAAATTATGGTTAAACATAAAGGTAAACATTGAAGTAAAGCGACTCAAAGAAGGTGATAAAACCGCTATTTCACCATTGCTACTTTCGTAATTAGCCCTCTTTAAATTATCTGTATCTGCATAATGCTTTTCCCAAAGCTGATGTGCTGGAGAATTTTTATCGTTTGCTTGATTCATAGCAAACCATGCTACAATCATATATTCATTAAAAGGTGAAGTATAATTTCCATTAGAAGTTCCATCTTCATTCATGCCTAAGGTAATCTGTCCCTTCTCAACATCGGCAATGAATAATGAATGGTCTGTTGAATTGTATAATTGCGTTGCTAAGTTTACAATTTCCTTATTATCGCTAAAGTAATTACGACAAAACAGAGCACCACCTAACATTAAATCTGTGTCAATAGGGCTCCAATTACTACCACGAGCAGCACCTGTATTGATATCATAAAAGTGAATGAAACACCCCTTTGCGTTGCGAGCTAAATTAAACCCACTTACTTCGCCCGATACGGCTTTTAAAGTTTGTAAAACCATAGCTTCTGCATTAGGCTCCCATCCCATGGCATGACCAACACATAGTGATGTTAAACCCATACCGATATTAGCTACGGAACCTCTATCACTTTCTCCATCAAGTTTAACCATATCTAAATATGCCCCCTTATCTGTTCTTAATGCTTGGTAAAAACCGTAAGTATTATGGAATAAGTGCTCTAGGAGCTCATCGTCTGTTTTTTGCGACCAGGTAACTCCTGAGAATAACAGTGCAAAAAGTATTATAAATATATTTTTCATCTCATTATATTTTTAAATTTCCAAAGGTATTCGATGGAACTCTCGAATAAATTCAACATTGCCCTGTGGGTAACTTTATTGATTGAATTTACTTAGTCGTTTCATCTTCGTATATTTTATGGATAAAAGCAGTCTAATTTTTCTTTGATGATTTTTTCTTCTGAGCTTTGGCCTTCTTCTTGGCTTCATTCTTTTTCTTAATCTCATCCAATTGCTCTTGAGGCATCAATTCTCTTTTGGTAGGAAATTCATTCTCAATAAAATCAACAACCTTTGCTTCATCATTTTTATTATCAAACAAGCTTAGAGCTACGTCTTCTTTTTCAACCATCCAATCTCTGAGTACACCTTGCAAACGCTCTAACTCCTTTTTGTATTCAGGGTTATCAATGAGGTTATTGGTAGCATCCGGATCGTTAACTACATCATATAATTCTTCAGGCACTCTATATCTGTACAATTTAGCCCATTCAAGAAACTCTTTGTATTCAGGATCTTTTTCAATTGTTTTTAAAATTTCACCTTCGTTAGAATTTGAATATCTGTAGCCAGTCATATGCCACGGATTAAAAATATACCTGAATCGTTTATCATCTACCGATCGCATTGGTGTAGCTTTACCACCAATTTTATAATCAATTTCAGCAAAATGATAATCCCAGCCTTTTTGCTTTTTCCCTTTTACCAAGGGTAAAAAAGATTTACCATCTAATTGACTTTCTACACTCAAGCCAGTAGCATCAAGAAAGGTTGGAAATAAATCAATCTCAGCAACCATATGGGTATCATCAACATGACCCTTTTTCATTTGAGGATGATGTACATAAAATGCAGTTTTGGTACTTGCAACATATGTATTTGCTTTGGCAAATGGAAAAGCTGAACCGTTATCTGATAAAAATACAATCATTGTATTATCGTATAAACCAGCCTCTTTTAAAGCCTTAATAACTGCAGAGAAAGTATCATTTAAACGACGAACCGAATTGTAATAACAAGCTAACTCATATCTAACTTGAGGAATGTTTGGCAAATACCCCGGTACTTCAACTTCATCTGGAGAAAATACTTTTGAGGGTTTCTCTTCACCATTTTTCATCTTTTTATTTGGATCATAGAAGGGTCTGTGTGGATCGTGAGAATTAACCATAAAATAGAAAGGCTTATTCTCTTTTTTACATTGATTAAAAAACTCGGTACTATAACTTGCATACTTAGATGGACTCCTGCCTGCACCTAGATCTCGATAATCATGCATATAATCCCATACGAATTTCATATCAGGAGTTGAGTGACTTACCTTACCTAAAATACCGGTTAAGTACCCATTATCTTGAAATGTTTGCATGCTTGTAGGCACTTCCTTTTTCATGTGCATAAAGCCCATCATTCCGCTTGATACGCCATACAAGCCAGTTGCCATAATACTCCTACTTGGCATGCATATTGGCGTATTTGTATGTCCATGATTAAATTGCACCCCTTGCTTTGCAAATTCATCTAACTGAGGTGTTAAATCTGGTATATTTCTTCCGAATGAACCACAAGCTTCATATCCTAAATCATCGGCAGTAAATAATAATACATTCAACTTTTTATTCTGCGCCAACAAACTCATTGATAACGCCATATATATCGCAATTATGAAATACTTCATACTTATTCAATTTGTATTAATTAATGTAAAACTCTTTTGTAAGCACCTCCATTATCCTTAATAGAGATGCTTTTTTGAAAATAAGCTCTAACTAAATTTCTTACTCACTATCTAGAAATCTTCCGTCAATTTCAAAGCTTTGAAGAGCGATATAGCCTGGGTTTGCTCCATCTTTATCGGCAACCATACTATATAGTACTCTCAACTGATTAGAAGCACTCACTGGTAAATCGGCCTTTAGAGTGGCTAGCTGCAATTCAAAATAACCATAACCAGTTCCATCAGCTACCCCTGCAACAGGAACAGCTCCAACTGAAGTGCCCATTTTATACCATGTTTCTACTGCTGCTTTCTTTTCGGCTTGCGTAGCCATTGAAAGCATAGCCTGATATTGTTCTTCTGTAGCAACAAGAATATCACATCGCAATAGATCGTTAGTTAAGTCGGCAATTTTATTTGATACAAATGCTGCATTAACTCTAAGTTCTTGAAGATCGGAAACGTCAATTAACTCATCTGTAATTGTAACAGATTGAGATTTATTGGCAGTTGAATTATCAAAGCCTGAAGCCGCATTAAATGGCAACCATCGCAATATTGGAGTGGTATCGTATTCATCAGCAGGATGATTTTTATCTGGCTGAACATTCCAAAATGCTTTTCCTGATTTTAGAGCACCATATACTAAATGTGTATTTAATCCCCCAATATTATCCTCAGTCACATTATTTCGTGCCCCCTGATCTTCCTCACTTAAATCGAAACTGAATATATCTTTGTCATATGGTAAATTTAGTTTTGTTACATTAACCGTTAATATTTCTGATACTCCACTAACAGTTCCTACAAACTCAAGATTATATACGCCCGGTTCAAATGGCCCAACCATTTCAACCACGCCAATTTCACTGCTTCCATCTTCAACATGATTAGATTCTCTATCCATAAGAAACTCTGATGAGGGTTTCATTAAGACCTCACCTATGGTCATATCAATAAATGTAAGTCTAATTCCATCTAAAATACCTTCTAACAATTCTCCATCGCCATTTACAGGTTCCCCAGCAGGATTAACTAACATATTAAACTCGTTAGATGTTATAACAATTTGAGGGGTGACAGATTCCAAAATGCTGATATTAATAGCGTCTGTATTTGTTATTGATCCATTAGAATTCTCTAATTGCACGGCTAATGTATACTCGCCAAGTTCTTGAGTATTCTGATGGCTTAAGGATACAACACCGGCAGCATCAATAGAAAACTCTGAAGTTTCTAATACCAACTCTCCCTGCTTGACCTCAACTATCTGAAAAGTTTGATCTATTGAATCGCGTACAATAGGTAAACCCGAATTCCATTCTGTTCCATAAGAAATTGTTTTCTTATAATTTTGATAATCTATAACAGAAGGCTTAGTATCTAGCTCAAAAGTATCTTTATCAGTTGAGCATGCGACCAGCGCAATTATTAAACAGTTAAATAATATAAATCGTATCATATCCGTTGTTTTTTTGCCAACTACCATAAAGGATGTTGTTTGATGTTTTTATTGAGTGTGATTTCATCATTTGGTACCGGAAAAACATCGTGTCTTTCTGCTGCCGCATTACCTGGATAGGTTAAAAACTCATCTTTAGAAGAATCATAATCAGGATGATTTCTAATCAGTTCATTTTGATTTTGCATGGTTTCAAGCAAAATACCCCATCGCACTAAATCAAAGCGTCTGTGCCCTTCAAAGCATAATTCTCTGCTACGCTCATCTATAAGTGTTTGAAATAAGTTTTCTTGAGTTAAGGCTTTTCCTTCACTTACCAATAAATCCTGAACATCACTTGCCTCTGCACGATTACGTACCTGGTTTATTGCATCAAGTGCATCAATAGTAGGACCATATAAGTGATTAATGATTTCTGCTTTCATTAATAATATATCAGCATATCGTACTATCGGAAAGTTAACAGATGTCCTCCACCTACTAATAGCACCCGTCTCTAAAGGCAAAGCTCCATAGCTTACCACGCCATTCTCATCCTCTGAGCTTAAGCGTTGCACCCTTCTCCATTTACCAGCATACCATCTCAATTTATTGGAAATATTGCTTGGGAATGAATAAACTCCATCATCATAATTGATATTATACGGAATTACGTTCCAGCTATGACGCTTATCGGTATTTAGTTCAGGCGTTTCTTCAAAACTTTTACCATATAATTGGTTTAAACTAGCTGTAATAAAGTTATGAGGATTTGCTTCTGGATCAGTATTACTTGTACCTTCTACTTTTGGGCCATTATAATTTCCAATATATCCTCCTAAATCACGCTCGTTTGTATATACAAAATTGACTTCCCAAATAATCTCTCTGCTATCTTGTGCTTGCTGAATTTCGTTTAAGAATACATCTTCGTAATCTGACAATAAAGAATGTTTGGCGCTAGAAATAATCTCATTACAATTCCATAGCGCTTGTTCGTAACACTCTTCTGTACCTAAATCGCCACCAGCAACTCGTGTTCCTCCATAATGTAAATAAGCACGAGCTAAAATTCCATGAGCAGCATATTTTGATATTCTACCATAAGCTAAAGGTTCTTCTGGCAACATTCCAATCGCTGCCTCAAGATCTTTAATTATTTGATTATATATCACTTCCGGATCTTGGCTCTCTAAATGCAAATCGCCATTCTCATCTGCAATATCAACAAACGGTAATGTTCTTAGCGGCACATATTCAAACATCCTAACCAAGTTTAGATAAGTAAATGCCCTTAAGGTAAGTACCTCACCAATCATTGCCTGACGATCGTTTAAACTTAGTTCAGGAATTGAATCTCTACCCTCCAAATTATAGATAACATCATTAGCTGTAGAAATTAGACTGTAACTTTGAGTCCAAACCTTTCTAATATCAATAGAAAATGCATTATATGTGTATTTACACAAATCACTACCCCTAGCGGTACTAGCCAATTTATTGTGTAATAACTCATCGGTACCCGAAGACATCCAGATAGAAAGATGCTCTTTATACGACTCTGCCATTTTAGTATAAACAGCTGCTACAGCCATTTCGGTTTGCTTTTTATCTTGATAATAATCACCACGCTCGAATTCGCTCGTTGGTTCAAGTTCAAGAAACTCACAGGATGACAAAAGGATAGTTATTACCCCCAATACAACCCCTATTTTATATATAGTACTTTTCATGTTTAATAATTTATTGTTTATTAAAAAATGACGTTTAATCCAAAGGTCAAGGTTCTTCCTTTTGGATAAGCTGAGTAATCTATTCCTCTGTTTAAAGCTTCGTTTTTAACAGATACTTCAGGGTCATATCCTGAGTATTTTGTGAATACAAATAAGTTATCGACAGTAGCTGATAATCTTATTTTTGTGATATTCCATTTCTTCATCCACTGTTGTGGAAGTGAGTATCCTAGAGCTACATTCTTGATGCGTAGGTAAGAGCCGTCTTCAATCCAAAAATCACTCATCATTTTACCCGAGTAAACAGGAATATAACTTCTTTCGCCTGAAGGAGCCGCCCAAACACCATAATCAATAGGATTATCTGGCGTCCATCGGTTGGCAACTTCTCCTAAGTAATTTCTGTTACGTTGAGCACCAGGGACACCAAATGAAGCTCTGTTTCCGTTGAATATATCATTACCGTATGACCAAGTTAAAAGCACTCCTAAATCGAAGTTTTTATATTCAACTGTATTTTGAAAACCACCATGGTGCAATGGATTTGGATTACCAATAATCTGGCGATCGTTTTCATCAACAATACCATCGCCATTTGTATCTTCATACATTGGCATTCCAGGCCCTAAAGTACCTGCGGTATGTTCAAGGTTTGTTACACCATCCTTAAGGTGATACTCACCAGTATTCGGGTTTTGCACAAAGTCATCAACCTGATACATACCTACTTTTTTGTAGCCATACATTACACCAACGGGCTCTCCTACAAATAAACCATAGATATTTTCTTCAGAAAAGATACCTCCTACGTTCGGATTGTATAATCGCTCTTCCTCACCAATACTAAGTTTTTGCACTTCGTTTCTGTTAAACGAGATATTAAAACTACTAGTCCATTTTACATTTTTAGTATGGATGTTTACAGTTTGAAGAGAAAGCTCAAGACCATAATTCACAATAGATCCTCGGTTTTCTTTTACGCCTGTAAATCCAGCAGTTGGTGGTACCAAAGCATCTAATAATAAATCATCCGTTAACTTATAGTATGCCTCTGTCTCAAAAATTATACGATTTTTAAGAAAGCCCATCTCAACTCCAGCATTTAACTGCTGTGTTGTTTCCCATTTAAGGTTTGTATTAGCCATCTTTTTTTGATAGATAGCTGGCGTATAGCTATTTCCGAAATAGTATCCATTTCCACTTCCGTAGGTTACCAATGCATCAAAATCGCCTATTCGATTATTACCTGTTGTACCAAATCCTGTTTTAAGTTTTAGGTTAGAGAATACATTTAAATTTTTAATAAATGGTTCTTCAATAGCACGCCATGCAAAAGCAAATGATGGAAAATATCCGAATTTATTGTGGGTAGGAAATTTTGACGATCCATCTGCCCTAAATGAGGCTGTAAGCAAATACTTATCCTTAAAAGTATAATTAACTCTACTTAAACCAGATAATAATCTGTTTTGAGATAAACCACTACGCGATATCTGAGGACTTATACCTAAGCTGAAATCGTTCCAACCGAAGTCATCAAACGGAAATAAATTACTCTGCATAAATGTTGTATATATACTTACATCCTGCAAAGTAAGACCGGCCAATACATTTAAAGAGTGATCGTTCTTTTTTAAATTATAGGTTAAGGTGTTTTCATTAACCCACGATCTGCGTAAGGCAGTATTCACACTTCCGTTAATACCCGCTATACCTCTATCTGCCTGGTTGGTTCCTTCGTTATAAAAGTATTTTACTGATTTATTATCATAGGTATAACCGAATGTTGTTCTGAATTTTAGGCCCTTAACAATTTTGTAGTTCAAATATGAATTTACTTGTATAACATCTCTTGGTTCTGACCTATCAGTATTCTCAAGAGTTTGATCGGGAGGAAAATACCCTGCATTAAAATCATCTTCTTCGTCCTCTTGATCATCACCATTTATAGGAGTTACCGGACGGAACATTATCGCACTTTTAATAGTACTTACTGAAGAAGTAGAAATTTTCATACCCGTGTATTCCGTATTAGTATAGGATGCATTAATCCCCACCTCTAACTTTTTACTAATCTTATGATCTAGTTTTAATCGGCCTGTGAACCTTTTAAACCCGGTATTTAGCATGGTTCCATCTTCGTTTACATAACCAAATGAAGAGAATATTCGGGTTAGATCGTTACCCGCCTGAAGCGAAACATTTGCACGTGTAAACGATCCTGGCTTAAAGATTTCATCTTGCCAATTAGTACCTTCTACATTTCTATAATCCTCAGGATCACCATATGAAGTACTACCTAACTCTTCTTGAAGCTTAACAAACTCGTAGGGAGATAACACATCTAACCTTCGTTCTGAAGGAATTGTGCTTACCCCTTGCTGAACATTTACGTTTACCTTTGTATTTGAATCATCAGTACCACTTTTTGTACTTATAATTACCACACCATTAGAACCTCTTGATCCATAAATGGCTGTTGCTGATGCATCTTTCAGAATATCAATACGCTCTATATCTTCGGGTGCAATAGTAGTAATGTAACTTGCATCATCAATTGGGAATCCATCCACAATATAAAGAGGATCTGAATTACCTGTTATTGAATTACTACCGCGTATTTCAAATACCATTGCTTGACCTGGAGCTCCATCTGCTTTATTTAATCGAACCCCTGCCAAACGTCCTTGCAACATCTCATCAACTGAAGCAGAGGCATTATCTTCTATTTGCTCAATTTTAATCGATTTAATAGAACCTGTTACATCTTTGGCTTTTGTTGTACCATAACCAGTAACTACAATCTCTTCTATGGACTCAAGATCACCGGCAAGTTTAATGTTAAAATGATTCTTCAAGCCAACAGGTACTTCTTGTGTTGACATACCTATAAAAGAGAATATTAATATGTCTTTTTCAGTTACTCTAATATTGAATTTTCCTTCATAATTAGTAATAGTACCTTCATTTTTTCCTTTTATTCTTACCGTTACGCCGGGCATTGGTTCACCCGTAGCCTCTTCTATAACTAAACCGTCTACCTTCTTAAATGAGTTTTGACCAATTGCTGAATAAGCTGGTAAAAACAAGCAAATAACGAGTATGAATAAAATAGGATTATATTTTATGTTTTCCATTTTCATAGTATTGTATGATTAATTACTTATTTGGCTCTAATCTGCCATTTATAAATAAAGGCTTCACGTCCCAAATTTCCGAGTGATGGATTTAAATGAACCGCTTTTATAGCTAAACGCACTTTGGTACCTAAAAATTCACTTGGTATATCAAATTCTTGGGTTCCATCGCTAGTTAAACTCGATTCCTTTATTGGATTAGCATAAGGTAACATGCCTGGTGCAAAATTAGCATTAACAGTTTGCCAATCTGATGCAAAAACATCATCAGTATTATAACTATCTTCTGAACAGATTAGTAATTCAAAACGCTGATTCACATCATTATCAATAAACCTTTTATATCCCTTGATCTCAGTATAAGCACTTGTTGATTCGCTTAAGTTAATTGAATCGCTAACTACTATAGAAATGCATTCAGTTTTTGAACTTGAAGTTTTAAAACTTAGAAATAATTCAGAACTAGTTTGTCCGTCACCAGATTCATCTAAAACAATATTTGAAGCTTGAGCATGCCAAATATTTTGATGACGATTACCTTTATAGATAGGCCCATTAACACCTTCTGTAAGGTTTACTGTATATTCCTCTCCGTCGAGCTCCTCAGTAACTTCGCCAATGTAAGTTGATGCAATTCCATTTAATAATCCTAAACTCGAAATATTCGGAGTACTGTACTCCATATTATATACTAATGGATTTATGTTTGCACCTATTATTTCAATCACCACAGCATCTTGTGCCAAATAAGACCCTAACTCATTACTAACTCCAACATCAAAAGACTTTATTATTTTTTCATCGTCTCCAATTTCAATAATTGCATCTTTTGTAATTACGCCATCAGTTTCATTAATGCTAAAATGATTTAAAGGATCGTTCATACTAAAGGTATAAGGACCACCTCCGTTTACGCTAGCCTTATTTGTAACATCATTTTGACTATGACCATAAAAAGAATAGATAGAAGGTGTATAACGAACTTCAGTAGGAACAGCTTGTTTAGCAGAAAATGAAAAAGCATTTTCAAAAATAGTTGAACCATGTGTGTTCTTTACTTCAACATCTAAAGAATAAGTACCGATAGAAAGATTATTAAATTCCTTAATATTAATATTTCCTTGTTGCTCATTAATCGAGAAGGATTCTGTGAGTACTTCTTCTGAGGCTGGTCCTTCAATATTTGTGATTCTATAAGTGGCCAATTCACCGCCCATTACAGTTGGCTTCACTGTTATATAATCATCTCCTATATAATAATCACTAATTGACATGTATTTTAATGAATGAGGTGGACCATCGTACCTTTGTTCATCTAGAAATGTGGTGCAAGAAAACATGTACAAACCCAATGATACGAGAGTAAATGTAAATATGCTTTTTCCACTTAAGATTCTTTTCAACATACTTTTTAATTTAGATTAATTGTTAAATGTTGGAGTGTGCACTTCCTCAAACGATTCTTTGTTTTAACATTACTTAAGCAAAAGTATCACCTCTGAACAAAAAGATACATAATTTGACCACAGTTGCGATTTCATTTCTTAAAATTCCTTAATTTCCCCTTAATACATTACCCATACAATAATAGATGAAACACAAATAAATACCTAATTTTAAAGTAGATACAATATTTAAAAAGAGATAATTTAATTTAACAACAAAACAGTTTTAGAAATTGTAGAGGTAGATTAGTTACTTAAAAAAGAACGAATACTTAATTTGGACGAAGTATATAAAACCATCCTATCGAGGTCTTATCATTCAATTAGAAATAGCATACTTTTATTAGGCATTAAGTAATACATAGTATAATATAATGAGGACAATCAACTATATGTATTCTTTATTAGAAGTTGTATTACCCCACATTTTAAACTGTGAGCTATCCATGAAGCTTAAATGAAATATATCTTTAAAAACTAATACAACTATGATTTGCAATATTGAATAAAGGATTTGCAATAGATTTGACTATCGGACATATACACTGCGAGAGCAATAACGATTCTAAACAAACTATAGCAAACTTTAATTAAGACAATTAGGAGATTCTAATTAAGCCATAGACTCATCATTGTTAATGAGGCTTAATTCTTAACATTGCTAAAAAAACGACATACAAAAAGGGATACACCAACATGGTATACCCCTTATCAATAGTACATTATAAAGTAATTATACTATAGTTTTAGAATTTTACTTGTATTACTTGTCTCTGCGGTGCAAAGCCTAACAATATAACTACCCTTCTGTAATGATTGTAAAGACAGCCTTTTAATATCGGTGCCTCTTTCCATAATAATTCTATTACCCTTCATATTAAAAACCTCTACTTTCTGGATGGGTTTATTGCTTTTAAAGGATACTATATCCTCTGTAGGATTTGGAAACAAAACGGACTCACTCTCTTGTATTTCGTTTATCGCTGTTGCTACATTATCTTTAAACTCCACATTATCAAACCAAATAATGGCTGCCTGATCAGAACTTATTATTAAATCAAGCTGATTGTAATAATTTTGGAGCTTATCATAAGGAATATCTGTGAAATCATATTTTAAGTTATGCCAATCAAGGTTACCATCAACAGAAATATTAACTGTATGTGCTTGTTCTCCATCAATTGACAATACAAGCTCTGCATTAATAGCTGCATTTGCGCGTATCTGCATTTGGATAAACCTAGTTGTTGTAAGATCCCAGAATTGATCACCTAAATGAACCTGAAGCTGAGTTTTTGAATTGTCAGTGGCTTGAATTAGCTTCCCAACTTTGGCGCTAGCATTAACTGAAGTTGATTTTGGATTATTAACTACCCTGTATTGATCAGAACCGCTATTAATTAAATTCCAATCAAGTTTAGCCAATTCATTTTTGTAGCTCCCTCCTTCAAAATCTTCAGCGCGCTCCTCTGAACCAGGAACCTCATATTGATTTTTTAAATTATGAAGATCGAGCTTTAAATCCTTAACTAATTCACCATCTTTATGAACAGCATATATATTATTAATCTCGTCAGGATCATTCTCTAAATCGTACAACTCCCAAGCATTATCCGTATAAAAATTAATCAATTTATATCGATGTGTTCTTACCCCCTCATGACGCGGAATACCATGTTTACCATGATCGTAGTAATGATAATATACAGAACTTCTCCAATCAGAAGGTGTATTACCTTCAAGAACCGGCTTGAACGAACTTCCTTGCATATCTGAAGGAATATTTATACCTAGATAGTCAAGTAAGGTTGGAGCATAATCAATATTCTGAACCAATTGCTCTATTCTTGTTCCTGAGGTGATATGGTTAGGATATCGCATGAGTAAAGGCATTTTCATACCATCCTCATAAATAAAACGCTTTTCGTAATATCCATGCTGCCCAGTGAAATAACTTTGATCGCCACAGTATACAACAATTGTATTATCTGATAAATTATTGCTATCAAGATAATCTAAAACACGTTTAACATTTTGATCAACACCAGCAACCACCTTTAAATAATCCTTTATAAAACGTTGATAAGCGTATGCTTTTCCGCTTCTTTCTCCGGGTACTACCTCACCACTACTTACCAAATTTGCATACTCCTCATTTACTTTATCGTAATAGTTATGATACGCAAGCCTTTGTTCTTCTGTCATTCGCTCCAAAAGCTTATAATCACTTACGTTGTATGTTCCATACTTTGGAAAATAGTTATAGGCTGTTGTTTCAATATCTGAACGCAACCTATTAATGGCAGATGAAGCATACTTTTCGCGTGTTGCAAAATCATCATACAAAGTACTTGGTTCTTCTATTTCCTCACCCTCAAATAATTCTAAATTACGCTCCATTGGCATTCTCGTTACGTGAGGTGCTTTATAATGAACCATTAGACAAAAAGGATCCTCTTTATTTTCACCAAGCCACTCTAAGGACATATCTGTTATTAAATCTGTTGAATAACCTTCAACTTGTTCAATTACCCCTGATTGAAGTTTAAAAGATGGATTATAATAGTATCCTTGTCCTCCACCTTCAGTTAATATTTTCCAATAATCAAATGCATCACCCGGATCTTCTCCCTTTAAATGCCATTTGCCTATTACTGCCGTTGTATACCCATTACCTTGCAAAATTCTTGGTAGTTGGTTTTGCGTATTATCATAAGTTGAACCATTACCAAACACTCCATTTTTATGACTATGCTTTCCTGTTAAAATAGCTGCTCTACTTGGCTGACAAATTGAATTGGCACAATAGCTATTTAAGAAGATGGCCCCTTCATTTGCAATTCTATCAATATTTGGAGTATGGTTAATTCCACTACCATAGGCGCTAATTGTTCTATTGGCATGATCATCAGCCATGATGAATACAATATTGGGTGTTTGTGCAATAACATTAGTGTGAATAATTAATAACACAACCATTAACCGTAAAAAATTCCGCATAACATTTATTTAAGAAAGCGCATGATAGAGAACTATCACACGCTGTAATTTACAATTTGCTTATTTAAGCATAATCTTTGTTGTATTAACTTGCTTACCTGATGTTGTACGAATTATATAAATTCCATCTGCTAGGTCAGATACATTAATCGATTTCAAATCAGATCCAACAGATGCTTTTACTGTTCTACCTGTAATACTAAGAACCTCTATTTTATTAACCTGAAGCTCACTATTTACATTTACTGAATTGCCCGAAACATAAACCTTATACTCCATCTCTTCAGGCCCATTTACACCTGTTGGAGTATCGCCAACAAAAATGAAATCATCAAAATATAAAACAAGGTCATCATTACGAGTAGCTTGCCAATCTATCTGAATCTGAAATGCATCACCAACAGTGGTTTTGGCAGTTATATCAAATGTGTATTCATTCCAACCTTCAGTATCTTGCTCTACACCTGTTACATTTAATTCGTTTTTCACAACACCAATAAAGGTCCCATTTAAGATACTTAGCTCACTAGTTTCAGCATCAACAGTCCATGTTCCAAATTGCGCCCTAGGCTTAAGAAGTGAATTAGCTCCTCCTTCAACTAAAATTTTAACTTTCAAACTTGTATAGTTAGACATATCAACTACTTGCCCCGTAGTAAATACAAAAGCATCCAATTTGTTTCCAGCAGGGTCACCAGATATTGCCGGCGCAAAAGCTTTTAATACATTTGAAGAGCTATTAACAGCATCTGAAGTAGGATTAACTACTTGCTCTACTGTTTGATTACCACTCCCTTTAAAAATCTGAATACCTGTTAAAGCAGGGTCCCCTTCAAAATCGCAATAAATTGTTTCTGTTTGAGCTAATGCATAATTCATAATAAATGCAGATAGCGTTAATAGTAAAAGTTTTTTCATAACATTGAATTTTTAAGTTTGATATCAAATTTATGTTTCAACTTTTACTATGTGAATTATTTGACCTATCCACGACTTTCCTCAAGTGTTTTTATACAAATACATTACCTATACATCCTTTTAGATTTATCACATAAAAAACTGACTAATTGATATTTGCACATTAAAAAGTTATTACAAATTGCGAATCAACTTTTTATAGCAAACTAAAGCGCAAATGAAGAAATCAACTTTATTTTTTATTCATTATGCGATGGTTTTAAACCCATAAATAACAAAAAAGGGTACAAAGCAATTGCTTGTACCCTTAACCTGTTTATAATAATTACTTATTCTAAGAATCCATAATTTTCAGAATATTCTAGCATCTGCTCTGCATAATTGGTGTTATAATCTAATAAAACATCGCATATTTTATCTCCATCATATTTTAGGTTCATATTAGGATTTAGAAATCCTGTAAAAGGAGGAACTTCTAATTGCTTAAAACGCTCTAATACTTCAGCATGAAGGTTCTGGTCTATTTTAACCCCATAAGTTTCTATTAGATATTTAGCAGATTCATAATCTCCTTCTGACTTGATGCGTTGAATTTCGTGTAGAAGTTCACCAAATAAATCATGAAGTCCATCATAATCAGTAATGAAGTAATACGTTTTACCTTCCTTCTTAACCTCTTCAATAACTTCCCCCAACCCCTTTTCAAAGCACCATTTGGCAATTAATTGCCTATTACGCATATGCGCTTGTTCAACATCAGAACCTAGCTTAATTCGGGTTATTTGTGTTAACAAACCATTACGGATATAACTTGTAAAGTGTGCTTTTGCAACATCTAAATTAGGTATTAAACCCAATTCTATTAAATATGGATGGTACATAAAATACAGTCCGTACAAATCAGCTCTAGCCTCCTCTATTGGAGAAGCATAAGCTTTTAGAGCTTCAGATGTTACCCCCTCTTTCATTTTACCAGAACCATGGCCAACACATTCATGCAAGTGGGTATGTAAATTATCTGCTAAGCTACCATATTTCTTTTCTAGGGCAACTTCCTCTTCTGTTAAGGTAAACTCTTCGAGAAAACCTGAACTTAGGGAAGCTTTGTGGTGGGCATTGGCAATATTAGTTAAGGTTACTGATTTTGAGCCATATTGTTCTCTAATCCACTCAGCATTTGGCAAATTAATACCCAAAGGGCTTGCCGGGTAACAATCGCCACCAAGCATTACAGCTCCAATTGCTTTTAAAGATATACCGTTTATGGTTCCTTTCTTAAAGCTATCGTCGATGGGAGCATTTGCTTCAAACCATTCTGCTTTTTCGGCAATAACTGTAGCCTTTTTTGTTTCTTCATCATCAATTAACTCAACCAAACCTTCCCAGGTAGCTTTTGCGCCCATCGGATCGCCATATGTTTCGATAAATCCGTTGATAAAATCAACATCGCCATCGAGTGCCTGAATCCACTTTATACTATAGGCATCAAATTTCTCAAGATCTCCTGTTTGATAATGCGCTATCAATTCTGAAATTAACTCTTCTTGCTTTGTGTTTTCAACATATTGTTTAGCTTTTTCAAGGTTATCAATTATATGAGAAATCGCATTTGCGTATTTACCTTGAGCTGAGTAAACTTCCTCAGAAATTGTATCGTCTTCTTTTATCAATCTTGAATTAAGCCCTAATGACAAATTTTTATTACTGCTGTTTGCCTTTTGATTTGCGTAAAACTCTTCCACTTCAGACTGACTTACTCCTTTATAAAAGTTATTTGCTGATTGCTGAATCATATCAACACTAGGCGAGCTATTTACGCGTTTTGATAAATAGTTCTCATCGAAAATAACTTTTAATAATTCTCTTTGATGTTCTGTAGCTAAACCCAAAGTATTGCACCAACTAACGAACGACTCACGTGAAAAATGAGGCGTATACTTATCTGTGCTATAATGGTGATGAATTCCACTTGAAAACCATACCTTTTTTAAATACACCACAAAAGCATCCCAATCATCGTTGGTTTTATCATTAACCTTTGTATAAATGGCTTCTAAAATTTCGCGCAACCATAAATTGGGTTCGCAATGCTGATCCCATAATATATCGCGCCCAGCTAAGGTTGCCTGACTTAAATAATATATGTATAATTTCTTTTTTAGAGGTAGATTCTCAAAACCAGGAACCTCAAATCGTAATATTTTTATATCATCAAATTTTTCTGCAAAAACTTCCATATCTTTTACTTGTATTATTTTATTGGTTTAGGATTTCTAACATCTATCTCTCTTTGTAACTTCCATCTCCCCTTCTCTAAGAGGTAGCCATCATAAGAAAAATCGGGTCCGTAAAAACGATAATTTCCTTTGTATAAATCTTCAGGTGGCGCAAGGTGATCGAGTATAATTCTTTCATTTTCTCTTTCGTACCTAAGCATCATGTTTACACTTGCTGAGAATTCGAAGATTACGCGTTTATCAACAAATCTATCGTTTTGAAATACCGAGTTACCGAAACGAACTTGTTTATTAGAGCTTAATGCTAATGTTTCAATAACCTTCTTCTTTGTCATTTCGTTATTAGGCTTAAAACCTAATAGAATATAATAATTGCTCGGCTTATCTTTTACTGTAATTATATCGTAATAAACGGCTCCATACCATTTTTTATGAGTGAGTTGTGCTTTTTCAGGACTACGAATAGACTCTGTTTTATCGTATAATGGAATTTGAGTTACTGTGCCATCGTCGCGCTTAGTAATCACTGAACCGAAGAATTTTGTATTTACCTCACTTAGTTCCACATTCCATGTACAGACTTTCACTTTGCCATCGTCAGAATGTAAAGTAGATAGATGAATTAAACCCTCAAATTTATTCTCAAAATACTCTGGTTCATCAAATAATACTTGCAAACGTTTTTCAAGCAAATCATTCTGTTGTAAACGATCAGTATCAGATTTGTAGTTAAGTAAATTTTCGAATAAACATTGTGAGGCCACATCAACATATTGCTTATAAATTTTCATTGAAGCAAGGTGTGTAATCGTAAGCGGATAAATATAACTATCCCCTTTTTGCAGTGGCGTTACCTCAATCTTGAAATCTGTTGACGCACTATTTTTGTTATAATTATTTAAGTTGATGTTAATGGATTGATGAACTACTTTTTTTTGATTGATATCTCCGTAAACTATAAACCAATCTAGTCGATTGGTTTGAGCCTCTAATAAAGTATTGTAATAATACACCGTATATTTTGAGTCGCTAGTTTTCGTCTTCTTAAAAATTGCTGTGTCACCTAGTTCGTAGCTTTCAGCACTTTTAACCAAAATGTTTTTAAATGAATTTACAAGTAAAGCTAACTGATACTTTTTTTCATTTAAATCTTTGATCTTACTAACCTCCTGCAACTTATCTTCAATTAATTGATAAGAGGATTGTGCATTTATTAGATTTGAAGAAAATAGAAATGCTAAAATTAATAATTTATATATCGACATTTATAGATGTTTTAATACCTTTGCGCAAAATAATTATCGAAAGTATGAAGATTTGGGATAAAATAAAACAACAAAATTGGTATAAGATCACTTTTGCTATTTTAATTGGTGCTGGCTTAGGCTATGCTTACTACTATTTTATTGGCTGTAGCTCCGGCTCCTGCGCCATAACTTCTAAGCCATGGAATAGCATAGGATATGGAGCTTTTGCGGGATTAATATTATCAATAAAATAAAATTAGAAAAACCTCACCTTTAGGTGTTATGAATCTTAATTAGACTACTCAACTTATTAAACTCTCTAATTACAAATATTATACATACTAGAGCTGATAATACATCGGATAAGGGTGCACACGCCCAAACTCCTTCTAATCCATAATATTTTGGTAAAATAAAAAGTAATGGGATTAAAAAGATAACCTGTCTGAGCATAGATAATAAAGTAGCTAATCCTGCTTTACCTACGGATTGATAATAATTTCCAATTATTATTTGAAAACCAATTATAGGAAGGAATAAGACGAATATTTGCAAACCTCTTGTTCCAATAGCTAACAGCTCTGCATTATCATCGTTAAATAATTGTATAATAGCCTCTGGAAACAACTCCACTACACCCCATGCAAATCCGGAAATAATGGTAGCTGATATCATAGCTATTTTTAGTGTTTGGTGAACTCTATCAAAGCGTTTGGCACCATGGTTAAACCCAATTATAGGTTGCATAGCCATGTTTATTGACATAATGGTCATAACCATTAACATGGCCACACTAATAATTACACCCAAAGCACCAACAGCCATATCGCCACCATATTTAATTAGCTGAATATTGTATACTCCGAAAACAGCACTTGAGGCCAATTGCATTGAAAAAGGCGCAAATCCTATGGTAAATATATACCATACAATATCCTTTTTTAGCCACATTTTACTGGTGCGCAATCTGATAACTGAGCGCTTACTTCTGAAGTGAGTAATTACCCAAATGGTTAAAGCAATTTGTGAAATAACAGTTGCATAGGCCGCTCCAGAAACTCCCATATGTAATACAACAATAAAGAGATAATCAAGCGCAATATTGATACCTGCACTAATCAGCATAGAAAGCATTGCTATTTTTGCACTTCCTTCTGAACGAATTAAGTTATTTAATCCATAACCTAATATATTAAAAACAGTACCTCCTAAAATTATATGCAAATATTCGCGGGCATAAGCTGTAGTTTCAGAGTTAACACCAAAGAAACCTAAAAGTGGTTTATTTAATGCCAAACCCAATACACTAATAATTACTGAAACAATAATCATTAAAATAAAGGCATTACCCAATACATGCTCCGCTCTATTAAAGTCTTTTTTGCCAAGGTTGATAGAAATGCGAACGCCTGCTCCCATACCGACTAACATACCAAAAGCCATCATTATAATCATAATAGGAAATACAGCACTTAGTCCGGCTAAGGCAAGAGCACCAACTTCTTGTCCGATAAAAATACGATCGACTATATTATACAAAGAGTTGATTATCACTCCTGCAAAGGCTGGTAAAAAATAGCGCCACAATAATTTAGGTATGGATTGAAATTCTAACTCTTTTACGTTGGTTTGTTGATCGCTCATGAAGTATTATTTATGCAATGCAAATGTACAGATAAACTATTCGTTATACACAAACTGTAAAACAAAAAGACCTTAGTTAATAAATATTAACTAAGGTCTTGTAATCTGCAGACTCTAATTTTAAATTAGAGGTCTTATATTTTATACTAAAGCTTTCCGATGCGTTCAAAAAGTTTTGCTGTAGTGTCTAATACATCATTACGCAGTTTTTTGTAGTAGGCTTTAACAATTTCCGGATTGTCTTTACCATCAGGATGACTTGCTCTGGCAATAAACTCGTTATGCATCTTTAATGTTTCAACCATTATTTCAACAACTTCCTCCTCGTCTTTCTTATCAATCTCTCCTTGTTTTAGATACACTTGAGTTAATAACTCACTTACTAAATATTTGATGTCTTTTTTTAATTCTCTAATATTTGCCATGTTATATTTCCTTTACTGTTATGCGTGCAATATACACTATTTTTTTTCTGATTTAGATTACGTAGCTCACATTTTATAAGTATTCAATATAAGTTATTATAATAAAATGATTTATCCATCATATTAGACTTACTTAAACTTAAAATTTTGTTACAGACTATTGTATTAGCTCCTATCCTACTATAAATGTTCTTTTTTATCCTTAATCATGAAGATTTAACTGTTCATAAAAAGATAAGGCACTTATGCGTACAATGCTCGATAGGTATAGGCATATTACTTAATTTTACCACATTATTAATTCCAATCAAGGTGTAGAAATAAACTAATAGTATGAAAAAAATTTACTATTTATCAACATGCAGTACGTGCAGAAGAATTATTAAAGAAATTAATCCTGACTCTTCATTTATATTTCAGGATTTAAAGGAAATGCCTATATCTGCGATACAGCTTGACCATTTAAGTAAATTAACTGGAGGTTATGCTTCTGTTTTCAATCGCCAGGCGCGTAAGTACAGAGAGCTTAGTTTGCATACTCAAGAACTTACTGAAGCACAAATACGACGCTATATTTTAAATGAGTACACCTTGCTTAAACGACCTATATTTATTGTAAATGATCAGGTATTTGTGGGAAATAGCAGAAAAGTTATAAGTGCTTTAGCAGATCATATGACCAACGTTAACTCAAAGGTGGTTAATTCTGGCACTTAGGGCTATTAATTATCTAACCAATCTTTAAATACGCTTGCTCTTGCTCTGCTTATCATTAATTTATAATCTAATTCAGGTAAGAGCTTTACTATTAACTTTCCGCCAAAGTACTGTTCTAAACTACTAATAGCATCAATATTAACAATGGCTTGCCTATTGGCTCTGATAAACATATCAGGATCTAACTCTTCTTCAAGCTTATCTAATGTAAAATTGATGATGGATCTTTTGCCATCAAAACCTATCGCATAAGTAATTTTGTTTTCGAAAAATATATAAGCAATTTCTTTCAATTGTACAGAGATCATTTGATCTCTACGAGAAACTAAGAAACGCTTTCTATAGCTTTTTTTATTAAGCTTTAATTCTTTTAATAAATCCGTATACTGCTCTGTATAGTCCTGTCTATTAGAGAATACATCAATGGCAGATTCTAGCTTTTCAATAGCCTTAACCAATAAACTTTCTTTAATTGGTTTTAAAATATAATCAACACTATTTAGCTCAAAGGCGCGCATGGCGTGCTCATCATAAGCCGTTGTAAAAATAATGGCACTATCTACTTTTACCTTCTCGAAGATAGAAAAGCATAAGCCATCAGATAATTGTATGTCTAAAAATATGATATCAGGTGCCTCATTATCAGTTAACCAAGCAACAGAATCATTAACACTGTCAAAAGTTTTTATGTAGGACCAATCAGGCCTTAGGTCTTTTATCATTGACTCAAGCATTTGAGCGCTTAGTGCTTCATCCTCTATAATTATATAATTTAAAGTCATATTATTACTGTATTAATGGGATTGATACCTTAAAAATTGAATCTGTTTCTTCTACTTCGAGTTCCTCACCCTTGAGTATCGATAATCTTTGGTTGAGGTTATTTAAACCCGTTTTTGTACTGTAGGTTGATTCCTTTAGTTGTTTAGTATTTTCAACTACTATGCAGTTATTGTTAGTTGATATAGTAATACTTAAAGGTTTTGATTTTGATGTGATATTGTGCTTTATCGCATTTTCAACCAAAATTTGCAAGGATAAATAAGGAACCTTAAAGTGTTTCACACTTTCTTCAATATTAAAGGTAACAGTAAGTCCTTCACCTATTCTTGTTTTATGCAAGTTTATGTACGCATTTAAAAAGGCTAATTCTTCACTTAAACTTGCCACATCTTTGCTACTATTACTGAGTACATATCTATATACATCCGTAAAATCTTCAGCAAATGTAATGGCCATTTTCTGATCACTTCTTATAATCGCAATTAAAGTGCTTAAATTATTGAATAAGAAATGAGGATTTAGTTGATCGCTTAGTTGTTTATAATCGTTTTCTATTTTTTCTTTTTTCAATGCCTCGTTCTCTAACATAAAATAAACAAGGCTATTGTGATGATTTCTGGCAATAGTTATGGTCACATAAATAATCATAAATAGCACCCCTACTACGAACACTAGGTTATACGTTTCTGAATCATGTATGACTTGATAAATGAATGCAGTTTCTATTGATGATACAAGAAAACGAAAAAGAAGTAGCCATGATATACTAAATACAACCAGTAAATAAAGTCTTTTCTTTAACTCCTGATGCCAAGGATATTTTTTATCTATTAATCTATCAAAAAGGAAAATAACTTCAGTACCTAGTATAAAACTAATATTAATTACAAATAAGGATACCCACTCAAAATCAACATCTTTCAGTATTAAACGATAGATTATTAGGTAAAATGAAATTGACATTAAAAGAACTATTGATAATCGTTCTTTAAGTTGCATTCTACTTCTACGAAATATAAAGTCACAATCTCTTTTTATAAAGCCCTTTCTAACCATCTCTCACTCACCTTAAACTATTACGATTGCCTAATATACCTAGACAATCGTAATATTATAAAAAATCTTATAATCTCAATACTTATAGCGAACCAATTACTTTTAAATATTGTGTTTTCAATATTTCAAAATTTGCTAAGGACTGAACTTCTTTAGCTTGGGCGTTTTGCCAAGTAGCTTGAGCATTTAATAAATCAGTAGTTGTATTTAAGCCTACATCAAAACTAAGTTGTGTTTCTTCTAAACTTTCCTGAGCTTCAGATTTATTACGTTGTGCCCAAAGAACTTCTTCAAAACCCTCTTGTAATTTTAATTGTATTTGCTGCACTTCTAATTGAATAAACTCCTTTGTGTCTTCTAAGTTATAGTTTACTTCATCAATTTTAGTTTGAGCTACAACGCGTTTGTGTTTGCGCTGATTCCAATTAAAAATAGGAACATGTAATGAAGCAGCAACCATAAACTGTGCATCATCAATCAGATTATCAATTTTAAAATAATTATAACCAGCTTGAGCACCCAATTGTGGCAAGTATTCTGCATTAACCATACGCTTTTCATATCCAGCTATATTACCTTGCTCTTGTAAAATTTTTAGTTCCTGACGTTGATCTTGTGCTAAAACATTGCCATTTACTAAGTTTGGTAATGTTGGATTAAAATCTACACGTTCCGTTAACTCAAATTCAGTATCTAGTGGTAAACCTATAACCTGACACAAATTCATTTGTAACATTTTGTATCCATTACTTGCTCTAAGAAGGCTTAATTCAGCATCGTTCTTTTGCACCTTTACTTTTAATTGTTCACTTTTAGGAACCAAACCTAATTCATAGGAAGCATTTAACTGACCTTCTAAAGTATCTAACATTTGAACATATTTTTCTGCTAGAATAACTCCTTCTCGTAAAGCAGCCAATTGCCAATAGGCTTCATCAGTATTCAATATTACTTCTGATTCTTTAAGTTGGTATGCTTGTTCAGCAATTACTATTCCCGACTCAGCCATTTTATTAGCCGTTCTGATTTTACCACCTGCATAAATAGCTTGTTGCACGCTTACATCAGCCATTATGAAAGTAAAATTATCAATTTCTGAATTTGGCATATGTGCTACTCCATTATAACTACCAGCCATTGCATCTGCAGGACTAGCTGCTGTTGGTAAAAATATATCTCCTGTACTTATTGAACCAGGTATAACACTTGCTGATGAACTTGCCGCTAAAGATGGTAAATAGTTAGTAAAAGCATCTTTCTTTTGTGCTTCGGCTGCTTGTTTATGAGATTCAGATACTTTTAAAGACCTATTATACTCCAAAGCTGATAGTCGTGCTTCCTCCAAGCTCAATTGTTTTTGAGCTTGTAAGGATAACACAGTGCATATTAAACTAATTGTGATATATAATTTCTTCATTGTTTTATTCTTTTATCTCTTTTAAAGAACGGGTATCTACTTTATAAATAATGGCATACATAATAGGTACTACTAATAATGTTACTAATGAACCCACTAAGAGTCCGTACATAATTGAAATTGCCATTCCTTTAAACATCACATCAAATAACAATGGAATCATACCTAAAATGGTTGTTAATGAAGCCATCATCACAGGACGCATACGAGATACTGCTGAATTTACGATTGCATCGAGTTGACTGGCTCCATTTTTTAGCTGATCGTTAATTTCATCGAGTAATACAATGGCATTTTTAATCATCATACCAATAAGGCCAAGCGTACCAATAATTCCAATAAATCCGAAGGTTGCATTCATCAAATGAAAACCAATGGCAACACCTGTAATGGCCATAGGAACCACGCCCATAATAATAAGTGGCTGTTTAAAATTATTGAATATCATAATTAGAATCAGGAACATTAAACCTAATGCTAATGGCAATAAATTAAATAAATCTTCTTGAGCTTCGGTACTACTTTTATGATCACCTAACCATTCCATTGAATAACCATGCGGTAATTGAATGGCTTCAATATCCTCATGAATTTGTTCGAATAACTCAGGAGGTGTAATGCCTGGTTTAGGATCGCATTGTGCTTTTATAGCCCTTTGTCCATCGTACCTTCTAATGGTTTGATTATCCCACTTTAAGTAAATAGAATCGGTAATCTGACTCAAAGGAGTACTCGTCATTCCATTACCCCAAACAGGTACTGATGAAAGATGCTCTACATCTTCTCCAATTGGTTCTTCCATTTTAAGCATCACAGGCAAACTACTACTTCCTTCGTGAATTACTCCAATAGGCATACCATTAGATGCCATTGCCAGTGAATTAGCTACTTGACTTCTACTAATATCTAAAAGTCGTGCTTGATCTGGGGAATAAGCAGGTGTTAATACCTTGGCTTTATTTTTCCAGTTATCAGTAACTCCTGTGGTATTAGGATTTGCACGCATTACCACTTTGGCCTCTTCAGCTAAACTACGTAGTACAGCCGGATCGGGACCTGAGAACTTTGCTTCCATTAAATACTCACTAAATATTGGACTATACGTACGCGCTCTTGCCAAAGCTTGCGGATATTCTTTTGATAAATACTCTAGTATTCGGGCTGAGGTTGTTTGAGAAGTAGGAAAATCGCTTGCATCGATAATAAACTCACCATAATTACTATTTAAAGTATTCATAGGGCGCAACAAGCTATAACGTGCCGGTGTTTGACCTATTGAGGTTGTTACACTCTCGATATTATCCCATGTACTGATTTCTTTTTGTATTTCATCAAGATCTTCTTCTACCTGATAAATATTACCACCCTGCGGCAACCAATATTCAATTACATATTGATTGTAATCGAGATTTGGGAAAAACTCTTGTTTTACAAAACCGAAAGACCAAATTGACACAACAATTCCAAGTCCTGATAAGGCTGCAAAAGCAGTTTTATGCCAAAGTAATTTTCGTATAACACCTTTAAACCAACGGTATAAACCATTATTATATAAATCAGCTTCGTCAGAGGCACCTGCACTTACATTCTTTTTATAAAAGAATTTAGCCATAAATGGAGTTTGTATCATGGCAAATACCCAACTTAAAAAGAGTGATATTGCTAATACATAAAACAACGATTTTAAAAACTCACCAGCCATACCAGGAGAAAATCCTAAGGGCATAAATGCGAGTATTGCAATAATTGTAGCTCCTAACAAAGGCATAGATGTTCTGATTGCAGTGTTGACAAAAGCTTTTTTACTTTCTACACCTTTTTTCAGATCCATTAAAATACCATCGGCCACAACAATTGAATTATCAACTAACATACCCATGGCAACAATAATTGCCGATAAGGTTACACGTTGCAACTCAATGCCCATCATTTTCATTATAATAAAAGTACCTAGTATTGTAAATACCAAGCCACTGGATATTAATAAGCCCGATCGCATTCCCATTGCGAATAGTAATACTACAATCACAATAAGTACCGACTCTATTAGGTTTACCATAAACCCTTTAATCGATTCAGCAACCCTATCGGGTTGAAAAAACACTTTATCAATGTTTATTCCTACAGGCAAGTCGGCGCTTAGCTCCTCTACTTTATTCTCGAATATTTCACCTATCTTAATTACATTAACCCCTTCATCCATTGCAATTGCCAAAGACATTGCTTGTACACCATTGTGCTTAAATTTATTCATCATTGGTGTATAGAACGAACGTTCAACCTTGGCAATATCTCCCAATAAGAAAGAACCGCCGCCTGGTACTTGTACCAAAAGATTCTCAACATCCTCTATAGACTTGTATTTTTCTCCAACACTCATTCTAACGCGGTCGGATCCAATTACTACATCACCCGCATCAACTAAAGATGATTCATCACCTAAGGCTTGTGCAATTAGCATTGGATTAATGCCTAACTGGGCAAACTTATCGTTAGAAAAAACAACATCGAATGTTTCCATCTGCTGTCCGTAAATCTCAATTCTTTTTATGCCATCAAGCGCTAAAAATTCGCGCTTTAAAAACTCTACATATTCGTCTAGTTCTTTATATGAGTAGCCATCAGCACTAATAGATACGAAGATTCCGTATACATCTCCAAAATCATCAACCACAATAGGATCGTGAGCTGAAGCGGGTAAATTACCTTTTACATCGTTAATTTTTCGGCGTAAATGATCATATAACTGAGGCATGTCTGACGTAGGTACTGAACCATCGATATTTACCGTAATTTCAGACATTCCATCAGAAGAACGCGACTCAATAAAATCAATATTCTCTAACTTTAATATAGCCTTCTCCAGTAAATCTGTGACTTCTAACTCTACCTCACTAGCTGATGCGCCAGGATATGGCGTCATAATAACAGCTGATTTAACAGGGATTTCAGGATCTTCAAGCTTCCCTAATCCTTGGTACGAGAGAATACCTCCCATAAAAACAGCAATCAGTAAAGCAATGATGAAGGCCTTTCTTTCTAGTATATTTTCTAAGATACTCATAGTAAACCTCCTACGTTTGATGCTGATTTGTTAGGTAATATTTTTACTTCCTGGTTTTCTTGTAATGAGTATACACCTGCTGTTACAACTACATCATTAATAGTAACTCCCTCTTTAATAGTTACAAATCCAGATCCTACTAAATCGCCAACAACAACCTCTTTTTTAGCCACCTTCATGTTTACTTTATTCACACTCCACACATAGCTTTTTGTTCCTTCTGCAAAAATTGCTTCAATTGGAACAGATATGCCATTGCTTGATTTAGGAAAAAAGTTAACACTAACCTTAGCAACCATACCCGATTTAACAAGTGTTCCATCAATATCGTTAAGAATTAATCGAACCTCGAACATTCTATCAGGACCACTTTTTTTACTGATCGATTTTACCGATGCTGGAACATTAAATCTGTTGGCATTTTTTATATCGCAAGTAATATTCTCTAGTTTCTCAACTTCGTTAATTTGGTTTTCAGGAATACTAATGATTACTTCTAATTTACTTACATCAATTAACTTAACTATTGGCTGACCAGGAGCAACCGTTTCGAAATTTTCGATTAGTTTTTCACTAATATATCCCGAAAATGGTGCTCTTAAATCGGTATCAGATAAGGCATTCTCAGCCGCTTCTAACTGACTTTTCGCCATTAAATAACCCGACTTTACTTTATCTAAAGTATTTGCAGGTAATTTATCCTGATTATATAATTTTTGATAGCGATCATATTCAGCTTCAATTTGCTCAAATTGCGCCTTGGCAGTTTGCACATTAATTTTATAATCGCGCTTATCTATTGATGCTATTGTTTGTCCTCTCTCAACATATTCACCATCATCAACTAATAGTTGGGTAACAGGTCCTCCTACCTTAAAAGGCAGCGCTACTTCTCTGTTTTCACTTACTACACCATTATAAACAATGGTTTTGTTACCCGAGCTTGGTAATACTTTATACGATTTTACGTAACGTGCTTTCTTTACCTTTGCGTCATTTGT
The DNA here is from genome assembly GCF_947489045.1 of Saccharicrinis aurantiacus. Classification (NCBI taxonomy): domain Bacteria; kingdom Pseudomonadati; phylum Bacteroidota; class Bacteroidia; order Marinilabiliales; family Marinilabiliaceae; genus Saccharicrinis; species Saccharicrinis aurantiacus. The sequence continues at coordinate 55,080 of NZ_CANLCN010000016.1, forward strand.
ATTAGAGCAGGCAGAAAAACCAAGTACCAGTATTGCTTGTACTGCAATAAAAAATATTTGCTTCATTTTAAAATTTATTAGGTCTTCTAATTAATATTTCTGAAACAAAAGTATAACAAGCCATTTTTTACAAACCCATTAGTTTATCGAAGTGTATTAATATAAAGCTGAAGTGAATATTTGAAGATTAGAATGAATTCTGCTTCTCCTTTTACAACTATTCTAAAATTTCTTTAATTTGCCTTACTTTAAACTAACTATTGAAATTAAACTTGAGAATAATGACAAAAAAGAAGTTTCTGATTGAATTGGCAATTGTAGTGTTAGGTGTAAGCATTGCTTTTTCTTTAGATAGCATAAAAGATAGCTATAAGTTAAATAAGCAAAAGAGAATTGCCATACAAAACATTACGCAAGAGCTTAACAAGAATAATGAATCACTTCGACAATTAATAAGTAAACAAGATTCGATGCTATCGAACTTTAATGATACTGCTGATATTGTAAATTCAACTTTTACCTTTCATACACTTAGTATTAGAACGGGAGTATACCGAAGCATTGAAAGTACTGGCTTGTTAGGAGAGTTAAATTCGGAAGAACTTATTGATATTCTTAATGTTTATGAAGGTTATAGTACCATACTGGAGTTAGAAAAATACCTGATGCAAGAAGTTTATACTTTAAGTAAATCTGATAGTCCTGAGAAGAACCTTAAAAATGCTTTTTTTTGGGTTGAACAGCTCAATAATAATGAAAAAGTGCTTTTAGAAGGATGTGAAAGATTAATAACAAAGCTAGAAAATTAAATTGGCTGGGGATACTTTATTTGGATAGGTTATTTTTTTAACTGAATTATTGAATGATGGATAAGAAATTGAAATATTTAAGATTTCGGTAATGAGTAAAACAGTGCTATAGCCATAGCTACATTGATGTTTTTGCAAAAAAGTGATACGCAACAAGAAAGCAGGAAGCCTTGATGGTATGCAAGTTTAAGAACTAAAACTGCATCATGAGTTGCACCGCAAAAAATTAGTAGAGGGTGTGTGGAAAATTCAACAGCCCCGTGTGAGTTTTTCCACAGCCTCGTGTGAATATTTCCACACGGGGCTGTGCATTTTTCAACAGGCCCCGTGTGGAAATTTACACAGACTTAATTTTTAAGTAAAATACCCTGTAAAATATACTAAGCATACAGATAATTAATAGGTATTACTTGCGTGAAATCTCACGCAGCCCTTGCGTAATAATTCACGTAAGGGCTGCGTGAGATTTCACGCCAAGTGACGTACAATCCTACGTCGAGTGGCGTACAATTCTATGCCGAGTGGCATGTAGTTTCACGTAAAATTAAACCAAATGGATTATTGAATGATGGATAAGCGTGTAGTTATAAAAGCGAAAGTACATCTGAAAATTATACAACAAACACGAATCCTAAAATCCAATAAAGAACATTAAAACCCAATTAAAATACTTGGGTGGTATCAAAAACGGGTTAGTTCAAACGCGAATAATCGCTGGGTCTTGCTGACTGCTCATGTTCCTATTTATTAGGGGTAGGTTTTATTAAGTTTATTTAAATCATTTCTCAAATCACTATCAGAGTCAATAGGTACAAATTTAGTTTTTGGTACATCCAACTTCTCACTATTACCATTGTCGTTTATAATAATCACTGTGCTATACATGTCTTTGTCTATTTTCAGATTTGCTTTCAGATAAGCATTAAACTCCCCTTGAATAGCGAACCATTCTGAATTTATTTTAACGTAATTATGTTTTCTTCCCAAAACTACTTCACTGATTTCACCGTGAATTTCAAATTCGTAAAATTCTGAGTTAAGTTTATTCGAATTAGCAAAAAGAGCAATGAGTATAACTACAAGGAAAATTATTGCAAAACCGCCCATATATTTTGCAAAACTTCGAAATGGCCATATTTTGTTTGCTTCTTTAAATAAGCTGTCAATGTTCATGTCCATAATACTCTTTTAACTAATATTTTATCTATTAAATGTGCACTTAACTTACCGCCACCACTTATAAGTTTAGTGCGGGTTTCAACGCTCTTTCCTTTCAAGTTACCGCTATCGTTGTTTAGTTTAATTTCGGTTAAATTACCCACTTCGCCCGCATTACGTTTATAATTTGTTGTGTGTTGCCTTTTGTTCAAACTTTCTATAAATATAGCATCCGACTTCTGATGGGTGGTCTTGAACCAAATCCGTGCTATTTTCCTTTCTAATTAAGTTAATCATTAATAAATCGCCTCCAGCAGCCAAAGTGAAAAACATTCCAAATATTAAAACTCCAAAATTTCCAATCAGAATTGCAATCACTGAAGGTATAATCCCCATAATAATTGCTGGTGCTATTGCTCCCTTAATATATTGTCTTACATTTAATGCTTCCTTACAATGACAATATGGTGTTAGCATTTTCCACAACACTCCAAATTTTATTGACTTAAATCCATTCTTTGCATATTTCGCCCAAACAATTCCATGTATTAATTCATGCAATACTATCCCGAATAGCATAATACCAAAAAACATCAAAATCCCTAAACCAAACACCTGTAGTCCTGCATTATCCAGATATTCTTTAATACTTATTTGAGGTTCCCACAAGAAATAATATGGCAAACCAAATATTAACCCAATTGGGAGTATAATCAAAATTCCAAATATGTTAGCCCAAGCTAAACTAATAGTCAATTTCTCTTTTTTATAATCTTTTAATTCTTGCATATGTTAGTCTTTTTTAGGTTACACACAACTAAGATGTATCCCGTCAAATATGTCAATTCATCCCTATCGTGTTTATTTTTAATTCTCCACGAAAATAAAAAAAATAGTTTATGTTTAATATTTACTCCAAAGTTTAAACTTTTATTTCTAAGCTAAAGCTATTGTATTTATTATGGCTCCTAAACAATCATTCGTGTCTATCAAAGCCTCACGTTTGATTTATAAAGAAATGAAGAAGCCTCCGCAATACATTAGAAATACTAATATAAAGCGGAGGCTTTGTGCTATAAACTATTTTGTTTCTGCTACAGTTTCCTTAAACCTTTTGTTTGTGAACTATTTGTTACTTCTTCAATACTAATTGCGTAACCACCTCCTGGTGCACAGAACTGCGACAATTTTGATTTATTGGTAACTACATACTTTTTAATTTGGTATGCCTGAGGATTGTCTTTAAAATGTGCATCCTTTTTATCAGAATAAATAGTAGCTACGTATTTCTTTCCCGAAGTAAGAAAATCGAAAGCTATTTTAGAAGTTCTTGGCTCTTCGTCGTTTGTACGACCCACAAACCAATTTTCCGAATTTTTATCTTTACGAGCATAAGTAATATAATCGCCTGGTTCAGCCTCAAGCACCAAACTTTTAGACCAATCAACAGGTACATCTTTTATAAACTGAAATGCATCCATAAATTGCTCATAATGCTGCGGTAAATCAGCTGCCATTTGAAGCGGACTATACATAGTTACATATAAAGCCAACTGACGTGCAATAGTTGTTCGTACATAAGAACCATTTTCTGGATTTAACTGACTAACATCTGTAACAAATATACCTGGGGTATAATCCATAGGACCACCAATTAAACGAGTAAATGGAAGAATTGTAGTATGATCAGGAGTATTACCACCAAAGGCCTCATATTCTGTACCTCTTGCAGATTCATTTCCTATAAGGTTAGGATAAGTACGGGCGATACCCGTTGGGCGAACTGCTTCGTGAGCATTAATCATTATTTTATGATCGGCAGCCTTTTCAAGTACATACTGATAGTGATTTACCATCCATTGTCCGTAATGTGACTCTCCTCTTGGAATGATATCACCTACATAACCCGTTTTTACCGAGTTGTAGTTATTATCGTTCATAAACTTAAAAGCCTGATCTAAATGGCGCTCATAATTACGTACCGATCCTGAAGTTTCGTGATGCATCATTAACTCCACACCTTTGCTTTTTGCGTAATCACGCAATCCTTCTACATCAAAATCAGGATAAGGAGTAACAAAATCAAAAACGTAATCTTTTGATTTACCAAACCAATCTTCCCATCCTACATTCCAACCTTCAACTAAAACAGCATCAAAACCATGCTCCGAAGCAAAATCAATGTACATTTTTACATGTTCGGTATTCGCAGCATGCTTACCTGTTGGTTTAGCATTTTCAAAATCAGTAACACCTAACTGTACACTCGGCACATCAGCCATGCTCCAGGTACTCATACCTGTAATCATTTCCCACCAAACACCGATATATTTAACTGGTTTAACCCATGAGTCGTCTTCAAGCGCTAGTGGTTCATTTAAGTTATAGGTCATTCGCGACAATAAAATATCACCCGCTTCTTCACCAACAATAATAGTACGCCAAGGTGTTGTTCTAGGCGCTTGCATATATCCTTTATTGCCATTAACATCAGGTGCTAACATAATTGTAAAAGTCATGTTAGTCTCATCTAAATCAAGATGCATACATGCATACTCTATTAGTGCAGCTTCGTGTAGGTTAATATATAAACCATCATCAGATTTCATCATTAATGCAGACTGTACGCAAGCACCGCCAATTGGACTTTGAGACTCATTTGGTGTTATTGATGCCTCTAACTTTGAACTTATTTCTGATAACTTTGATGTTGTATAATTATATTCTTGTGTGTCGTTATCTCCTGGAATCCACCAAGCTTTATGGTCACCTGCCATAGCAAACTCTGTTACTTCTTCCTCTATAACAAAATAGATCAAGTTATTTTGGTTAGGAAATTCATATCTAAAACCTAAGCCATCATCAAATAACCTAAAACGGATCAATAACTGGCGATCTTCCTTATCTTGATTAAGCGTTACAGCAAGTTCATTATAGTTGTTTCTGATCTCACTTTCTTCCCCCCAAGTAGGTTCCCAAGTTTCATCAAAACTTGAATTCTCTGTTTTAACAATAGTAAAACCACCTGTCAGATCGGCAGCATCTTTTAAAATAAAACCAAGCTTACTATCTAAAACAACAGGCTTACCCTTATAATCTAATTGATAAATTGGCACCCCATTATTAACTTCAAACTTCAAGTTAAAATTGCCATTGGGCGATTTTAATTCTTCTGCTTTGATTACACTGAAGAATCCGATAAAAGCAAAAAATAACAATACGTTTTTCATCTCTTTATTTTTTAATTACACTCTAATTATTAAAATAACTCCATAATTAAACTGGAGTAAGAAACCATTCATATAATATAACACTTATCCATAGGTTCAGCAATTATATAAGCACGAACTCTATAAATTATTGCATTAACTATTAGTATGAATTAACTTCTAATCAAAAATAAGAAGTGATTAGATGAAACTAAACTGAAAGTAGACGATATTTGAATAAATATTAATTAAAAATAAACCTATAAAGCTTATTTAGAGTTGCTTAACATACTAAGTCACATTATAAAATAGAGATTGAAAAGTAGATGTATTTTTGGCAATTACAAGGCTAAAACTGCCCTATCAAAGGCATCTCTATCCATTTTTGCCTTGTTTCTTACCTTAGTTCTGTAGTTATATATTGTTGGATTGGAGTAACGCAGGAATTCTGCAATTTGAGAACTTTCAGTGATTCCTAGTCTAATTAAGGCAAAGATTCGAAGCTCTGTATTGAGCAATTCGCCCTGTTTTAGTATAATTTGCTCATCATCTCTCAATAACGCCTGGAATTTTGAGATAAAATCAGGATGTAAGTCTAAAAAAGCCCTGTCGAAATCATTATAAAATGATTGCAATTCTTTATCAACAACCTCTTTTGATTTCAGTATTTTTAATAATTGAGCAGTATTACTTGAAGCTGTTTTCTTTAATAGGGATAACCTATAATTATCGATACTCCCAATATACGAAGAGCACATCTTTAAATATTTTACTATATATTCGCCCTGCATTACATTTACTTTCTCCAATGCTATATTGGACTCATTAATAGCAATATGACTATTTTTTAACTTATGATTACTATCATTTAAAGCTTCATTTATACTTTTTACATTCTTATTAGCCAGAATAAGCTTATTATTTTGCCTTTTATTAAAAAACAATGACACCAAAAGCACAGTCACTAGGGTAAATGCTACAATACTAAATAGAATTAAATTACGCTTTTCTTTATCTTTTAATCGCTCATATGCTAAATCAATAACAGGCATCACTTTTAATACTTCAAAGCTTCGTAAGCGGGCATTACTAAATAGCGCATCATCTAATGCTACTTTGATATACTTATAAGCTCTATTAATATCGCCCTTTTGAAATAACAGTAAAGCTAATTCGTGTAAAGCTACATTTTCTCTAACCGCATTATAAATATCAGAGCTAGCTGAAAGCGCTAAATACTCTTTTTGCTTATCCAGGTTACTTTGCATAGCATAAGCCCTAGAAATAGTATATGACAGAAAGGCATACCCCCTATCTTTAGGATCGTATTTGTTCAGTTGTTTTTCAAGTATTAGAATCGCATCCTCAAGCTTATTTTTATCAATCAAATTTTCAGCTTGCAGCAAAGAGTAACCTGGGTAATGTTCTTTTGAAATATTAAAAGCAGAATCCTGATATGCGATTCTTGTTTTATTATATATAGGCTCTAGATTAGTACCTGAAGTATATTTAGATAAATACCTATACTGAGTGGTTCGTTCCGTATAATAAGCGAGCAGTAAAATATCGCTTAGCCCACTACTATTAATATTATTTAGTATAGCATCAGCTTCTGTAAACATACCTCCTAGCAAATATGTTTTAGCCATTATTATTGATGCTTCATCTATGAATTCATTTTTATTAGAAGAAGTGGCGTAATCAACAACTAAATCGGCATAAATAATTGCTGAATCAATATTATATGAGCTATAAATATCACATAACTGACGGGCAAGAGTATACTTTGATTCATTATTAGGCGCTATGCTATATAAAGATTTAATATTTGAAATACGTTCTTGTAATTTATCATGATAGAGCACTCTGTTTTCAATTAGTTTATCTAATTGAAGTAAAGCTTCATTATAATTATTGGGATACAAATTATTAAAAGAAAGTATCAGCAAGCACAAGGCTAAAAAAGTATGTTTCATTTTTATTTATTGATTCAATTTCATTTTGTGTGCCTATCATGTGGCAATAGGTGTATAATGAGAACAAATATCTTAAAAATATGTAACTCATTCGCAGTATTTTGTATCGATTTTATGGAATAATCATTCCAAGCTTATTATATTTACCAAATGAGCAAAAAAGAATTAATAGTAGACGCAGCCATAGAACTTATTACTCAAAATGGAATACATAACACACCGATGTCTGCAATAGCTAAAAAAGCAGGAACAGGAATTGGTACAATTTATAATTACTTCCGTAATAAGGATATATTAATCAATTACATTTATGTTAGTATTAAAAAGGAAGAAGAATATATATATAATGCCTTTGATCCTAATATGGCAATAAAGACTCAATTTGAAACCTACTTTATTGCTACAATAGACTTTTTTAAAAGCGAGCCTAATTATTTTAAGTTTATGGAACAGCTTCAGGCATCTCCTTTAATTACACCAGATAGTAAGGCTGAGGGAGAAAAGGCCATTAAATATGTAGGTGAGTTATTAAATAAAGGAAAATCTGATAGAATTATTAAAAACATCTCGAATGCAGAGTTATTGATGTTTATAGGTGGAACTGTATTATCCTACCTACGCTGGTTCTTTTCCTCTAATGCTGCCAATACTAATTCCATCAGCAATCAAGTTACTATGCTGTGGGATGCTATTAAAGATTAAAAATATATTTTGGAATGAACATTCACTCCAACATACTGTTTCTTCATTATACATTCAAAATAAGAAACGATGAAGAGAAATATTTTAATAACAGGAGCCTCTACTGGCGTTGGCTTTGAAAGCGCTATCCTTTTTGCTCGTAATAATTATAAGGTATATGCAAGTATGCGAAACCTTAACAAGGGGCTTGAACTTAAAAAAAAGATAGCTGAGCAAAGTTTAGATATAGAACTAATAGAATTAGATGTAACAAAGCCAGAATCGATACGAAAAGCCATACAACATATAATTGATAATGATAGCAAAATTGATTTGCTTTTGAATAATGCTGGTGCAGGCTTTGCAAAAACTACAGAACAAGCAAATGAAGAAGAAATTCGTTGGGTAAGTGATGTTAACTATCATGGAGTAGTTTTCTGTACTCAAGCAGTTTTACCCTATATGCGCCAACAAAAATCAGGACAAATTATAAATATCACTTCTGTTGGAGGGTTAGTTGGGCAGCCTTTTAATGAATTGTATTGTGCAGCAAAATTTGCAGTAGAAGGATATACTGAGGCGCTTGCAAGTTACGTTACCGATGCTTTTGGCATTAAACTTACTTGTGTAGAACCAGGAGGTATTGTCACTGAATTTATGAAATCGGCAGTAGAAAAAACAACTGTTAAAGGCCAACTAGCTTCGGGAGAATATTTACCTATTTTTGAAAGGTATTTTGCCGGAAACCAGAAAAGAGCATCGGAAAGCAAAGAACAGGTATATCAAACAGGTGAAGAGGTTGCCAATATTGTATTCGATGTAGCCCAGAATCCAACTCCTCCTTTAAGGCTTAGAACTTCTAAATGGGCTGAAGATTTTTGTAAGTTAAAAACAAAAAGTGACCCAGATGGAACTTTATTAGTGAAACAAATTACAGATAGTTTCTTATAATCATATGACAATAAACTCATGGCACAAACAATCTATTGGATATCAACAATAATTATTTCCGCTTTTCTATTTATCAGCTCCTACTCTTATATTTTTAGTGATGCTACTAAGGAAGGAATTAAAGCACTTGGATTTCCTGATTTTTTCAGGATTGAATTAGCTGTATTAAAACTATTGGCTGCTATTTTGATATTAATCCCAAACTTGAATATCCAGTTAAAAGAATGGACTTATGGGGGTATTGCATTGTTTCTAGTTACGGCCTTTGTGGCTCATTTAAAGCACCGCGATTCTATTTTTATAATGTTACTATTAGTTGTACTGATGCTTACCTTAATTGTATCATATATTTATCTGCATAAAAGAATCTAAATTCTTAAATAAAAAAAGCGTATAACCTAACTGGCTATACGCTTTTATATTTTATTCAATCCGCGCTAATTATTCAACAGGGATATCTGTATTTACATTTTTACATCCTGCTAAAGCATACCATAATAAGTAAACCAAAGCAGCAACAATTACCCAAAATGAGGCTGTATAGCTAAGTGTTACATCAGCAACACCTCCTTGAATAAGTGGTAATATTCCACCACCACAAACCATCACCATAAAGATACCGGCACCCATCTCTGTGTATTTACCAATTCCTTCTACAGCAAGGTTAAAAATTCCACCCCACATAATTGAAGTACAAAGACCACACAAAGCGAACAACATTACAGATAATGGAACCGTTTGAAAACCAAAGCTAATATCCGCTAAAAATACAGGCATCTCAACAGTAACTGATTTTGGTAGAAAGATACCAGTACCTACAAGGATTAAACCAAGGCCTGAAACAAATAATAATTGTTCTTTAGCTGAGTATTTTCCACCTAAAGCACCACCTAATAAACGTCCAATTAACATTAAGAACCAATATGTACCTACTACAGTACCAGCAGCAGCAGGGTCAATGCCCATACCAGCAGCTTCACCAGCTTCTGGAGTTAATGGTGCTGTTAAGAAAAGGTTCATAAAGTTAGGAATACCAACTTCAATACCAACGTATAAAAATATAGCTACCGTACCAAACACAAAATGGCGAAATGACATTGGGCCATGATCTTCTTTAGTTTTAGAAGCACTTCCCTTAGCTAAACCTGGTTCTGGAATTTTTACAGCTGCTAGAACAGCAAATGCAACAAGGAAAATAACTAATGCAATTTGAAGTGCTGGGATAGCATCACGAAGAGAAGTTTCTCTTGTAATAGTACCAATTAAAGCACCACCTAAGATAGGTACAATTGTAGCAGCCATAGAGTTTAATGATCCTCCAAACTGAATCAATTGGTTTCCTGATTTACCACCGCCACCTAATGTATTTAACATAGGGTTAACAACTGTATTAAGCATACACATAGAGAATCCTGAAACGAATGCACCTAATAAGTATACCATAAATATTGGAATAAAGTTATCGCCTGGTGCATATGGCATATAGCCAGATACCATTTGTATTGCAACTCCAATAATACCCACTCCGATGGCTGTTAGAGCAGTAAATTTGTATCCTTTATTTTTAAGGATAATCCCTGCAGGAAGCCCCATTACAGCATATGCTATAAAGTTTCCAAAGTTTCCTAGTTGAGACATCCAGTTAGGAATACCATCTTGTGCTTTACAAATTACACCAATAGGATTAGATAACCCAGTTACAAATGATATCATCGCAAATAATGCGAACATCATTATAATTGGCAATAAGTTGCTTTTGTTTTTTGATAAAGTCATTTTTTAGTTTTTAATTAAAAGTATGTTTTTTGGTAAATTTTAGAGCCCGAATTTGCACAAAAAATAGCAAATTCGGGCAATTTGGTAGTGTTTTATTTTGTTACAAACTTGTATACACAAGATTCTTTATATTCTTCTCCTGGTTTAAGGATAGAACTTGGAAAGTTTTCTTTGTTAGGAGAATTAGGAAACCCCTGAGTCTCAAGACATATTGCCGAACGCTTTTGATAAGCTACTCCGCCTTTACCTACATCGCTGCCATCGTGCCAGTTTGCTGTATAAACTTGAATTCCTGGCTGAGTAGTATAAACCTCAATTCCTCTACCCGACTTTGGTTCAGAGTAAACTGCTGCTAAACCTAGTTCACCAGCTCCTTTATCTAAAATCCAATTATGATCGTAACCAACACCAATTTGCAATTGCTCATAATCAGCATCAATTCTATCACCAATAACATGAGTTTCAGTAAAATCCATTGGAGTATCCTTTACGGCTCTAATTTCGCCTGTTGGCGCACAAGTATCATCATAAGGTGTAAATTCCTTAGCATTAATCATTAACTCATGAGAAGTTACTGTTGATCCACTTTCAACACCTTCTAAGTTGAAGAAAGAATGCGAACAAATATTTACATGTGTAGTCTTATCAGTGGTAGCATAATAATCTAACACCAATTCGTTTTCCTCAGTTAATGTATAAGTAATGCTAAATTTAACTGTTCCTGGATATCCTTCTTCACCATCAACACTTACATAGCTCATTTTTACAGATGCACCTCCATTGGCTTCAACTACGCCACCTTCAACATCAAACACCTGATCGTTAAAACCGTTTGGTCCACCGTGTAAACTGTTTGTTCCATTGTTAATTGGTAATTGATAGTCAACACCATCAATAGTAAATTTACCATCCTTAATACGATTGGCAAAACGACCACAAACGGCGCCAAAATATGGCATTCCCTTAAACCACTCTTCAATAGTTTCGTAGCCTTGTACAACATCAGCATAGTTACCATCGCGATCAGCCGCTAAAACACTAACAATTTTAGCCCCGAAATTAGTAACCTGTGCTACCATTCCACCTTTGTTTTTTAAGGTAAATAATGCTACTTCTTTTCCTTTGTAAGTTCCTTTGAAACTATCTTGATCAATAACTTTCATATTATTTTATCGATTATATTATTAAAAAAATGATCTCTTTACTAAATAAAAAATGCAAGTCTCGATGAAGTGTTACTTCATTTGAAACTTGCATTTATATCATATTATGCTGTTGTTAGCATGTATCTATTATTTTTAAACGATTGCCAATTTAAGCGTTTCTTCTGATTTTTGCACCTTTCAAAGCAAAGAAAATAATGTATGCGTAAAATAAGAAGAAGAATGCATAAGCACTTCCGTAATTTGTTACTTCAGCACCATTAAAAGTCATTGTAGAGTTTTCTACAACTTTACCCATAATTACCATCCACATACCTGTGAATACAACACCAGTACAAATAATACCAGAAGCTTGTTTTGCAGCGCTTGCAGGTACATCTTTCATTGAAAGATCGAATAAAACAGACCACATGATAGATAAGAATAAACCTTGCGCAATTAATGGCCAAATTGAGAATGCACTTCCTTTTGTAATAAAGAATGTTGCTAATAAAGCCACACAAATTACTGAGTTTACAAGTAATACTTTTGTTGGCTCATATTTCTTCAATAACCCCGCTCCAATTACACGACCAAAGAAGAAACCTAATGGATAAAATCCTAAAATTTTAGAAGCAAAATCCATTGATTTACCAGCTACATTATACTCAACATAGTTAAGGAAATAATTACCTACACCTACTTCAAGTCCCATGTACATACCGATGGCAATAAATCCTAATACAACTTGAGGGTAGCTCCAAGCACTGCGTCCTTTACCTGCATCTGAGGAATCTTCGTCTCCTTCAATATCAGGTAAGTGCATAAAGTAAAGTAAAGCTGCCGTACCCACTGCTATTGCAGATAAAGTAATAAAAAGAGTTTTAGCTAATTGCTCATTAACAACCACTGAGTCACCACTTGAATCTAAAATATATCCTCCAATAATTGGAGCTAACACTGCAGCTAATGAGTTAATAGCCATTGCTAATGTTAAACGAGAAGATGAAGTTTCAGGCGTTCCAAGAGCGATTACATAAGGGTTAGCAGCAACTTGTAAAATTACAACTCCGATAGCTGTTACAAATAAACCTGCTAAAACCATTCCATAGCCAATATTTAAAGCAGGAACAAATATAGCACAACCGATGGCAACAATAATGGAGCCTATAATTACACTCATTTTATAACCAACCTTTTTTACCATACCTCCCACTGGGATGGAAATGATATATGCACCAAAGAATGCAGCACTTACGAGTTGTGCCTGACTTTCAGTTATATTGAACTGAATTTTCATAAATGGAACCAATATGTTATTAATCCATGTTACAAATCCCAAAAGGAAAAGTAAAAAAGACATAATAGCAAAAGGTACCGTGTAATTCGTTTTTGAATTCCCCATGATAACTTTAATTCTTTATTTTAGTTTGTAATGAATAAAAAAAAGTTGGACCAAATGAATGACCCAACTTTTAATGTTTATGTTATTATTATAACTCTACTTTTACCGATCCTTTAGCTCGAATAAATAACTTATGACAGTTACCTTCGCCAAATACTGACTCTAATGTAGAAATATATGTATCTAATAAATCGTTTGGTACAAAGGCTTGGATTGTACCAGCAAATCCACCACCGTGAACACGCCATGCACCTTTACCTTTTAATACTAAATCAGATAATGCTAACCCTAATGCTACATTTTGCTCAGTAGTTTTTCCACCTACAAAAATATTTTGGTTATACATATATGAGCTATTACCCGACTCAATTACCATTCCTAAGAAATCTTGGAATCGGTTATCTTCTAAAGCTGCAACTTGCTCTACTACACGAGCGTTATCACCTTGGAAGTGAATAGAACGTAAAATAGCACGATCACCTACTTTTTCGCGGATAGAAGGAATTCCTTTAACCACATCTTCCATTGAAAGTGGGCGTAAAACTTCTTGTCCTAATTCTTTGGCAACAGCTTTCATTTCACCTGGTAATGCATTGTACTCTGCATCTAAACCACCATGGCTACCACCAGTGTTTGTAATAACTAATGAATACCCTGTTTTAGCAAAATCAAAATCTAATGCTTTAACAATTGGATTTGCAGGATTTTCGAAATCAATAGTAATAAAACCACCAACAGCACAAGCTGTTTGATCCATTAAACCACAAAATTTCTTACAAGCGTGCTCTGCTTTTTGTCCAATTTTAGCATTATCAACAGGATCTAATTTTCCATCATTAAATAAATGACTAAAGATAGCTCCAATTAATACTTCAAAAGAAGCTGAAGAACTTAAACCTGAACCTTCTGGCACACAACCATGAATTACAGCATCAAAACCACCAATTTTTAATCCTAAATCAGTAATTCCTTTAGCGATAGACTTCACTAAGTTACCCGGAGTTACTTTAAATTCAGTTACTTCTAAATCAGAAAGATCAACTTCAAATGGATCGAAACCTACTGATTTAATCTTAACAACATTAGTTCCGTTAGCAGAAGCTACAGCAATATTATCAAGGTTTACAGCACCTGCAAGTACACGACCTAATTGGTGATCGGTATGGTTACCGCCAACTTCAGTACGACCTGGAGAACTAAATAATGTTACATCATCAGTACCATATACTGCACCAAAATCATTTAAATACTCTGTATAACGATTTGCTTGCTCTTTTAACACAGCAGCATCGGTTCCGTAAATCTCTTTAAAAAATGGGTTATCTCCACCGTTAATCTTTTCGATTAAAGCACTTATCTTAGCCATAATTATTTAATTTATTAAATGGTTGTTTATTATTTAATACTTAGCCCAAACGTTAATTTTTGTATTGGTAGTGCAATAATAATAAAATTTTCTTACAAATTACCTACCAGTCCCTACCGGTTTAGTTTTTTCACACTTTTCAAACATCAAAACCCAATGCACCAACAAGTTAACAAGACACAACCATCTGTATTTTTATCCATTATGAATAAGAGGTATTTAACAATTCTTAATAAACTAACTTAAATGCTCAAAAAAATCATAATCACTATTAACTCATAAACTTTACTATATTTAGTGCGTTTATTAGTTAATTAAGTGATGTAAAGAATGGCAAACACCATACAAGTTTTAGAGCTCGTTGATGAAGCAGGCAATCGCATAGATTTTGTTTGTAAAAGAATAGAAACTCTCTTTGATCAAAATGATGGAATAACAGATGAACCGCATCGCCACAACTATTTTACTATAATTTTAGTTAAAGATGGCAGTGGCACACATACAATTGATTTTAAAAACTTTGAAATAAACAACTCCTCCCTGCATGTTATCTATCCAGGACAAGTGCATAGCTTTGTCACTCCTGATAGACCATCTGGATGGGTATTTAATTTTACTTCATCATTTTTGGCTAGCCAGCAAATTAATAATGATTTAGTTAATAAGGTATATTTATATAATTCATACGGAGATACTCCTCCTCTACATATTAACAACGATCAGTTTATTGTATTTGAGCAACTAGCTCAACAGATTATTGACTATTACCAAAAAGAGAATGAATATAAACTTGACGCTTTAGGGGCACTGGTTAAATTATTTTTTATTAATTCGGCAAACTTATCTTGTAATATTTACCAAAATAAACCACCTAACAACCTAGTTGAAAACAATCTGCTTATCAGATTTAAGAAGTTAGTTGACCAATTGTACTCTAAAGAACACAAAGTTGCGTACTACTCCAATGAATTATCAGTCACATCAGACTACCTTAATAAATACGTAAAATCACAAACTGGAAAATCGGCTAAAGAATTAATACAAGATAAAATTTTGCTTGAAGCAAAGCGCTCTCTAATTTTTAGTAATATAAGTAATAAAGAACTATCCTATCAATTGGGCTTTGACGAACCTTCTCATTTTAGTAATTTCTTTAAGAAGTTTACACAAACCACTCCAAAAAATTTCAAACTTGAAAATGCAGTTCAGAGTTAATAAACTCATATTTTCACCAATAAAAGAGTGAAAAGTCTGATTTTTGCAATACCACCCCTTTTTTTAGTAATTCAACTATACAATTTAGAGCATACATTTGTATTGTTAATAAGAATAAGATTACACTTTCATGTGCTGATCCAATTTCTTACAAATTGTAGGTTCGATGAAAACAGTTATACATAAATCAGATTCCAGAGGCTTCGCCAATCATGGTTGGTTAGAAGCTCGACATTCTTTTAGTTTCGCTAATTATTATAATCCTGACAAGCTTAGTTTTGGAGCATTGCGCGTGCTAAATGATGATATTATTGCTCCTAGTGCCGGATTCCCTCAGCATCCTCATGATAATATGGAAATAATTACGATTCCGCTATCAGGTGCTATCGCTCATAAAGATTCTATGGGTAATAGTTCGGTGATTAAAACTGGAGAAATTCAGGTTATGAGTGCAGGCAAAGGAATTTTTCACAGCGAGTACAATTATAACAAAGATCAGGAACTAAACCTTTTTCAGATTTGGATTATCCCAAATGTAAAGAATATAGTACCTCGATACGATCAGTTAAATCTTGATGATATTCTTAAGCAGAATGAATTAATTCAAATACTTAGTCCCAATAAGGACGATAAAGGAGTTTGGATATATCAAGATGCCTGGTTTCATCTTGGAGATTACAATAAAGAAGCATCTGCTGAGTACACTCTTAAAAATAAAAAGAATGGTGTATATATAATGATGATTGAAGGAGAAGTGTCAATTAATGACACCAAACTTGTTGCAAAAGATGCCATGGGAATTTGGGATTCTACTGCAGTAAATATTAATATAAAACCTGCAAGTAAATTTCTGATTATAGAAGTACCGATGGAACTAAATTAATAAGTCTCAAAAGCATAACTTTAAATATCTAAGTTCAATTAATAAACTATAAATAAATAATTATGAAAAATTTAAATGTATTATTAACAGCAATATTCCTATTATCGGCAATAGGTATTCAAGCAAAAAAAATTGAGGTTGATACTCAAAAATCGACCATAAAATGGGAAGGCAAAAAAGTTGGAGGTGCCCACAATGGTTTTGTTAAACTAAAAGATGCCAAATTAGCGATTAAGAACGATATTATTACTGATGGTGAGTTTTTTATTGATATGGCTAGCATCACAAATACCGACATTGATAATGAAGAATACAATCAAAAGTTAGTTGGACACCTGAAATCAGATGACTTTTTTGGTGTTGAAAAGTACCCTACTTCAAAACTTATTATTACTAATAGTTCAAGTTTTAAAAATGGTATTGCCAAGGTTTCTGGTAATCTAAGCATTAAAGGTAAAACACACCCTATTGATTTTGAAGTAAAACAAAATAGTAATGGATATACAACAACATTAGTAATTGACCGATCTAAATACAACGTTAGATATGGTTCAAGCTCTTTTTTCGATAATTTGGGAGATAAAGTAATATATGATGAATTTACCTTAGAAGTCAATTTAATTACTAAATAAAAAAAATCAGAATTCATTTTCTA
Organism: Saccharicrinis aurantiacus; assembly: GCF_947489045.1. NCBI lineage: Bacteria > Pseudomonadati > Bacteroidota > Bacteroidia > Marinilabiliales > Marinilabiliaceae > Saccharicrinis > Saccharicrinis aurantiacus. Next base: position 72,306 of record NZ_CANLCN010000016.1, read on the forward strand.
GTGATTTACAGAAAGTTGATCTTTCAAAATATTTTACTTTAAGGAAATGTTAAAAACTATAAAAACTGAAACCTTACTAGTATATCAACGTTATTGCGTTTATTGAACTAAGAACTCTCAATCAACGAGTAATGAAAAAGAAGATATCCGGAATTGTTTTGGGTCTATTTGTAATATTCAATGTATCTGGTCAGATGCAAATAGAACGTATTGAAGCTAGTTATATCGCAAATTTTATGCGATATGTAAAATGGCCTAATCAAGAAAGCCTGACAACAATTAAGTTTGGTGTATACGGAAAAGGTACAGCTATATTTAAAGAACTAAGCACAAAGTTAGATGGTAAGAATGTTGGAACTGCCATTATTAAAGTAGTTGAAATAAGTGACGAAGCTGAGTTTTCGGGCTGTCAACTATTATTTATACCCAATGGCAAATCCTATAAAGCAAAAAAGGCATTGAAGGCGATGAATAGTGCTGTTCTTATTATAACGGAGGAACAAGATTTTCATCCTGATTATTCAATTATTAACTTTAAAGTAATCAACTCAAAGCTGGCTTTTCAATTACGAAATAACATAGCTGAAGAAAGAAATATTAGTATTAGTTCTAGGCTGCAACAAATGGCTGCTCAATAGACTAATATTTAATCATTATTATAAAAGCAATCCAATTTTGGGTTGCTTTTTTTGATTACATCGATTCATGAACAAAAAAACATACTTAAAACATCTTTAGCCATTAATTTGCTTTCTGGCTAAGCTCAACAAATTATGATTAGTGCTGTTATATTAAACAGGAATATATTTCTTTTTAATAAATTAGTAAACTATCTTGAAAAGATATAAACGAACACTCAGATAAACAGCCTAATATGAATAAAAACAACTCACAAGAACCAAATAAAGATCAAATACCCGATGAAATTCCCAGCTCCGAAAAAAAAGGTAATCCCATTGTACTATTTACTCGTATTACCTTAATAATTGCAATACTATTTTTTATTTGGTATGTATTATCTGATAGAAAAACACCCTATACGCAACAAGCTTATATTACAGAACTAATCATCCCAATAACTCCAAGAGTGACTGGGTATGTTACCGAAGTAAATGTGCAGCTCAACAGCAGTGTTAAAACTGGTGATAAGCTATTCGAAATTGACAAACAGCCTTTTGATTTAGCTCTTAAAAAGGCAGAAGCAAATTTAGATAATGCTTCGCAACAAATCGGAGCACAAGGTGCTACAGTTAAAGCAGCAGCTAGTAGTGTTGGTGTAGCTAAAGCACAATTAGATAGAGCACAAAGAAATTATGACCGTACACAACGATTAATTCAGAAGAATCCGGGTGCTGTTTCTCAAGCTGATATCGATAGAGTTGAAACCTCCCTTAGCCAATCGGTTGAGAAATTAGCCAATGCAGAAGCAAATTTAACCAAAGCTAAAGAACAGTTAGGGGCTGAGGGTAACAACAACGCACAACTAAGATTAGCAATTGCTGAAGTTGAGAAAGCAGAACTTGATCTTTCCTTTACAAATATTTTTGCCTCAAATGATGGATTTATAGAGAGTTTTAATATTGATATTGGTTATTACGCGCAAGCTGGGCAGGCAATGACCACCTTAGTCTCAAAGCAGGATGTTTGGATTCAGGCCGACTTTACTGAGAATAATATCTCACTAATGAAAATTGGCGACCCAGTTAGTTTTGCACTTGATGTAGCTCCAGGTAGAAGATTTAAAGGTAAAGTACGAGGAATTGGTAATGGCGTAGATACAGGCAATTCAGTTAATAGAGGCGGCTTACCTACTATATCTAGCTCAAGCTCGTGGTTAAGAGATCCGCAAAGATTTCCGGTTACCATTTCATTTACAGATGAAGAAGCTGCTTTAATCTGTCGTTCTGGAGGGCAAGCAGATGTAGTTGTTTTTACAAGCGATAGCGGTTTTTTTAACACGCTAGCCAAATTCAGATTATGGATTAATTCGTGGTTATCTTATGTACGCTAATAAAAAAGCACTTAGCTTAATTCCTAATATAGAACAGGAATATGTTCCTCTGTTCAGGTATGCCTTCGGATCAACATTACTGATGTGTATTGCTATGACTTTTGTTTGGGACATGGCTTACTTAACGCCTGTTTTAGCTTTAAGTTTTATAGCTCCTGGCACAACAGTACCAAGCTTTAAAAAGGGAATATTATTTGTAATTACAATTGCTATTACCACCTTTATTGGCTTCGTGTTTACTAAGTTTTTCATTCATATGAAACTTGTTTTTATCCCAATTCAAACACTCGCCATATTTGGCATATTTTACACCAATAAATTAAATGCCCAAGTAAAAGTATTTATGCTAATTAGTTTATTACTAATTCCACTATTGGGCATGCAATCTATAAAAATTGCACACGCATTTATGGTTACTTTTATTACAGGTGCTTGCATTACAATAGTGTTAGTTTGGTTAATGTTTGCTCTATTTCCTGATAAAGATATCAGTGCTAATGAAATAAAAAGTATAAGTAAGGCTAATCAAAACAATGATGAAAAAGAACGGTTTTATAGGTCTCTTGAAAAAATCTTTATCGTTTTGCCAATTGTATTATGCTTCTTCTTTTTTCAATGGACAGGTGCTGTATTGGTTCTTATTTTTGTAGCGATATTATCCATGCAAGAAACCTTTAATCTAAAATCTGGATTTGCCATGATTATAGGCAATTTAGGCGGTGGAATATTAGCAATAATTGCCTTCCAAATTTTAACCATGGTTCCCTTCTACCCAATGCTTATTTGCATAATCGCCTTAGGAAGTTTATTCTGTGCTTCGCATCTATTTTCAAATAAAAAAATAGCACCCCTTTACGGAATGGGATTTTCTACATTCTTATTAATTACGGGTCAATTTTTAACCAGTACCGACGATGCTAGTGCAAATGTTTGGATTCGCGTATTTCAGATAATGACTGCGATTGCTTATGTTCTTATAGCTTTCTCAATAAGTAAAGCATTCAAAATTAAACCAAATTCTTAATGTCTATGAAAATTCAATACATATATGGTATTCTATTCAGCTTATTCCTATCGGGATGTATGTTGGGGCCAAATTTCACAAGCCCTGAAGTTAGAACACCCACCTATTTTAATAATGATACTTTAAAGAGTGCCAAAGAAGTCAATTTAATTTGGTGGAAAATATTTAACGATACCATTTTAAATAATTTAGTAACAAAAGCTCTACACAATAACAATGATGTACGTATTGCCGCAAGCAGACTAGAAGCGGCTCAAATTAATATTGATTATACAAAAGCGGATCAATACCCTTCGTTTTCATATGGTGCAAACGTTAATGCTTCTGGATTATCGGGCAATACTTCTAGTTCTCTTAATTTTTATCCTCAGCTTGCATGGGAAGTTGGTTTTTGGGGCAAGTACCGACGATTAAATGAGGCAGCACAAGCTAGTTATTTGGCAAGCGAATATGCACAGCAAATGGTACGTTTATCTGTTGTTACAGCAGTTGTAAGTACATATTATAATATTATGGCAGGTTATGGGCAATTAAAAATTGCAAATAACACATTAGCAACCCGAGATAGTGGTTTAATTATAATGTACGATAAATTTGAAACTGGTTTAATATCGTTAATGGATTATAATCAGGCGAAAATACAGCGCGATGTGGCTGCTACTACAGTGCCAACCTACAAACGATTAATTGTACAAAACGAAAATGCTTTAAGTATACTTTTAGGAGAAACTCCCCATGAAATAGAAACGGGTATTTATTTTTCTGAGAATAATTATAGTATTGACATTCCTGTTGGTCTGCCCTCAGAATTGTTACAACGCCGACCAGATATTAAACAGGCAGAAGCCCTTTACCAAGCTAGTAACGCTCAAATTGGTGTGGCTGAATCAATGCGCTGGCCGTCGTTAAATTTAACGGGAATAATAGGAGGTGCCAGCAGCGATTTAAGTAACTTAAGTAGCATGGGCTTAACCTGGTCTGCCGGAGCAAGTATTTTTGGACCTATTTTTCAATTTGGTAAAAATAAAAATCGTGTAAAAATCTCAATTCAAAATACCCAACAAGCTTTAATTAATTACGAACAAAGTACACTTGTGGCATTCAGAGAAGTTGAAGATGCGCTAGTTAGCATATCAACCTACAAGGAAGAATTAAATGCTCAGTCTTCGCGAACTTATACTGCAATCGAATCTGAAGAACTTGCCCACATCCGTTACAACGAAGGATCAACCACCTATCTAGAGGTACTTGAACAACAAAGACAATCATTTTCGGCTCAACTGGATTTATTAAATAATAAGTTAAATTTGGTAAACTCATACATTACCCTATACAAAGCATTGGGAGGTGGATGGCTTACTGAAGAAGAATTAAATAACAATTAGTAATTTAAAACCTATAATATGGAAAAAGACAACAATGAAGCTGCTATAAACAGAGCAGTAAATACGGCATTACGTATTAGTTTTATAGCATTATTAATTATCCTTAGCTTTTGGATACTAAAACCTTTTCTGGCACCGGTTGCTTGGGGGATAATATTTGCAATTGGCATATTTCCGTTGCATAAAAAACTATCAAAACTATTGGGTAATAAAGACAAAGTTTCAGCAACTATAATAGGGATATTAGGTGTTGCATTAGTGGTTGTACCTGTGGTTTTATTTGCCAATTCAACCATTGATGGTGTGCATGATGCCTACGAAGCCGTAGAAGCCGGAACATTTAAGATTGACCCTCCAAACGAATCTGTTGCTGATTGGCCAATAATTGGTAAAAAGGCCTATGAAGCTTGGAGTTTAGCATCTGAGAATTTAACAGCGCTTATTTTAAAGTATGAGTCTCAATTAAGAGGTGTTGTACCTAAAATTACTTCTGCAGTTGGAGGTTTAGTTAGTACTGTACTGCTATTCATTATATCTATTGTTATTGCATCTTCTCTATTGTTATTTGCTGAACCAGGTAAAGCTGCTGCCAATAAAGTATTTGCCACCTTAATAGGAGAAAAAGGAAAAGAATTTACTGAATTATCGATGTTAACCATTAGAAGCGTTGTTCAAGGTGTTATTGGTATCGCAGTTATTCAAACCTTCTTTTTAAGCATCGGAATGTTTTTTATGGGCATTCCTGCTGCTGGTATAATCTCTATTATTGTATTAATCGTTGCTATAATTCAGCTACCCCCTACTTTGGTTATGCTACCTGTAATCATATATGCATTTAGCATGGGAGGCACAACTGCCGCAATAATATTTGCCATTTGGAGTATATTTTGGAGTCTTGCCGATACCTTCTTAAAACCTATGCTTTTAGGTAAAGGCGTTGACGTTCCTATGCTAGTAATATTGCTAGGGGCAATTGGAGGTATGTTATTATCAGGCCCTGTTGGCTTATTTGTTGGCGCGGTTGTTTTAGCATTAACTTATAAAATATTCGATTCTTTAGTTAAAGAATAAGCAAAACCTTATTAAGTATAAGCCGAGGATATTCTTTATTCTCGGCTTTTTTATGTCGAATTTGCTTAAATCTGTATCGAAAACACATATGTAATTCTTTGATTTCATTGCCTTTAGATTTATTACGCCTTAACTACAGCTATGCAATAAAAATCACTTGGTAATTCCACTAGAAGCTTTAACAACTTCTTCTAATACAAATTACCACGATCTAAGCTTTTTATTTAGTTTAACTATATTTTTCTCCGTTACGATATTATCAATGTAGCAATGACTTTATATCAGAATTCTGTCATTCCCTATAGTAGTCACTCTATAATTATTAAAAATTCCTTACTTGCAACATCTAAAAAAAAGAAATCCAATTAACACTTAAGCTAATTGGATTTCTATATAATAAGGTTTTCCGAACTTTATTCTTACTTATAAGTCAAGATTGATTTTAATACCGGCTCTAAACCAACGTCCTGGTTGGTTAATATTTCCGAAATCAACATAATCGTTATTGAATATATTACTTGCTTCGGCATAAATGGTATACTTAGGCTTGGTCCAATGAACTCGCAAATCGCAAAGCCAGAAAGGATCGTAATCAATAACATTGCCATTTACAACATCAGTGTACTCACCCATTCTATCTTGGTAAAGAAAATTCCATGTGGCACCTAAGTTAGAAATTAACTTATGCGATACTCCCGCATTAAATTTATGCTTCAGATAATTAAAAACATATGCTGAAGTATAACCCGGAAGTGCATCTTTACTTTGATCGAGCCAAGCGTAATTTAAATTAACATTCTGCACAAAAAAGTTTGGTGAAACCAATTGAGCAAAATTAATATTGGCACTGGCCTCAATACCTACCGTAGCTATATCATTAATATTAGAAGTTGTATATTTTCCATTATCTCCTAATTCTTCTGTTGGAATACCCCAATCAATCATATTTTTTCCATCACGATAAAACCCAACAAATGTTGCATTAATACCTGATTCAAGATATTTAAATCCGGCTTCGTAAGTGGTAGCTTCTTCAGGCTTTAAATTAGGATTTCCCACATTGGTTGGGCCATTGTAAAACAAATCAGTAAAGGTTGGCATACGCAATGATTTATTAACGCTCGCAAATCCTTTAAGTCCTGATGTGATCCAATAACTGGCATCTATACCTGGGAAATAATCAAAGCCAAAACCTAGGCCTGAGTTATAATTGGCCATTAAGCCGGCAGATACAGATAAACGATTGTGTGTATAAGTATGCTCTAAAAAGAATGATGCATTGCTACGACTATAAGAGTTGGTGAAAGTTCCTTCTGGCTCGCCAGGAACATCAATAGGCTCGTCCATTGGTAAACCTAATACGTTACTCCATACGTTCTCTGAACGGAAATCGCCACCTACAGCTGTTTTACCCGCTGCCCATGGGATAACTGCATTCATATTTGCGCCAAACACATCAGTTAAATGATAGTTATGACCATCGTACCACGAAGCTGCATCTTCATAATCTCTATAAAGTTCAAATCTATCTTGATGACGACGCCAATAAATAGAAGGTTTCAGTTTTATTTTACCATCAGATTGGAATGATAAACTCGCAAATGTGGTTTTGTTTTGCTCAAACTGATTTGGATAATCTGCAGAATAGAATGAGTTAGCTCCGAATTCTTTATCGGTATGCCCTACTTGTAAATCGAGCTTATCGCCTTGTAAATCTAACTGACCTTGGTAGAAAACGTTATACGAATCAAAATCAGTGTTGGCCATGAAACCATTACTGGCACTTTTGTTGGCTGCAATATAGTTTTTGGTATTTCCTTTAATAATTGTAGCGTTACCTCCTACATTATATAAACCAAAATCGCCACCCATGGCGTTAACCGTAATATTATTTTTTTCTTTGGTACCAGTAACAAAGTTAATGGCTCCACTAAAAGCATTAGGCCCGTGTACACGTGATCCTGGACCTTCGAGTACTTCAACACGCTCTATACTTTGCATGTCGATAGGCAAATTAAGACTAAGGTGACCGGTTTGTGGATCGGTGATATTAATACCATTTAATAGAATCATTACCTGATCAAAAGAACCTCCACGGATACTAACATCGGCCTGTATACCCATGGGCCCGCGCTGACGCACATCTACTCCCATTACGTACTTCAATAAATCTTGCGGACTTTGAACGGGTAAGCTTTCGATTTCTTTACGTGTGATAACGTTTACCACTCTACCTACTTCAGAATAGAGGGCGGGCGATCGGCGTGCCGAGACTTCTACTTCCCGGATATCGATGTTTTGATTGATACTTGCTGTATCTTCTTGTGCCCACGATACAGTGTTAAATCCGCACAGAAAGTAGGCGGTTGCCAAAGTGGCTATTTTAGTTTTGCTGCCTATGGTGCTAAATAAAGCAAACCCTTTTCTACTCCATCTCTTAAAGGTTACTACTTCTGAATTAGAAGTAGAATAACTTTTCATCTTCATATTGTTATGTTTTTTTTATAAATCAGAAACGGTTGTGGTTTCTATTATAATTAGGCCGTCTCTGTTAATTTGGGCGCAAAAATAGTATTTACTTTTATAATAAAAGAGTAATGTGTCTTTTTAATACAGAAATTAAACACAACATGCCTTATATAAGCAGTTATGATTGGAGAATAATACCAAATGCGTTATTGAATTATTTATAGATTCTACGATGAATAAAATAGAGATATAGCCATAGCTACATTGATATTTAATGAAGCAGTAGAATCTTTATAGAAACAATTTATATCAATCATTTGATGATGTTTTTGGTATAAGCATAGAAAAGGCGTTTCTGATATTGCTTCAGAAACGCCTTTTAATGTGACAGAATCTAAGGTATTTTATTTCTGTAGCTTTAGCTTCAAGGCTGCTACTAATTCTTTAACTAGCTCAGGATTTTCATCAGCTATATTTTTGGTTTCTTTTTCTGCACTGGTGTGATCATATAACTCAACAAAACCATTTTTATGAAGCGTTAATCGATGCGTTTCGGTTCTTATGGTAGATGCATTGCTTTTATATGCCACTGCATAATGACCTTTCTGATGCGGTTGTTCTAATATCCCTTTCAAGGATACGCCCTGGGCAAATGTTGGGAATTCAACTTTAGTTAGATCGCACAGAGTGGGGAAAATATCTAGTGTTTCAACAACAGCTGTGGTTTTGGTTCCCTTGTGCTTCATACCAGGGTAGTGGATAATCATTGGTGAATGTAAAGACTCTTCAAACAGGCTATGCTTACCCCATATGGCATGTTCGCCTAGGTGCCAACCATGGTCGCCCCAAAGTACCACTATGGTGTTTTTATCTGCACCAGTCCTTTTTAATTCAGCCAACACTTTTCCAACTTGCGCATCGGCATAGCTTACACATGCCGCATAATGGCGCCTTACGTCATCGGCAAAAGCCGCATCATTATTGGCATCTTTACCCCATGTATTGTACCTATTAAATTCGCTTGATCCATGCCAAGTAGTTTTACCTACTGGTTTGTGAGGATGATGAATAGCTGGAAGTTTACAATTCTCATAAATATCGAAATAGGATTTTGGTGCCCCAAAAGGTAAATGTGGTTTTATAATACCCACAGCCATAAAAAATGGTTTTTCATCGTCTGCTGTAAGTATTTGTAATTGCTTTAAAGCCTCATCGACAATCACTCCATCAGGATAAATTGTATCATCGCCTTCCACAGTCTGAAAAACATCCATATCCTTTGCATTTTTTCTGATTTCGCCATGAGCTAATCCATGCATTGCGCCCCTTGGGTGTTGCCATTCTGCAACGGGCATTAGGTGTTTATCCCATGCGTTGGGCATTTCTATTACCGAATCATCATCCCAATTGGCACCACCTCTTCCGCCAGGGTTATGCGACACCTTCCCCACTGAAACCGTAGTGTATCCATGCGTTCTAAACCACTCTGGCATGCTCGGGTCAATTGTTTTATTTCCGCTTTTTATTTCTTCTGCACGAAGAAAAATAGCATTGTTCTTTGCTGAACCATACTGGCCGGTAAGCAGCGTGTAGCGCGATGGTCCGCAACTAGGGGCATTTACATAGTGCTGCTGAAATGAAACCCCATTTTTTGCCAATTTATCAATGTTAGGCGATGAAATATAAGAGGCACCATAACAGTTTAATTCAGGCCTCAAATCATCAACACAGATGATTAAAACATTTGGTTTTTCTTTTTTGGCAGCAAGGGCATATGGCACAATTAACAGCGCACATATGGCAATAACGAGCGTGAATTTCTTTTTTTTCATTTGTTGTTTTTTTTAAGAATAAGACATTTGTACTTTCTGGTAATGATATAGATTCTACTGTGTGTATCTGGTCATAATAATATTATCAATGTAGGAACCTTCTTTGGTTTTTATAAATTTTCTTTGCACCCCTGTTTTCTCAAAACCTAAATTAGCATATAGCTTAAGTGCACTTTGATTAGTATTAAATACTTGTAACCAAGTGGCCTCAATGTCGGCATTTTTATCAACCCACGATAAAAGTATTTTTAAAAGCTCAGTACCAATACCCTGACCCTGCCAATCCTCGTGGATACCCATTCCGATATAGCCAGTATGTTTAAGCATTGCTCGCTCAGTAAACATTAAATCAACATTTCCGACAATCTCTCCTTTATATTCAGCCACTAACAGAAGGTCATTTTTTCCATTCTTAAATTTGTTAATCCAGTCAGTATGAGTTTTGGCCATTTCTGAAAATTCTGGCTCAGTTAATGGTATAAAACCACTTCGCAAATACGATTTTACGCAAGACTGCAAACTTTCGGAATCTTCTATTTCACATTCTCGGATGGTAATTAATCGGCCTAAATTATCTTTTATTTTTAGTGGTACTATTTTCATTTTTCTTAGTTAGTTATTACCAATACCATGTGATCACTCAAAAGTAAGCTTGCAGCAACAATTTGCAGGGTATTGGTAGTTTAAATAATTGGGCAATTTCTAATGTTATGGAATTATTTCTGTGATTTTATTTTTTGTAGTATAATAAATTATTTATAATGCATTATTAGGGGAAGTAATTATATCTCTAGAAGTTGTATCAAAAATAATTAAACCTTCTTCTTTAGCTCCTAGCTGCCCAATTAACTCCCCTTTTTCATTCCAAATTGATGATTTACCTGCGCATTCATAACCTCCTGATTTACCAACATAGTTGGCCATAAAAGTTAGCAGCTTATTGTTTTTAGCTATGTTAGAAAGCTTTTTTAGTTCAGCATCAATGCCATTTATTGAACTTAATACACTTGCTATATAAATAGTTGCATTATTTTGTTTTGCAAACTCGCAATGTGCTTTATTTGATGCTTCATAACAAATAGCTAGAGCTACAATTTCTGTATCAAACTTTAGAACTAGTGGATTTTTGCCTGCTTTAAAAATCGGTGCTTCTGGTGGATATAAATATTGTTTTGAATAGGTAGTTCGCTTCTTATTGGCTTGAAAAATAATCATACTCACGAACGTATCTCCATCCGCTTTTGTTGGTAATCCAACGCCAATTGTAATTCCATTTTTATCAGATAAACGCTGAATCTCATCCAGTCTTATATCATCTTGATTACTAGCAAGCCCTTCAGCTAAATCAGGTTCGTAACCCGTTAATGACAACTCAGGGAAAACCACCATATCTGCGTTATACTGAACGGCTTGTTTTATCCATTTTAAATGAGTGACTAGGTTTTGCTCAATATTTCCTTTTATTGCCTCTATTTGTGCTATTGCTATTCTCATCTTATTAACCAATTCAATTTTTAATTGTACCTGCTTCTTTTATATTACCGAATTATAACAATCCGCAAAATCCTCCTTCACATGCCCTATATTTATTATTGAATACTTGACCTTTTATAACTCTGCACCCTATCCATCAGTTTCTCTAATGAGCCGAGCCCTATTCTATATTGCTGATGTTTTTTGCTTTTACTATTAACTGTATAACTGATTTATAGTCTTCACTTAATTCTACAACCATATTACCCTTTTCGTGCTGCAGTTTTCTAACTTTCAGTTTTACAGTATTTCTAAGTTTTATTTCTTCTGAATTTGTAATTAGTAAGGGTTTCATGTGCATTCTAAATACTCCGAATTCACGTACAAAACCGAATAAAACAAAATAATCTAATCCTCGATAGAGTTTAAACTCCTCAATTCTAGGACTGACATTAATTCTCGCATCGTAATTTTGCCTTATCGTTTTTACTGTAAAACTAGTTTGATAAATTTCAACGCTAACATCTGTAATCTCATTTCCGTCATAGCGTTCTATGAATGATTGCTGTTTTCTATAGTTGATGTAACTAATAGTATAAAACCCTAGATAAACGATAAGGAAACCAAAAATATATACGAATCTTGAAACGGTATTCCAGTCCACTCTCAGGCTTTCATACTCAGCAAAGTGCATTGCAATTGATAAAACAGAAAAAAGCATAATAACAACAGCAATAAAACTCCATGCAAGCCGTGCTTCTTTGTCAGAGAATAGGTATTTCAAATAATTATTAGGCGTCATGTGAATTTCTTTTACTGTTAACGATTCTAATTAGGGTTGTAGACTGATTTGACAAACACAATAGAATCGCACTTATTTAATGAACTAAAGTGTCTAATCAACATAGTCTGCCATCTCATTGCTGTACACTGAGTTTTTTAGTTGTCAACAAACCATAAATCAGAAATCCTAACCCAAATAATATATACGGAAGGCTTAAAAGTTGACCCATATTAAAAGTCATTCTATTCTCAAAACCTACTTGATCCTCTTTTACAAATTCTATTATAAATCGTGCTGTAAATATCAAAACAAGTACAAGTCCAAAATAGAAACCATTCTTAAGCCTTTCCCTATGTTTTTTATATAGATAAAACATAATCCCGAAAATTAAAAAGTATGAAAGAGCTTCATACAACTGTGCTGGATGCCTAGGTATATTATCTACTCTTTCAAATATTATTCCCCATGGTTTTGATGTTGGCATTCCAATAATTTCCGAATTCATAAAATTAGCAAGCCTTATAAAACCACCTCCTAAAGCCGCTACAACAGCAATCAAATCAATAGTGTCAATAATTGCATGTTTAGTTTTACGAGAGTATAATATTAAAGCAACAATAAGCCCAAGGGCCCCACCATGACTTGCTAGTCCTTGATATCCTGTGAATTTCACCCCTCCTTCTTCAAGGACTTGTATTGGTAATATCATTTCTATAGGATGTGATAAATAGTAACTAGGTTCATAAAACAAGCAATGTCCTAACCGAGCACCAATAATAATTCCAACAACTCCATACATAGAGAGCTTTTCTATATTTCCAGGTGGTATATTTTCACGTTTAAAAATCTTATCTAGCATTGAGATACACAGGATTATTCCAGTCACAAAAAGCAATCCATAATAGCGTATAGATATTCCAAAAATATTTATAATCTCAGGATCTGGAGACCAATGAATATAGGTTAACGTCATAATATTGATTTAAAGTAGGATGTATTTGCCTTTCTACCCCAAAGGCACGTACATTATTTTGCCCTGAAAGTACATAAAACAAACAAATATCATTTATGATAAATGTTTAAACCTATGTAATTTATATACATAATAAATAAGCATCGGTATTTAGCTGCAATCATTACTCCTAGCTTGTTTAGCTGTTTTTTTTAATGGATGCATCTGAAACTAAATGCCGCTATTTTTTATTTCAGAATTTGATATAGTACTGAATTTCATTATTTTCATATATGTATTCTTTTAAACAAAAAATATAAAACCTCTTTTTAATCTTTATTATATGAACCCCGATTACCCAGTATTTCATCGCACAAACGTGCCTATTAAAAGCTACAAACATCAATGTCCATCCACAATTTCACACCTTATATTTAATAGACTCTGCATGCCTTTCGGCCTATACAATATTAAAAAAGAGCATCAGTATTGCACTTAGCTGCACTTGTGTTAAGCTTCGGCTAGCATGGTATTGGCTTTTGTTTATTTACACATTGCATCACATTTGCAGCAAAGGCATGCGTAAACCCGCAAGGCCCCGGAAAAGTGCAGCAGAGCTTTGCACAAATCCGTAAGCCATCAGAAAATTACAGCGGTGGCATTCATAAACCAACATGGCGTCAGAAGTTTACAGCATAGGCTTGTATTAATACGCAAGAGCTGAAAAATTTGCAGCAGAGGCGCACGTAAACCCACAAGCCACCAAAAAAGTGCAGCAGGGCTTTGCGAAAATCCACATTAGTAAAAGCGAACGATAGTATAAACGTTTATCCCTTTAGTAACTATTTTAAATCAGAATTAACCGAGTTGCGAGGCCTGTTTCTCGCACAAGAGGCAGTAATTGGGGCAAGTATGCCTTAGCTAAAAATCGCAACTCATTTTAATAACTTAATGTTTAACATATGAAGAAAATACAGAAAGCCATTTCGCACATGCGAAATTCAGAAGTAGCTGGTTTAACACAAGAGATTTTGTTAGATTTCAGCGATGATTTGCTCGCAGCAGATGGGCGTTTAAATCGTATTGTAGCTTCTATTCAAATGCGATTGGGCAAATTAATTGAGGCCATTAGCCGCAATAAGGCCGAATCGGAATTGGAAGAGCTCGATAACAAACGTGATAAATTATACAGTTCAATTAGGAATATGGTTTCGGCGTATCAAATGCATCCCGACCAGGGTATTGCCAATGCGGCTAAGCAAGTGGATGCCATTATTGATAATTACGGATCGGAGCTTAATAACTTGGGCTTTTCGGCGCAATCGGCACAACTGAAATCGTACTTTGCCGATTTTAAAAAGCCTGAAATAAGTGCTAGCATAGCCATGTTGCCAACTGTGGGCGATATGGTAACTGCACTTGAAACGCAAGAAGACGAATTTATTACTAGTCAGCATAACTATAAGGATGCCATCAATAAAGTGGAACAAAATTCGAATGCTAGTGCGCTAAAAAAGGAATTGGTAGCGGAATTAAACAACAAGCTTATCCCCTATCTTCGCTTGGTTCAGGCAATGGATGATGCTGATTTTATGGAGCCTTGCGAAAAAATAGCGAATAAAGTTAGCGCCGCTAATAATGTAGTGAAGCAACGCAGCATTAAATTGAATTAGAGTTTTTACTGAAGGGATATTATGAAAGTCAGCTTGTGTGAGCTGACTTTTTTTTGCATTACACAAACTACAACATTTGATATAAAACACAAATCCCCTCATCGCTATGATGAAGGGAAATGTATAGGTGGAAATAATCCACTATGTAAGAATTAATTAGTCAAGCGTAAATTCTACATACTCAATTGTATTGGTGTACTCAAACGGAGTACGGTACTCTGATGATACGGTAGAACCAAGGTCCATACCAATATCCATTGTTTCTGTTGCTGAGTATCTGAAAGGAACAACTTTTTCGATTTTAGTAGTACCCACTTGTTTTCCGTTTATAAACAAGGTAGAAACTCCACCAGCTCCATGATGTTTTTCATCTGATTGTTTGTAAACCATTTTAACATCAATCTCACCTGCAGGTAGGTTGATATTAGAAACTACTTTGTAATAGTTCTCATGGAAGAAATTGTAAGTGTAACACAATTTGTTATTCTTCACAAATAATGTGTATCCAGCAGCGCTACCGCCATTAGCTACAATAACTCCTTCGTCGCCTTTTTTGAAATTCAATTTAGCAGAGATGGTGTGATCTAAAGCATATACCTGTGGTGCACTTCCTTCAGGAACTCTTTTTGTTCCAGACAAATATTTAAAATGTCTTTTTCCTTTTGTAATAGAAGGGCGAGCTTTATTAAAGGCACGCTCAACAAAACGATCGTCAAGAGGGAATACATCATATTTGTTGGCCTCTTCGTTAAATATTGCTTTTAACTCTTCAAGCTTATCTGGATATTGCTCAGCTAAATCGTTAGCCTGAGAAAAATCTTCTTCAATATTATATAGTTCCCAAACATCGTTTTCGAAACCAACAGAACCACTCAACTGCCATGGCACACCATGGAACGATCCAGCTACCCATCCATCGTGATAAATAGCTCTATGACCACCTACTTCGAAATATTGCGTTTTTCTAGTACCTTCAGCATATGCATTCTCAAAAGAATAGTTCATAGGTACTCCTGCCAATGGAGTTTGCTCAACACCATTTACACTAGTTGGGAATTCGATTCCTGCAGCTTCGTAAATAGTTGGAGCAATATCAACTAAGTGGTGAAATTGCGTTCTCTTTTCGTTTTTAGCTTTAATTCCTTTAGGCCATGAAACGATAAATCCATTACGTGTTCCACCAAAGTGTGATGGTACTCTCTTCATCCATTTAAATGGTGTACTTCCAGCCCAAGCCCAAGGCACAGCATAATGGTTTTCGTGTTTAGGACCACCAATTTCATCTAAAACAGCTAATTGTCTTTCAACATTATCTGGGAATCCATTTTGAGTCATTAAGTTGTTAAGCGTACCAGTTAAACTACCTTCAGCACTAGCTCCGTTATCGCCAATTACATACATTACCATGGTGTTTTCTCCACCAGGAAGTGCACGTGCTTCGTCAATAAGTTTACCTACATAATGATCTGTATGAGCTAAGAATCCAGCAAATACTTCCATTTGGCGAGCATATAATTTTTTAGCTTCGTCTGTTTGCTCATCCCAAGATGGAATTGCATCCGGACGCTCAGTAAGAACGGTATTCTCTGGGATTATACCCATTGCTTTTTGACGCTCGAATGTTTTTACGCGCATGGCATCCCAACCATCGTCGAACTGACCTTTGAACTTTTCAATCCATTCTTCTGATACATGTAGTGGAGCATGAGCCGCACCTGTAGAGAAGTACATGAAATATGGCTTTTCTGGAGAAACAGATTTCTGCTGACGCATCCATCTAATGGCATCCTCTGTAAGGTCTTCAGTTAAATGATAACCCTCTTCTGGTGTTTTAGGAGGTTCAACACTTAATGTATTTCTGATAAGCTGAGGCTCCCATTGGCTTGTTTCACCACCTTGGAAACCATAAAAATATTCGAATCCTAAACCAACTGGCCATCTGTCGAAAGGTCCAACAGGACTTGTTTCCCAGTCAGGCGTATTGTGCCATTTTCCCCATACAGCAGTACCGTATCCGTTTTGCTTTAACACTTCGGCAACAGTAGCTGCTTTTTTGTCTAAGATACTATGGTAACCCGGGTAACCTGTTGATAATTCAGAGATTGTTCCGAAACCAACTTGGTGATGATTTCTTCCTGTTAACATAGCCGCACGTGTTGGACTACAAATACCTGTTGTATGAAAACGAGTATAAGATATCCCTTCTTCTGCTAATTCATCTAAAGCTGGCGTTGGTATAGGCCCTCCGAAAGTTCCTGTTTGTCCGAAACCAACATCATCTAATAATACTATAATAACATTAGGCGCCTCTTCTGGAGCCTTAAATGGCTGTGGGTAATCTTGCTCAGACGTTTCAAAGGTTTCACCTATTTTACCGTTAAACTCTGGCAAGCTTTTAGGTAATGTGTTGCCATCACCCTCAGTTCTTTTACCTTGTTGTGGTGCACAAGACGCAAGAACCAAAACTACTAAAAGTAAGTTTATTATTTTCTTCATCATTTATAATTTATATTAAACTTATATGTATATGTTGCTTTTATAACCGTATGTCAATTACAAAGCCTTTCCTATTTTTCTACTTCTATTAAAAATACTCTGTTAAATTTAAATACAATGCTTTGGCACCATTGGTACCCACACCGTAATCTATACCAAAGTTTGTACGTGTAGCTTTTTGTATTTGAATACGTAAACCAACACCTGCACCAAGTGCCCAACTATCAAATAAATCAACATTGGCATCGTTAGCCGAAGCAGAAGATGCATTGGCAAATACTACTCCACCAAATAAGTCTGGATTTTTTGCTAGTATTGGTAACCTGAAACGGTACTCAGCTTCAGCATAAAATAAATCATCACCTCTCCAACGCCCTTGAGCAAAAGCTCTACCTGAACGGCCCATTTGATCCCATCCTACTGATGGTAAAGCCATATAAGGCAATGTTCCACTAGTAGTAAGGTTTGCATAAGTCCACACTGCAATTAAGTTACGTGGCACTTCGTCTGATAAACTAAAGTAATCGCGATACTCTAACCATAAGGTAGATGAACTTTGATCGCTACCTAAAAACTCAGCGTTATACTTGTATTGGATATTTGCAAAACGTCCGGTGTAAGGATTAGCAATGTTATCACGTGTATCGTAAATAGCATTGGCTGAAACTCCGGCAATGGTATAACCTGTTGGATCAAAACCATGCTTCATACTATAAGTGTAATGGTGTGTATAATTTCCATTCTCTTTGTCTAAAGCCAAATCGTTAATGTTGCTGTATCTATCGTAATGTGCACCAATACCTAAATAGAAACTTGGCTTAACCTGATACAATGCTGTTTGGTAAAAACGAATTAAATCGAATTCCATAGGCTCTTCATCACCTAACTCATCTTCACTCTCGAAAGGAGATACACCTGGTGTAAGTGTGTTAGAACCCGAACCAGTACCCAATCCGTAGGTAGGCTGCGACGAGAAAAACAAACGATAATCACCCTGTAACATCCAATTGTTTTCGTTCGTATAAACCGTAGATTTAAGTGTGAAAAGTGTTTGCTTTTTAGAAGTGTGTGCAGCTGTTATCATAGCGTTAGACATCTTTGTAGTACTAGGATCACCTAAAAATATACTACCTGAAGCTGCACCTCCGTACATAAATCCAAAAGCAGGATTAGAAACCAATATAGGAATTGGTGCTAAATATAACTTTCCTTCTTTTACCTCTGATTTATCTTTTTTTGCTTCTTGCTCCGCTTGTTCTTTTTCAATCTCAGGAGTAAGCTCTTGATTGTTCTGAATGGTTTGTGCATGTGTAAGACTGAATAATCCTAACATTACCACTAATGAAAAAATGTACTTTATATTCATATGAATACTATTACTTTTAATTGATGTGTATTTAAAAATCTTGACAAAGATGGAATATGAGAGAGTGATATATTATCCGATAATAATCAAACACTCTCCCAAAACAGTCATAAATAATATAATGCTAATTCTGCATCTTGTGTAATTTAAATAGATAGTTGTATTAACCGAACTTAAGCAAATACTCACTATTAAGTGAGTAGGCAGGTTTGTTAGATATTTCACAAGTTAAGCATAAAGGTGATTGAAGCATAGCAGTTCGTGCTTTATTTATCTCCTTTTACAGGAAACTCTTTAAATTTAAAAAAATGAGAGTACACTTTTGTTCTATTGACTTCAGCGAATTTTCATAACGCAACTAATACCATGCAATAAAAAATAAGCTTTACCACTGATAATCAAAGTATGATTCTAGTAATTCTGCTAAATTTTAACTCGTTTCTATTTCTGATAGTGTTTTTGTACTAACTGACGAGCAAAACCTGCAAAACCAACACGATTTTGATGAACCGCTGATACAAACACAATAACGGTATTGGTTTTGGGCGAAACGTAAAGTCCTTGGCCATATCGACCTGCTTTGTACATATCACCATCCGGAAATACTGCATCCCATTGGTAAGTAGCATGTGTAGGCTCACCTTTAAACTGTTTGTTCATATTTTCTCCTTGCTCACTTATTTCAAAAGCTTTGGTAAAACCCTCATTATTGTATACTTTCTGAAAATATGCATCGCTAACAATTTGATTATTCGCTACCAAATTCCAACTTGGCGTATATAACATTCCGAAACGAGCCATATCGCGCAAGCGAGAGGCAAAGAATCCACCAGAGATGGGTTCACCTTTTGCAGACATTCCGTAATGGCCATCACTTTCCATACCAGTCTTTGTCCAAATACGGTCAGCCACAACTTCTTCATATTTCATATTAGTTACTCTTTCTACAATAAAGCCAAGTATCTGTGTATTCATCGATGAATAATCAAATTTAACACCCGCCTCCATATAGCTCTTCACATCTTTCATTAACTCAAACATCGAAGGGCCATCTTCTTCATGACGTGTTGCTAGTGAGTAACGAACAGCTTGATTTAATGGATGCTCCGGATTCATAAAATTTGCATTTGTTTCTACATAATCCATACCCGATACATGATGAAGAAGATGCTTAACCTTTACTCTCTTCCAATCGGCACTATTGTATTCTGGTATATAATGATTAACACTTTGCTCCAAATCGATTAAACCCTCTTCAACCAGAATATTAATTGTTAAGCCCAAAATTTGCTTTGAAGCTGAAAACCATGAGTGCTTATCCAACTCTCTCATCCCCATATATTCTTCCAATACAATTTTACCATTATGAATTACCAATACACCCTGCATTCGGGCCGTTTCATCTTGCATCAGCTCACTTAAAGGCATGTTACCAAGGGCTGTACTTGTCATAGTGTTTGCCAATGTATTATCTAACTCCTTATCCAACATAGCCACCTGTCCTGCTCCTCTATTCACCGTGGCAGAAGCATACATCTCAGGAATATTCATAAACGCATAGGTACCTACATCGCCATTAATTAAAAAATCTTTGCTTCGGTAATTCAATCGATATTTCATTGTCTTTTCAGGAGGAACACCATCTTTAAATTCAGAAACTGGTGATATTTTCTCAGTAGTTTGTGCTGCAGCTACATTACCAATTATAAGTAATGCAACTAATAGTTTTATTGCTTTCATACTATCCATTTTTAATTATTTAAAATTTTATAAAACAAATGTAGAAGCAATAATCAGTGAACTTTGCTCAATAAAGTCCATTTACAAACCAATAAAGTTCGAAAGGGGTGTTTTATTGATATAACAATATGCTTTTTACTATTTTTACCTTATGGAGCAAAGCAATTCTGTATATATTAAACTTAAAGAAGGTGGGGCTGCTCACTATTTAAATGTACTCAGTAAGTATTTAGGTGGTGATAAAGACGATAACCATCTTGTTATTGAGCAAGGGAAACTAAAAACAATAGTTTCATACTATCAACTATATGAGGATTTTGATTTAATAGTATCCCA
Organism: Saccharicrinis aurantiacus; assembly: GCF_947489045.1. Classification (NCBI taxonomy): domain Bacteria; kingdom Pseudomonadati; phylum Bacteroidota; class Bacteroidia; order Marinilabiliales; family Marinilabiliaceae; genus Saccharicrinis; species Saccharicrinis aurantiacus. The sequence continues at coordinate 92,918 of NZ_CANLCN010000016.1, forward strand.
GGCTAATTACCCCAATGATATTATTATTGAGCGCGAGCCCGATGAGCTACTTGATTATTATCATTTTAATATGATTAACCAAGGGCTAGTAAAACAAAATATTGAAGATAAAGATCAGTACACCCAAGCAGATTCAACCACGGGGGTATTTATATATAATGGACTGTTCCCACTTACTTCAACCTTTTCGGCACGTAGTAATATACAATCCATGGCTTTTAAGTTTTCTAAAGCTGCCTTGTCCAAAATAATGCCCGAAGCAATAGAATTGTTGGATGCGCTCTTTGAGAATAACGAACCCAAAGCCTACCACACTGGATTAAGCGGAGAGCTGAGTAAAATTTTACAAGAGCTATTCTATTACGAGAATTCAGGCTATGGCAGAATTCCTCTAGTGATGTCGAAGGGTTTAGAACTGCTCCCTGCTCTATTGCAAACCTTGAAAAAACAATTGGATAAAGATGAACTAAATGGACTGCACATTGATGATTACAATAGGCTGCTGGAAATAAAAAAGTACTTACTCGCTAACCTCAATAGCAAAATTAATATTGAAGATATTGCTGAGCAATTTGGCATAAGCTTATCGAAACTAAAGCGCGATTTTAAAAGCCTATTTGATACCACCATTTATAAGTATTATACACACGCCAAAATGGACGAAGCACACCGACGATTGCGCACAGGTAAATACTCTGTTACTGAAGTGGCCTACGATTTAGGTTATCAAAATAGCTCTAAATTCTCATTAATGTTTAAGCAAGTTAAAGGCATCAATCCAAAGGATGTACTAAACCTTGGTACGCCTAAATAAAATCTAAACTAAATAAGAAAAATAACTTTATACTCGTCTTATGACAATTATGGAATAACTATTGGGTATTTTGGAATAATAAGTCTGCTGTAATTAAATGATTTTTGTATAGTTGATTTCCGATGAATAACTCCATGCAATTGACATGGTCAAAAAACAATCGGAACTTGTAAGGAAAGACAATTACTATTTAATATACACTTTATGAAACAGATTTCAGTTTTATTACTACTGGCTATCATTACTTCGTTTTCGGTTGCCAATGCGCAACAGAATAATGGCAATGACCCATTTAATCGTTCAATTCTTCCTATTCCGGAGCAACCTTTTAAAGGTAAGATAGGTATTACTCCATCCGATTCAGAAATGGATTTCCCAGCAATGGTTACTCCACCTGAAGGAGCTCCCAATGTATTAATCATTATGACTGATGATGTAGGTTTCTCTGCTTCTGAAGTATTTGGTGGTCCTATTCCAACGCCAGCATTCGACCGTTTGGCAAAAGATGGATTAATTTTTAACCAGTTTCATACAACAGCTCAGTGTTCGCCTACACGTACTGGCTTACTTACAGGACGTAATCACCATACAGGTGGTAACGGATCTATTATGGAGTTAGGTGTTGGATACCCTGGTTACAACACATTAACATCACAATCATTAGTTGGTATTGGTACTATTCTTAAAGAGAATGGATACAACACTGCTTGGTATGGTAAAAACCACAATGTACCTGATTGGCACAATAGCCAAGCCGGACCTTATGATTATTGGCCTACAGGTTTAGGTTTTGAGTATTTCTATGGTTTCCTTGGTGGTGATTGTCACCAATTTGCACCAGCATTATTCGAAAACACTACGCCTATTGAACCTCCTTACAAAGAGGATTATCACTTTGATAAAGATATGGCTGATCAAACGATCGATCGTATCCGAATGCTAAATTCTATTGCTCCTGAAAAACCATTTATGGTTTATTATACACCTGGTTCAACACATGCGCCACACCACGCTCCTAAAGATTGGATTAAAAAATTCGAAGGTCAATTCGACATGGGATGGGATGAATTAAGAAAAGAAATTCACCAAAAACAATTGGATTTAGGTATTATTCCTCCAGGAACAAAACTAACACCACGTCCGGATGCGATACAAGCTTGGGATTCTTTAGACAAAGAGCACCAAGAAGTATTTGCTCGTATGATGGAGGTTTATGCTGCTGCTCTTAGTCACTGTGATTACCAAATTAACCGTGTATTAGATGCCATTGAAGAAACTGGCCGTTTAGATAACACGCTTGTTATTTATATTCAAGGAGACAATGGCCCTGGTGGTGAAGGTGGCGACACTGGTTTATTAAACGAGATTGCCGTATTTAACGGAGTAAAGGAAAAATGGGAAGACATTAGAGGTGCATACGAAAGAGATGAGCTTGGTGGACCTTTACATTTCAACCACAAACCTGCAGGATGGGCACACTCAATGGCTACACCTTTCCAATGGACCAAAATTGTAGCATCGCACTTTGGTGGTACTCGTAACGGAATGGTTATTTCTTGGCCTGATAAAATTAAGGCTAAAGGTGAAATTCGTTCTCAATTCCACCACGTAATTGATGTATTGCCAACTGTATTAGAAGCAACTAACATTCCTGCTCCTACTAAAGTAAATGGCGTTGATCAAAAGCCTATGGAAGGAACAAGTATGGTATATACTTTTGATAATCCTGATGCACCATCGACACGTACTACACAGTATTTCGAAATTTTTGCACGTAGAGCCATCTATCACGATGGATGGGTAGCTGGTACTACACCAAAATCTGCACCTTGGATTATTGTTCCTACTTCTGAAAATGCACACACTGAATATGAGTGGGAATTATATAACGTAGCAGAAGACTTTAGTCAGTCTAACGATCTTGCAGCAGAATACCCTGAAAAACTACAGGAGATGAAAGACCTGTTCTTGGTAGAAGCTACAAAATACAATGTATTGCCTTTAGACGATAATATCTTGCCACGTTTCGCCGTGTCAAACCGCCCAAGTCATGCGGGCGATCGTACTTCTTTTACTTATTACCCAGGAATGGTAAGAATACCAGAAGGAAGTGCTCCTGACTTGAAAAACAGATCGTTCTCGATTTCTGCTGAAATTAACTTAACAGAAGAAGGAACCAACGGTGTTATTGTAACTCAAGGTGGTAGACCGGCTGGTTACGGACTTTACCTAAGAGACGGAAAATTAGTATACCACTACAACTATGTAGGTACTGAGCGTTACGAGGTAGTGTCTAAAAATGCCTTACCATTAGGTAAATCAACAGTTACCATCGACTTTGATTATAAGGGTAACGGTTTCGGAGGTCCTGGAATAGCAACTATGCTAGTAAATGGCAAAAAAGTAGCTAAAGGAGAAATTGGAAATACCATTCCAATTCGTATTTCTCTTGACGAAACTTTTGATGTTGGTGAAGATACAGGTACACCAATTTCTGAAGACTATGAAACACCTAATCATTTCGAAGGTGAATTGATTAAAGTTCAAATTGACTACAAATAATTTAAATAACAGTGAGCTGACTACCGCTAGGCAATGTGCCTAGCGGAAAGTCTCTCATCTTACCCCCAAAGAGCCTCCCTCACCATGTTACTACAATACTGCCTTAAGCAAAAAGATGGAACTCACCTATACTAAAGCCCTTCAAAATACAAGGTTTACTAGAGTACATCTTTCGTAAAACAGGTTTATACCCCCCCTTACAGCATCCCTCCCTCCCTTCTTTTTCATTTTAATTGATGATAACAATTTGTGATAAAATCATAAAAAAGGGTTAAAAACTTGTAGCTGAAATAACAAATCCTAATTTTGCGTTAAAGAAGCAATACCATGGATACAAAAGAACCTTTAGTTTTTGAACTTCAAGAAGGCCCTTTTATTAACTATATCAGTACATTTCATAAGCATTTTGGCGGTGAGCTAAAATCAGATTCCTATTACTACAAGCAAGGGAAGATTGAGCTTATAGGTTCGATTACTGAAATAGCCAGCAATATTGAATTATCGGTGTCTGAGGTGACCCATCCTGATGGTATTAAACTATTGCGCTTACCTGATAACAATCCTGAATTCTTGCATCTCATCGTAGTTCACACAGGTCACTATACTTTGGAGTATGATAACCAGTTGCAGCATCTCGAAGCCGAGAGCACCAAAGGTATTTTCTTTTACAACGGTTTGTTCCCTTTAACAGGCGATTTTCCCGCTAAAGTACCGCATAAAGCCATCTCCATTAAATTTGAGAAGAAGGCCTTAATAAAGTTAATACCCGAAATAGAGCCTTTGCTAAACAGAATGTATAGCACCACAGAAGGTTTGGCCTATCACATATCCCCTCCGCACGAAGTGTATAAATTGGTTGATGATATTCTGCAATACCATAGAGGTGGTTTTGCTGCCAAAGCGCTGCTTAAGGCACGTGGTTTAGAGATATTGGCAGTCATCATGAAAATGTTGGAGCAAATGAAGGATGATGATTTAAACGGATTGCACATTGACGATTATAAGCGTTTGATGCAGATTAAAAAACGTTTATTAAATTCCTTAACAGACAGTATTAATGTGGAGTCGATTGCCGAAGAATTTGCCATTAGCTCCTCAAAACTAAATCGCGACTTTAAGTCTCTTTTTAATATGAGTATTTACAAGTTTTATACACATTCGAAAATGGAGGAAGCCTATCGTCGCTTATTATCTGGTAAATACACCGTAACCGAAGTGAGTTACGATTTGGGATACAACACCCTATCTAAATTCTCCGAGATGTTTAAAAAGATAAAAGGAGTCAACCCTAAAAAGGTTATTCCTAATAAGTAAACTGTGAAGCAACGCAGCATTAAATTGAATTAGAGTTTTTACTGAAGGGATATTATGAAAGTCAGCTTGTGTGAGCTGACTTTTTTTATGTAGTTATTTAAGCCTGTAGGCAAATTAATAGAGTCACTGTTTGATTATCAGTGGCGGTAATTAATTTCTGAATGCATGAGGTCATTCGAAAAAAGAATTGCTATAACATCACTTTATAGTGGATAAAATATACAACCATGGTATGGCCGGCAAAAAGGTAAGCACCTTAAACCACCATACATGTGCGCTATTGTAGGCATACACATTAAACCCAAGGTAAAACAAGGTTGCAATGGTATAAAGTGCCAAGGAAATTAAAATTGCGAAGCCCTTTGCCATGCCATTTCCGGCTGCATCACTCCCCGTGTAATCGCCCCCTTGGTACATGAAGTAAATTAAAATAGATAATACTAAATAGATTACAAATGAAATAATGATTGTGGTGTAACTCATCGGATTCCTACTCATGTTGAAGCTCTAATGCAAAATGCGGGTTTATAATATCTGTGTAAAACTACAAAAATTAAATGGCCTTACGCTAAAGCTGATTTACAGAGGATCATCAAAACACTTAACATTTAAATAATATTAAATTAGACGTAATTATACGTCATTTTTAAAATATTTGACGTATGTTTGCGTCAAATAAGAAACTATGGTACAAAAGAAATCCGAATTATTTAGCGAAGAACTGACTGAACAAGCCAGTTATTTTAAGGCTTTATCGCATCCCGCAAGGATACAAATATTGAATTATTTGGCCACAATAAATACTTGTATCACAGGCGATATATCGGAGCAATTACCATTGGGCAGAACCACGGTGAATCAGCACATAAAAGAACTTAAAAACATTGGGCTGATAAAGGGGAATATAGAAGGTGTTAAAACCAAATATTGCCTAAATACCGAAAAAGTAAAAGAATTGAAGCAAATAATGTCTGCTTTTTTAAGCGAAGTAGATAATAGCGAATATAAATGTTAGTAAAATTATAATAGTATGAAGGTTTTAATATTATGCACAGGCAATAGCTGTAGAAGCCAAATGGCACACGGCTTTTTACAATCATTTGATGATAAATTAGAGGTATACTCTGCCGGAACCGAAGCTTCGGGCAAGTTAAATGCTGGAGCTGTTAAGGCAATGGCCGAAATAGGTATGGATATTAGCAAGCATACTTCCGACTCGGTAAACAAATTTTTGGGCCAGGAATGGGACTATGTTATTACTGTATGTGGTGGCGCCAACGAGGCTTGTCCGGCCTTTATAGGTAAAGTAAAAACACGTTTACACATTGGTTTCGACGATCCATCGCACGCCACAGGAACTGAAGAGTTTATTTGGAGCGAGTTTATCCGCGTACGCGACGAAATAAAAGAAGCATTCTACAAACTATATACTGAGGATATTAAGCCGCAGTTATAAATTGCATTAGCATGACGGAATCAAAAAAAGAAATAGGATTTTTTGAAAAATATTTATCCTTATGGGTGGCGCTATGCATAAGTGTAGGCATAGCCATAGGCCATTTTGCTGGCGATAGTGTTGGCATACTAAGTGAACTTGAGTTATTTAAGGTAAATATACCTGTAGCCATTTTAGTTTGGCTTATGATTTATCCTATGATGCTTCAAATAGATTTTTCAAGCATTAAAGATGTAGGTAAACGTCCCAAAGGAATTATACTTACCCTGGTTATAAATTGGCTTATTAAGCCTTTTACCATGGCCTTTTTTGCATGGGTTTTCTTTAGTAAGCTATATGGTGCATTTATTAGCCCCGAGCAAGCTGGCGAATACATAGCCGGAGCTATTTTATTGGGTGCAGCACCGTGTACAGCCATGGTTTTTGTGTGGAGTTATCTTACTGATGGAGATCCGAACTACACATTGGTTCAGGTGTCGGTTAACGATTTAATTATATTGGTGGCTTTTGTGCCCATAGTAGGTTTGTTATTAGGCATTACTAATGTGCATGTTCCGTACGATACGCTTGTGGCCAGTGTAGTTATATTTGTGGTGGTTCCGCTTGTAGCGGGAATTATTACCAATAAGCTAATGATTAAAAAACATGGCGAAGAATGGTATAAAACGCAGTTTCTACCTAAGTTTAAGCCTGTTTCTATTGTGGCATTATTGCTTACATTGGTATTGTTATTCGCCTTTCAGGGCGATATTATTACGGCCAATCCCTTAATAATTTTACTGATAGCGATACCACTTACCATACAAACGTATTTTATATTTTTTGTGGCCTGGTTTAGCGGACGAAAGTTAAAATTACCACACGCCATCTGCTCTCCATCTGCCATGATAGGTGCTAGTAACTTTTTTGAGTTGGCGGTAGCAGTTGCCATTGCCTTATTTGGATTAGATTCTCCTGCGGCCTTGGTTACAGTAGTGGGTGTTTTGGTTGAAGTTCCTATTATGCTTTCGCTTGTGAAGCTTGCCAATAAATGGAAATATTAAAGTATATATTAATACCATCAAGTGCTATTCATTAGTTCTTGATGGTATTTTAATTTGTTCCAACACGCTATCTCTATAATTTCTACTAATTGGTAGCTCCTTCCCTTTTATCTCAACCAGTTCATGCGTATATGAATCTATTTTACGAAGTGGGATAATAAACGATCGGTGAATTCTAACAAAGCATTTTGGAAGCATCTCTTCAATATTAGAAATGGTTTCTCTGGTAATAATTTCTTTATCCTCGCAGTTTATTTTCAGGTAATCGCTCAAACTTTCAATATAAAGCACCTCATTAAAATTAACCCTAACCATTTTTCTTTCCGACCTCACATAAATAAACTCATTAGAAACAGAATTATCAGCACTTTTAGCCAGTTCTGTTGGCACCGTCAAAACCCTTTCTTTATAAGTATTAATGGCTTGTATAAACCGTTCAAACGAAATGGGCTTTAGCAGATAATCTATGGCCTTAAGCTCAAATCCATTCAGAGCGTATTCGCGGTACGCCGTAGTAAAAATAATTTTAGTGTGATCCCCCACTAATTTAGCCAATGATAAACCCGATAGTTCAGGCATATGAATATCCATAAACACTAAATCAACCTCCTTTGAATTGATTAATTCCAATGCCTCAATCGAATTATAGCACATTCCTACAATGTTTACGTTGGCTATTTTTTTCAGATAACTTTCAATTATTTCGCAGGCAATTCTCTCGTCGTCAACAATTAGGCAATTTATTATATGAGTCATAAAATAGGGTTTATATTTTTGATAACTAAAGCCGAAAAGAAGGCATCACTTGTATTGATGGTTCGTAAAGTATAGCCATCGTTATAATTCAACTTTAAGCGCTTTTCAAGGGTTTTAATGCCCAACCCTCCTTGTAATTCTTCTATTGGTTTAGATGGTTTACTATTGGCAATGATGAATAATAAGGATTCGTCAATTATTTTTAATCGGATACTTATTCTCAAATTCCCACTTGCCAAACGACCGTGCTTAAAGGCATTCTCAACAAAAGTTATGAGCATCATTGGCGGAATGCAAATAGTATCGGGTATCACACTAATGCGCTTTTTAATATGCAAACTGTCTCCAAAACGAAGCATTTCCATTTCCATGTACTCATTTAAATGATCTACTTCATCTTGCAATAACACGCTTGGTTTATTTGCTTTGTAAAGCGAATAATTAATCAAACTTGAGAGTTTTAATATAGCCGCCGAAGTTAAATCCGATTGCTTAATAGATAAACCATATAAAGTATTTAAGGTATTGAATAGAAAATGAGGATTCAGTTGCGCTCTTAAATAATTCAATTCTTGGGTTTTAAACTCGAGTTGATTCTCCACAATTTTTTGCTTTAAGCCTTGGTTATTAAGCACTGTGCCATGGTTAAATTTAAGCAAATCGTAGGAGGCAATTAAACCTGTAATAATTAAGATTAATAGAAATATTGAAGAAAAACTTTTGCTCATTGATGGAAAGACTTCCATGTTAAAATCAAACATGAAAAATAAGTAACCATACATGGTGATTACAATAAAATACGAAGCAAAAACCATCACATAAAAGCTATACAAAAGGAAGTATACATATTTTCCTTCGAACAGAAACTTAGGAAATAAGCGTTTGGTGAAAATGTAAGTTACAATGGCCGACAGTGCAGTTATGCACAATGAAATGGACAAAGAATAACGGTAATTGCTATTATTGAAACTAAAGAATAATGTGTATATCCCAAAAACAATAAGCCAGGTGATTATTGGTTTTAAAACAGAACTCCATTGTTTATTAATATTGATATACATAATAACAAATATAACGATTGTTATACTTAGAATTCCCCTTAATCCGCACAATGTAGACGAATGACTGAATTTAATTGCTATTTAACCAATATTAGTCTGCTATGGTACTTCCGGCTATTAAACCTGTTATTTCTGTAGTTTACCGCACATCAAAAAATAGGCGAATAGCTAAGGCTACTTTTATATCAAACATTTAAAACCTATTATGATGGAACAAATTTTGATTAAATTAAACGAAGGTGGCGCTATTTTCACCTACCCAATTTTGGCTATTACTGTGGGCATGGCAATTTATTTTGCACAAGCTTTACTAAAAAAACGAAGTTATTCCAGTACTGAAAATCTAATTACCAATTTCTCTTGGCTTTCCTTAGGCTGGGGAAATGTTGGGATAGCTTTAGGCCTAATTGTAGCTTTTGACTCTATTAAAACCACTGCTATTTGCGATTTTAAATTGCAGCACTTAGCAGGCGGATTAAAAATGGTTTTTATTTGCTTCATTTTATCAGCATTCACATTCACGCTAAATCGCTTATTTATTTTAATTTTATGCTATATTCGGGAACGAAGCAATTAAAACCCTAAGATGAGTTTAATAGAACAAATTGTAATAAAACTAAATGAAGGAGGACCGGTATTTACCTATACTATACTCTGTTTGATACTCGCATCAATCGTATTATTTATTAGTGGTTTATTTAAGGTCCCTAGTGTATTTAAAACCATAGCCATTATTAAACAGATTGGATGGTTATCAATTGCTTGGGGTGTTTTAGGCCGAACATTCGGACTTATTGTTGCCTTCGACACCCTTCAGCAGTATAACAATTTAACACCTAAACTATTGGGCGATGGTTTAAAAATGGCTTTACTCAGCCCTATGTTAGGTATTCTTAGTTTTGTTATTGCAAGAATATTTATCGCTATCCTCTATTTGTTTTCAAAGCAGACCACGCTTTCTTAAAAAAAGGCTGCATATAAAAAATCAGCCAATCAATATCATAGTTAGATACCGATTGGCTGACTTAAGTCTTATATAATTATGAATTTTACTTAATCAGAAAATCCATCATTTTATCTTCCTCCAAAAATACCTCAAAGCGCTCTCCAATATTAACTCTACCTACTCCTGCCGGCGTTCCGGTATAAATAAGATCTCCAATTTTTAGCGTGAAAAACTTAGAAACATAGGCAATGATATCATCTATTTTAAATAGCATATCATTGGTATTTCCATCTTGTCTTAATTCACCATTAACCAATAATTTAAAGTTGATATTTTGCACATCTTTAAACTTTGACTTTGGCACAAATTGTTTAGAAATACCCGCAGAAGCATCAAAGGCCTTTGCCTTTTCCCAAGGTAAACCCTTTTCCTTCAATTTTGATTGCAGGTCGCGAGCAGTAAAGTCGATACCCATTCCTATTTCATCGTAATATCTATGTGCAAACTCTGGCGCTATATGCTTACCTAAACGATTGATTTTAACCACCAATTCTGTTTCGTAATGGAAATCTTCTGCAAAGTCAGGCACAAAAAACGGATCGTTATTTCGTAATAATGCTGTATCTGGCTTAATAAATATTACGGGTTCACTCGGAACCTGATTCTTTAACTCCTTAGCATGGTCGGCATAATTTCTACCAATACAAATAATCTTCATAGCAATACTTTTATTACGGACTACATTTGAAAGTTTCGCAGTTTAATTTCTGTGAAGATCTTCTTAGTGTATAATGGAAAATCTCCTTGCATAATCCAACCATAATAGCCCGGATCACTCTTTAATATATCTGTCACTTTTTTGCCTTTGTGCTTTCCAAAATTCACACATTCGTCGCCATCTTCATCGTAGGCTAACCGTCCGGCAAAATCGGCAGTTTTTCCGTAAGAAGAGAATTCTGCCAAATAATCAATATCATTCTTTAAATCTTCGTACCTATCTAATTGGGCCAATAGAATTTCGTAGGTAGCTCGTGTATCAGCCTCAGCACTATGCGCATCTGTAAGTTCTTTATCACAAAAGAATTTGTATGCCGCTTCTAGGGTTCTTTTCTCCTTTTTATGAAAAATAGTTTGCACATCTACAAACTTTCTTTTTTTCATATCAATATCCACATCGGCTCTTAAAAACTCTTCTGCTATTAAAGGAATATCAAACTTATTTGAGTTATACCCTCCTAAATCACAGCCTTCAATAAACTTGGCAACCTTTTTAGCAACCTCTTTAAATGTAGGGCTATCCTTAATGTCTTCATCATAAATACCATGTATCTCTGATGTTTTTTTAGGGATATGCATCTCTGGATTAATGCGATATTTTAAGGTCTCTTCAGATTGATCTAAATTGATTTTAATAGCAGCTATTTCAACAATTCTATCCTTAGCTACATTAATTCCGGTAGTTTCTAAATCGAAAAAAACAATTGGGTTCTTTAAATTAAGTTTCATCTTATCCTTTTATCGTACCATGGATCGTTGATCCATTTGGTAAACTTATTTCTTGTTAAATTATAAATTGCTAGGTATCAAATATTGATATTTAACATTCCATTTTTAGCAATTTCAGATACAAAAATAACTTTATTAATGGGGCAAGCAATACTATTTGTCTTTTTCTAACGCATCCTCCTTTAAAGGCAGTATAAATAACATTTTCTCAGGAATAGTGGCATATAACATATCGCTAATATTCAAGCTTTCTGAGTAAGTCAGTTCTCCATCCTTATAAAAATTCAATAAATAATCACCCGGATTTAGGGCGAGAACAAAATTTGAAGAATCTCCAGAACAGCTATACATGCCAAGAAGATCGGTATTTGTAGTATCCATCAACTCCACATGCATAGATGATGTAATTAAAGACGTACCCTCTGAATTTTGCTCAATTACACTTCCCTTTATGATAATGGGCTGAGGTTTAATCTTTTGAAAAATGAGCTTATATAAATCTCTCTGACCATAGCCTTCTGGTCTAATGGCAGATACATAGGCGTAACGGTGATTCTTAACCCACGAAATAGAATAATTATCGTATAAATCGTTAATTGGATAACCCATATTGACAGGCTTACTCCACTCCTTTTTTTCTTCATCGTAATCTGAATAAAAAAGATCGGCCCCACCCATTGAGTTTTCACCGGTTGAAGAAAAATATATTCTTTTATTATTATAACTCAGAGCTGGGAAATTCTCATCGCCACTTGTATTAATGTTTTCTGAGAAAACACGCGATTCACCAAATTCACCATTCGGCAACTTAATGGAGTAATAAATGTCAGTATCTCCATTCTCATTTTCAGCCGCAAACAAAAGTGTATCTCCACTGGTGGTTAAGGATACGCCAAATACCCCTTTCTTCTTTTCAGTAAGGTGTTCAAATTCAACAATGTCATCATACCTATTATTTCCCTTATACTTTGAAGATGCAAGTACCTCAGTTCCCTTTCTATTGTGGAATACAAACAGTTCTTCTCCATCAGGGTGATAACCCGATACAATTTCATCGTACTCTGAATTAATAGCGCTCCCTAACGATTTTCCTTTTGTCCATTTATTCTTATCTCTAACGGATATATTTGCATTAAAATAATTGACACCCGCATAGGAATGATAACGCTTATCATTTGAATAAACCAGTTTGTCCTCGTTCTGTGTAACAAAGGGATTTAATTCATTCTCTTTTGTATTGATACCTGAACCTAGGTTTACAAATTCAACATCTACTGGACTTTTAACAAAGGCTTGCGCATTTAAACACCACTTAATGTACAAATCTGCTTCAAGATATAATTCCAACTTTTCATTTTCTAGTTTCTTAACCCTCTCAAAACCTTTTAAAGAATTCTCAAATTGATAATTATAAAATTGAGCCTTAGAATGATTTAATAAGTTAATAGCTGTGGTATCATTAGTAATTAGAAATGAGGTATACTGCAGTGCTGCTGCTTTATCAACATTTGATTCTAAATAACACAATACCAAGTTACGGTGTAACTGTTTGTTGGCAGGCATACGTCGTAAGGCACGTTCAAAGTCCTTAATGGCGCGTGAGAAATTACCAACTTTAAGATATTGCTCTCCCCGCTTTTCATATTTCTGTGAAAACACAGAACATGGCAAACTTAAAAATATTACGAGTAGTAGTTTTGCTAAATTATTCATTTTAGGTGCGATATAAGGTTATTATTGTTTGAATATACATTTCTATATTTTAATATCCCCTCTTCTATTGATTAATATGAACTTTTTTTACTCCAACATTGTTTTCACTTCAATTAAACTACAATCAACAAACTAATATTTAAACTACATGAAACGTCGTAATTTTATTAAACTTGCCGGAGCTGGCGCTACGGCTTTAATCATATCGCCTACTCTAGCCAATTGCGTTAGTCCGTCAAGTGCTAATTTTAAAGGACATACATTTAACGAATTACCCTACGCCTATAATGCACTAGAACCATATATTGATGCCGAAACAATGGAATTGCACTATAGCAAACACCATAAAGGTTATTTTAAGAAGTTCACAGCAGCTATTGAAGGTAGTGAGCTTGAAAAAACTCCCATGCACTTAATATTTAAGCACATTAATAAATATGATGATGCCGTTAGAAATAACGGAGGTGGTTATTACAACCATAGTCTTTTCTGGAGTTGTTTAAATCCAAATGGAGGAAGCCCTTCTGCAGAATTAGCTAAGGCAATTGATGATGATTTTGGAGGAATGGATCAGTTTAAAAAAGACTTTTTTACACAAGCTAAAACGCAATTCGGAAGTGGTTGGGCATGGTTGGTTCTTAATAAGGCTGGTAAATTAGAAGTTGGTAATACGGCCAATCAAGATAACCCCCTAATGCCAGATAGTGATATTCAAGGAATTCCTTTAATTGCTTTTGATGTTTGGGAACATGCCTATTATTTAAAATACCAAAACCTACGTGGCGATTACATTAATGCTTTTTGGAATATTATTAATTGGAATGAAATTAATGAGCGATATGCAAACGCCAAATCGGGCAAATGGTTGGGGTAATATAGTTGTCAGTTAGAAGTCAGTAGCAGAAGGCATAAACAACTATCTGTATACTTAAATACAAAGAGGGCATCACAGCCCTCTTTTTTGTTACTTAATATCTTGAAGATGCAGTTTTAACCACTTGCTAGAAACTGAACACTAATAGCTTACTCTATATCTTCGATGATACGTTCTAAGAATTCGTATTCATCTTCGTTTAATATTTTACCGTTAATGTGGCGCATTTTTATTCCATTAACCACTTCAATTCCTAAATCATCTGCCTCAAAAGATTCATACTCCTCCTTGGCATGCATATTTTGATGATTAAACGACATTTCACTATCCTCAATTTTTACAGTTAGTAAATATCCAGTAATGGCATTTTCATATATTTTGTAGTATATCTTACTCATTGTATTCTTCGCATTTAAAATCTGAGGCAAATATAATAAGCAGTACAGGAATCGCAACATTTAAAACCGTAAACAAGGCATATAAAAAAAGGGCTTCTGCCCTTTTACTAAATATTTGTCTTTTTAAATTCTTCAATTATACTGATGGCCTTCTCTTTATCAGCATCTTCAACAAAAAGCTCGGCATTACCAGGAATCCCTGAACCAAAACCCGCTTTCATTGCATTTTCAAATTCATTTTTTACTAAACACTCAATATTAGATTGTTTTAGCAAGTCCTTATATATCTCAATATCTACGATATGACCATAAATTACTTTTTCCATAATAATGTAGTTTTATGAGGTGAATAATGTAATTAATATAGCCATATTAATGCGAATAAACAAAATGCAGACTTCTCGCTGCTTTGTGGCAGAGCTTAATGCTTTTACTACCTTTGCGCCATTCACATTTTACCAATAATTATGAAATTTGAGACTCCACTAATAAAAGGGACTTTGCTTAAACGCTATAAACGTTTTTTATCAGATATAAAGTTAGAAGACGGAAGTATTGTTATTGCGCACTGCACCAATTCTGGCAGCATGAAAACATGTATTGAAGAAAATGCACCTGTTTATGTATCGCCGGCAAAAGACCCTAAACGAAAAACAAAGTATACTTGGGAAATGATTTTCATAAATAATGGATGGATAGGTATTAACACAGGCCATCCGAATAAAATAGTTTATGAAGCTGTGCTTAATGGTGAAATTGAGAAACTAAAAGGTTACACCCATGTAAAACGAGAAGTAAAGTTTGAAGATAGTAGATTTGATGTATATGCTGAAAATGATAAGGAGCAATGCTTTATTGAGGTGAAAAATGTATCGATGAAGGAAAGTGAATGGGCTTTGTTTCCGGATGCTGTTACTACACGCGGGCAAAAGCATCTGAGAACTTTAATGGAGGTTAAAAAGCAGGGAATTCGTGCTGTGATGGTGTATATTATTCAGCGCGCTGATGTGAGTAAGTTTGGTCCTGCAAAAGAGGTTGACCCAGTTTATGCAGCCACACTTAAAGAGGCTTATGAAAATGGTGTTGAAATTATTCCGCTTATTGCGGATGTGAGTCCGGAAGAGATTAAGATAAAGAAGGAAATTCCATTTTTCTTATAAGATTATTTACTGATAAAAACAGGCTCAAAATAGCTAAAAAACACCTCTTTGTAAGCGGCTGATTATCAACATTAGGCAAGGAGCTAAAATTGCGTACCTATGGAGTTTTTTTTCCATACCTATGCAATATTTTTTCCTTACCTATGGAATTTTTACTGCATAGGTATGGAATATTATAATGAATCAAATATTAGCTTAAAATACTTGGTAATACATCAATGCTGTCCTAATTAAATTTTCACTCAAGCCGTGAAGGCTTCTACTTTTTTCTACAGTCAAAAAAGTAGACAAAAAAACCGTCGACTACACCCACTTCACTCAAAAAACTAGGTTTCATGACTGAAATTGTTTTAAACTCGCACTTTTTCGTGCCTCAAAGCGCTCAAACAAAAAACAATTTTTAACCGTCATTTCAATCCTGTTTTTTGGCTCACTGGCTGAGGCCGATACTAAACAAGGCGAGCAGCACATTTTATAAAAGCGTCTAGGGCGCGATTGGTATTACTTATTGTTTTTGCTGATGCGGGCTGGATAGAAGTGGCAGCCCTTTATTTAGACGGCTTTATAAAGCTTAGTTGGCGGATGCGACCGCAGGAAGCACACGCACGGCTTAGCTGAATATAGCCGCCTAAATAAAGGCTAAAACGGATAGCCAGATTATGCCGCCATAAAAAATAAGAAAGTCCGTAAACTTATGGTATACATAGCTTAAGGACTTTTATATTTTAGATGAAATACTAGTTTAGTAAATCTCCTTTTTAGCGGCTTTTAATGTATTTAAAAGTAGAGATGCAATTGTCATTGGACCTACTCCACCCGGAACTGGCGTGATGAAACTACATTTTGGTGCAACTTCATCGTAAGCAACATCTCCTTTCAGTTTCCAACCCGATTTGGTTACATCGCTTTTAACACGTGTTGTACCTACATCGATAACTACGGCGCCTTCTTTTACCATATCTGCCTTAACAAACTCTGGTGCTCCGATGGCTGCAATTATAATGTCGGCTTGTAAACAAATTTCTTGCAGGTTTGCTGTGCGACTATGACACACGGTAACGGTAGCATCGCCTGGATATCCTTTTTGGGATAATAAAATACTCATTGGACGACCAACAATATTACTACGACCGATAACTACAACGTGCTTACCTGATGTTTCAATTTTATAGCGCTCAATAAGCTCCATAATACCCTGTGGTGTTGCCGATATAAATGCTGGCGAACCAATGCTCATGCGACCCACATTTTGGGGATGAAACCCATCAACATCTTTTCGATAATCAACTGCATCGGTAACTTTTTCTTCAGAAATATGCTTTGGTAACGGTAGCTGAACAATGAATCCGTCTAAATCGGCATCGTTATTCAACTCTTCTACTTTGGCTAATAATTCTTCTTCAGTAACTGTATCTTCAAAACGAATTAAAGTTGATTTAAAGCCTACATACTCACAGGCTTTAATTTTAGCGGCTACGTATGTTTCGCTACCTCCATCGTGCCCCACTAATATGGCTGCTAAATGTGGAGCTCTACCTCCGGCTGCTTTTATACTTGCTACTTCTGCTGCAATTTCATCTTTTACCTTCTGAGAGGTTGACTTCCCATCAATAATTTGCATGTTGTATGTTTTTTTTCGATGAATAAAAAAAGGGAACGTATGCGTTCCCTCTCCTATTTACTATGTTGTTATTATCTTTTACCGAAAGGCATGTTTTGCATCATGCGCCCCATGTTTTTTCCTTGGGTCATCATTTTCATTACCTTGCGTGTGTCGTCGAATTGCTTAATTAAACGATTTACTTCCTGAATGTTTGTTCCTGAACCATCGGCAATTCGCTTTCTGCGGCTTCCGTTTAAGATTTTTGGATCTTCGCGCTCTGTAGGTGTCATTGAATATATAATGGCTTCAATACCTTTAAAGGCATCATCATCAAAATCCATTCCCTTAAGTGCTTTACCCATTCCTGGGATCATGCCAGCTAAATCTTTCAGGTTACCCATTTTTTTGATTTGCTGTATCTGATTTAAGAAATCGTTAAAGCTAAATTGATTTTTAGCAATTTTCTTTTGTAGTTTACGAGCCTCGTCAGCATCAAACTGCTCTTGAGCACGCTCTACAAGAGAAACGATATCACCCATACCTAAGATACGGTCGGCCATACGACTTGGATGGAAAACATCTAAAGCTTCCATCTTTTCGCCCATACCCACAAACTTAATAGGCTTATCTACTACGCTTCTGATTGATAAGGCAGCTCCACCACGTGTATCACCATCTAACTTAGTTAGGATAACACCATCAAAATTTAATCGATCGTTAAATTCTTTGGCAGTATTTACAGCATCCTGACCCGTCATAGAATCTACTACGAAAAGAATTTCTTCAGGATTAATGGCTTTTTTAATGGAAGATATCTCCTCCATCATTTGCTCATCAACTGCTAAACGACCGGCGGTATCGACAATTACTAAATCGTGTCCGTTTGCTTTTGCAAAGGCAACACCATCTTTAGCCAATTTAACTGGGTCGTTATTTCCTTCTTCGGTATATACTTTAACGCCAATTTGCTCTCCCAACACTTGTAGTTGGTTAATCGCAGCTGGACGGTAAACATCACCTGCAACCAATAAAGGATTCTTTCCTTTTTTAGTTTTTAAGAAGTTAGCTAATTTACCAGTGTGGGTTGTTTTACCCGAACCCTGTAAACCAGCCATTAAAATTACGGCAGGACTTCCTTTTATATTGATATCTACAGAATCGCCTCCCATTAATAATGCCAACTCATCGTGCACTATTTTAACCATCATTTGCCCTGGTTGTACTGCATTTAGTACATTTTGGCCCATGGCTTTTTCTTTTACTGTTTCGGTAAAAGTTTTAGCAGTTTTATAGTTGACATCAGCATTAAGTAACGCTCTACGTACTTCTTTTAAAGTTTCGGCAATATTAATTTCTGTAATCTTACCTTGACCTTTTAAAAGTTTAAAGGAACGTTCCAGTTTTTCCGACAGATTCTCAAACATTGTATTGTACTTTTAAATTTCAGATTGCAAAAGTAAAAAAATAATTGCTTACTCCGTGCATTATTGTTTATTCGTTAAACAATATTTACTTAAACTATTCATTATTCTGTTTATGCAAATATTATTACTCTCAAAATCTGAATCTTATAAGCTTTAGAATTTAATTAGCTTATTTGACATGATACTAAGGATCTGTAACTTTTAATAAAATATTGAGTAGTATTAATAAAATAGTAGTAAAAATAGACGTTTAGAGATTAAGATCAATCCAACAAAATATCTATTTTTGCGGCTCAATATAAAATAGACATGGATATATTTCTGATTAAGCTTCTAATTCCTTTCGCTAGTTTAGTTTCTTTCTTTATTGTTTTTGCAACAATACCAACAATTATCAAAGTAACGCGATCTAAAGGAATGTTTGCAGACTCAAACGGTAGAACCTTGCATAAAACTGCTATCCCAAACTTAGGCGGCATTGCCATCTTCATGAGCTTTTTATTTACCTATTCTATATTTTCTGATTGGTTTTCGTTCACTAAAATACCGTTTTTAATTCCATCCATATTAATCATTTTTGCGATTGGAATAAAAGATGATATAATGGTTACCGCGCCCATTGTAAAACTAATGGGACAGATTTGTGCGGCCTTTATTATTGTTGCTTGGGGCGATGTGAGAATTACTTCTTTTCATGGTTTTTTTGGTATTGAACCCGATTACTTAACCAGTATTACTTTTAGTATTTTCTTATTTGTATTTATAATAAATGGCTTCAATTTAATTGATGGAATTGATGGACTTGCCTCTACAGTAGCAATCATATCCATTACTTCGTTCATGGTATGGTTTTATATCAATAACGATTATCATATTCCTGTTTTCTCAGCCGTATTGATTGGAGTGCTTTTGGCATTTATGTATTACAACGTTTTCTCAAAAACCAATAAAATATTTATGGGTGATACAGGCTCTCTTATATTAGGTTTCTTGTTAGTAATTGCGGCAATCCGATTTTGCGAGTTCAATATTCCTGAAAACAGACACAATCTTAAATATACAATGGATTCTGCACCAGCAGTTGCAATAGGTATATTAATTGTTCCAATAATCGATACAATTAGAGTTTTTATTTTTAGGCTTTCAAGAGGGAATTCACCATTTACGGCAGATAAAAATCATATACACCACCGTATGTTGACATTGGGTTTTACCCATTTACAAACTTCACTAATAATCGGAGGGGTTAATATTGTTTTTGTTATTTTATCATATGCCCTTAAAGATTTAGGGGTTTTAAAGCTTACCCTATTAATTTTCACATTGGGACTCGGTTGTAGTTATATACCTGCAATATTTATTTTACGTAGAAAAAAGAAAATAAAACATATTGCTGCAGAGTATAGAAGAGAAAATATAGATGATAAATAATCTGATTGGTGAAAGTGCCGCACTGGCAACTGCTGTTTGTTGGACCATAACGGCTATTGCTTTCGAACTTGCAGGTAAGAAGGTAGGATCGTTACCTGTAAACCTTATTCGACTTGTAATTGCATTCTTTATTATAGGAATATTCTCCTATTTCAGAAAAGGAATGTTTGTAGCCACTGATGCCAGCAACGAGCTTTGGTTATGGTTAAGCATTAGTGGCATTATTGGTTTCGTAATTGGCGATTTATTACTATTCCAGGCCTTTGTAGTAATTGGTGCTCGCTTATCAATGCTTATCATGGCATTATCCCCTCCTATGTCGGCTCTACTTGGGTATTTTATACTAAACGAGAATCTAAGCTTTGTGAATATGTTAGGGATGGCAGTAACAATTGCTGGAATTGCCATAGTGGTTCTTAACAAAGAAACGAAATCAGATCAGGTAGAAGTCTCCTATCCTATTAAAGGTATTTTGCTTGCAATTGGTGGTGCATTTGGACAAGCATTAGGTTTAGTTCTTTCAAAATATGGAATGAAAGATTACGATCCTTTTTTAAGTACTCAGATTAGAATTATTGCTGCAATTGTTGGCTTTGCTGTTCTTTTTAGTGTATTAGGTATTTGGCCAAAAGTATTTTCGGCTTTAAGAAATAAACCAGCCATGTTAAGTATTAGCATTGGCTCGGTATTCGGACCATTTTTAGGGGTGTCGCTATCTTTATTAGCCATACAGTATACCACAACGGGTATTGCAGCCACAATTATGTCTATTGTACCCATATTAATTATTGTACCTTCAATTGTTATTTTTAAGGAAAAGGTAAAAGCAAAGGAGATTATTGGTGCAGTAATTGCTGTGTGTGGAGTAATTTTATTTTTCGCTTTTTAAGGTAACATTCAACTTATTTCGCTAATCAATAACCTAGATAAATTTAATTATTAATGGATCATTTTATTGTTGTTCTAACTGAAAATAGAAACCTAGGAATAATTGCTTCTGCATACTTTGCCGAGGATAATGAGGGTTCGCCTTCTTTGGTTTTAAAGGAGAAAGTAAACACACATTCTCCTGAGCAACATAAAAAATTCACTTTTACTCCTGAGCAACTAACAGTACTAGCTATCCTTGATCAAATTACTGATCGATATTTATTTAATGAGTTCTCAAAGGATACCAGCATCAAGCAATTTTACGAGAAGCTAGATGATCAAAAGCTTGAAGATACTATCAGGCCACATATTGAAGCACAAATGATGGCTTGCTTAAACGTTCTAGCGCAAAACCCATCCATAAAAATATATCTGAAGGATAAGAAATATAGTAATATATATAAGTCTGATCGACTTGAAATATATCCTCAGAAAGTAGATCCTATATTCTATTTTAAATTAGATGAAAAAGGAATAAACTACACCCTAAAAATTAAAACGGAAACTGAAGATGTCAGTTTAACTTATAAAAAACCTATTGTTATAAGCCACTCCCCTTGTATTCTTTTAATCAGAGAAAAGTTGTATCGATTTGAGAATACAGATAGTAAAAAATTTGTGCCTTTCTTCGAAAAATCGTCTGTTCAAATACAGGCAAGAAGCGTAGCTACCTACATGAAAACGTTTGTAGCTGCATCAGTAAAAAACCATGCCGTGAACGCTGAAGGTTTTGATATAGTTGCAGAAGATATTAAACCCGTTGCCAAATTAGTGATAGCTTACAACCTGCAACAAGAGCCCATATTAACACTGGAATTTGTATACGGAACTAAATCACATTTGGCCAACAGCAAGTCTAACGTTGTTGTTGATGTGAAAGAGGCCAATGAAAAATATACGCTTATAAAATATAAGCGTGATGATGATTGGGAGCAACTCATTATAAAAAAACTATTGGGTCTTGGATTATTAAGTCTTGAAGGACATGCCTACTACCCTAAAGGATATGAACAGCCTTATGAGTTTTATCCCATAATAAACTGGTATAATTTAAACCGCACAACATTAAATGAGCTTGATGTAAGCTTAAGCGACAAATCATTGGATAAGGAGTACTATTTTGGAGAATCGAGCTGCGTATTAAACACCAGTAAAGATGGCGATTGGTACGATTTACAAATGATTATTAAGATTGGCATCTATGATATTCCATTCTTAAAATTCAGAAAATATATTATTGCGGGTAAAAAAGAATATGAATTACCCGATGGAAAAATATTTGTTATCCCTGAGGAATGGTATAGTAAATATGGCGACATATTAACGTATGCTGAAGAGTTTGGAAACAAACTGAGGTTAAAACCTATTTTTCATCACCTTACAGGTAAAAAGAACAATACAAATGCTGAAGTTTTAATACAACAAAACAGCACTACAGTACCTGCCACATTAAAGGCTAGTTTACGCCCCTACCAGCAACAAGGGTTTAGCTGGATGAATTACCTTAACAACAATGGCTATGGTGGTATATTGGCCGATGATATGGGATTGGGTAAAACCTTACAAACCATTACGCTTTTATTAAATATATACAAACCTTCAGAGCACAACCCAGATAACACACATCCAATTAGTGAAGGTATTGAAGGCTTTAACACATCAAATATTGCGGCTAGTTTAATTGTAATGCCAACATCGTTAATTCATAATTGGCTTAACGAATTTAGAAAGTTTGCCCCATCGTTAAAGGTTTATGTTTACAGCGGACAAAAGCGACTCCGATCGAAGGAAATTGGCAACATCATTCGTCACTATCATGTTGTTTTATCATCCTATGGTGTTATACGTAACGATATAGAATACATCAAACATTATAATTTTGAGTATTTTATTTTAGATGAAAGCCAATATATAAAAAATCCAACATCAAAAATATATCAGGCCGTAAGCCAAGTAGAATGCAATAAGAAACTGGTTTTAACGGGTACTCCTATCGAGAATTCGCTAACGGACCTTTGGGCACAAATGAATTTTGTTAACGAAGGCTTGTTGGGCAGTCTTCCCTTCTTTAAAAAGCAATTTGTACATACCATAGAGAAATTAAACAACGAAGGTCAGAAAGAGAAATTGCAACAACTAATTGCTCCCTATATTCTCAGAAGAACAAAAGAGAAGGTAGCTAAAGAATTGCCTCCTGTTAGTGAGCAGGTTTTACTTTGCGATATGACTCCAGAGCAGCAAAAGGTATATGAAGTTGAGAAATCAGGCATTCGCAATCAGTTACTAAAAACATTTGCGAGTGAGGGTATTGAAAAATCGACCTTTTTGGCTTTACAAGGACTAACTAAACTAAGGCAAATTGCCAATCACCCTAAATTGGTTGATGAAGAATACACGGGGTCTTCGGGTAAATACAACCTTATTTTAGATCATTTAAATAGTATTATTAATGAGGGCCATAAAGTGCTTATATTCTCTTCCTTTGTAAAGGATCTGGAATTAATAGAAACACAAATTACTAAGGACAAAATTAACTACAGCAAGCTAACTGGCAGCACTACCAATAGGCAGAAAGTGGTTGAAAACTTTGAGCATGATGATAATTGTAAAGTGTTTTTAATATCGCTGAAAGCAGGCGGTGTTGGCTTAAATTTAATTAGCGCTGATTATGTATTTCTGTTAAACCCGTGGTGGAATCCAGCTGCTGAATCTCAAGCAATTAATAGAGCCCATAGGATTGGACAAACTAAAAATGTATTTGTGTATCGCTTTATTAGCGTTGGTTCTATTGAAGAAAAAATAATGCGACTGCAAGAACATAAATCGGAATTGGCCAATACTTTTATCAACTCTAACAACCCATTTAAAAATATGGGTGAAAGTGAGATTAAAGAGTTGTTCAGCTAATTCTTATAAAACAATTTATCAATTATAATTACTTTTTTTGTTTCTTTGCTAGCCTATAAACCCATGCCCTTACCTTTAGAGTTCTGAATACTATTTTTATTAAATAGAAGTTATAACAATAAACAATATAAATTAACCATGAAGAAATTACTATTTATAGCTGCCATTATTACCTTATTTTCGAGCACATATGCTAATGCACAGGATGTTAAAACTCAAAGTAGAAGCATTGGAGCATTCAATACAATTACAACTACAAAAGGAATTAACGTAACTTTAATTGAAGGCGATAAGGAAAAGATTGAGATTGAAATTGAAAATGCAGCTGTAACAGATGTAATTACTGAGATTAAAGGGCGTGACTTAAAAGTTAAGCTTAAAAATAAAATATATAAGGATGTAGCCGTTCAGGTATACGTAAGCTACAAAACTATAAACCAAATTAATGCTGAGTCGGGTTCGTTTATTACATCAGAAGATGTTGTTAAAGCCGATTTACTCACTGTTAAAGCAGGTAGTGGCGCCTCAATTGTATTAGATGTTGATGTTAGAACATTAAAAGCATCATCGGTATCATCTAAAATAGAATTAGTAGGTGAAGTTGACTTTCAGGAGGTTAGTGTAGTAACTGGTGGAAAGTATATTGCTGATAAATTAATCAGCCGAGAAGCGATTATAAAAACCGGAACCGGTGGTGTTGCTTGGGTAAATGCAACTGAAGATTTAGATATGAAAACTACCACTGGTGGTAAAATCATATACAATGGTAACCCTGCAAAAATAAAAAGTAAAGGTAATATCCAAAAAGACTCAGAATAAGCTATTTTAAGTTTCTGAATAAAAATATACAAGAGGCTATCTCACAACAAGTGATTTAGCCTCTTTTCTTTGGTTTCTAGTAAGTAATATTCGAAATGATGAACTGAAAGAAGTTGTGAGTGATTTGAAAAACTAAAATGCCTAAATAGAACTTTTGGCGAACTTCATGAACCTAACAAAATTTTTGAATCACTGCTGATGCTTTATGCCAGATTGTTGGCACCGTAATTTTTATTTCCTTTTCACTTTATAAGTTGCATAATGACTCCCATTCATATAAAGATGTAAATAATCACTCCCCCTTTTTTTGTACTTAATCTCAACTATTATATTCCCGTCCTTTTCTTTAGGTAGTACATAGTTTCCATATTCTTCTTTAGCAAACTTATATGTAATATTTGGAGTTTTTCGCTTGTTACTAAATTGCAGAATTACAGTCTCATTTTCTGAATAAATAACACCTTCATTCGGTTCCTTTGTTTCAAAATCCAAACTTCTATATCTCTGACCATAAAGAGGTATTTTTTTAAAATCATCTTTTGTCTTATTGGTCAACAACCATTTGTGTTTCCTAGGAAAATGATTCAAAAAGAATTGCTCTGGATTGGTACAAAAATAATAGTCATTAAACTGTCTAATGAATAATTGTTTCTCTTGATTTACATATCCTGCACTCCATGTAACGTCAATTAACTTCCAATTTTGATTTATATTTACCGCATTCCATGCATGTTTTTCACCAAACTTCCTTCCAATTTCTTTTTCTCTAGTTTTAGAAAATCCTGATATTACTTCACATTCAACACCGCAAAGGGAACATAAATGTTTATATAATATTGAATAATCTCCACAAATGCCTTTCTGCTTCCTAAAAGTCTTCTTTGAAACAGATTGCTCATACTCATAATGATTTTTCCATTTCCTTTTAGGCTTCTTACCTTTATTCTTTATAAACTTTCTATACTTCTTTACATCATAATCAACATTATTTGCAATCCAAGTATAAATCCCCCTTGCTTTGGTCTCTTCTGTAGAAAAATCTTGCGTAATTTTCTCTGCTAGTTCTGTATAACTAGTAACACGTCCATATGCTAGTACAACAGAATCTACTCTGTTATAATGCTGAGCATGTAAACATATATTTACTAGTGTTATTAATATTACAAAAATAGCTTTCAACGAGATGATTTTATGGGCGCCAACGGCCCGAATAATTTGCTGTAGGCTAATTTGAAAAACTTAACTCCCAAAATCCCACAGAACCGAAACTTTTGTTTGGTGTAAATTTATTGTTTTCACTAGTCGAAACAAAAGTTTCCGCGATTTTATTAAAAGAACCAAACTACCAAATTTATACTGCCAGCCTATGACCTATATTTTTTTGTTGGCACCAGTTATTTTTCTTCCAAGATTCTGTCCATTCTGTATATTTCAGCATAATAACCTTCTTTTTGAAATACAAGAAAAGCATTAGGATGCGGTTTTACTGTGAAGTCAAACAATTGATTCTGTGTTTCTATGAAATCAACATTAGCTTCACTACCTTCTTTTAAATAAAATGTGGGATAATTGATTGTATTAAATTTTTCACCCTCACAATGTTGACAAATGATTTCTAACTTACTAATTGTATCAACAGGAATTCCCATATAAACTTTAAAGTTTTCATTTGATTCCGGATCGCCTCCAACTACTTTTCCTCTAAAATAAAAACTATTCAATTTAGCATCATAAACAGCTTCTGTATAGACAACCCTAAAACGTTCCATTTTTACCGAAGAATATTCAAGAGCTTTGTATGAAGAATTTGATTTAGAAGAATCTGATCTTGTCATTGAAACATTAGACCAACCAATTGGTTTTTGGGTAAAAAGCGGACTATATTCTGAATTTTCGTTTTCTGTGCAACGCCTGTAGATACTATCTTCAATTTTACTATCCTCAAAGCTTTTCTGGTCAATCTTAATATTAGTCAGAATTAAACTACAAGTATCTTGAGCATTGGATGTTACAGCCATTAACGTAAAAATGATCAATATATATGCTATGTTCTTCATAATTAGTACCTACTCATTTACATCCTCACCCCCTCCCCATACAAAACTAACGTATGTTCTGTATACTCACCGCAAAAGGCGATATACGTATCAGTAAGAATATCTAATTAGATGATAAAAATAGATAATTTTATTTTATGTTCAGCTACATATGTTAATTTAGGAATGAGCATACACTGCCAATAGTAAAATTGATTTGCCTGTATATCGTAAAGGGTGAATCTCGCTAGCGAGATTGGGTATCCCTGATGCGAGATTCACCTCCGGAGGTGCGAGATCGCCTTACCTGCATGCGAGATTCATGAAGTACCCATGCGAGATTGGCTTCCCCCTATGCGAGATTCACTTCCCTTAGGGCGAGATTGAACTTTCTTTGTGCGAGATTGGGTATCTCCGATGCGAGATCGCGATAATCCAATTACAAATCTCTAATTTTTCTACCATGTATATTTTACCCCTCTCTAAGGCAAAAGAACACCCCTTATCAAATTACATCTACAAAAAAGCTACATTAATGATATACAAAGCACTGAAGCTGCAATTTGGGATTTTTCACACCTATATTAAGCAGACTTGGTATTGAGGTTTTCTGAACACTACAATGGAGGCATGTAAAGTTCTAGCTAAGTCAAAAATAGGCCTTGTTAAGTTCTGACTAAGTACAAAGCAAGCTGATTCCATTTTAAAATATCGAATTTTACAATATTCTAAAATGAGTAAACCGCCTGTTGCTAACTTTATCACTTAAGTTGAAAACAGTGCTAAAACACTTACAAATAATTTGAATTATGAAAGCAGTAAAAAGCATTTCTCTATTCCTTATGCTACTTTGCGCAATTGGAGTGAATGGCCAAACCTGGAAAGACCCCAATGCAAAGGTTGAGGATAGAGTTGAAGATTTATTATCTAAAATGACATTGGATGAAAAGATAGCCTATTGTGGTTCCCGAATTTCGGGTATTGAACGCTTGGGCATCCCTTATTTTGAATGGTACGGCGAAGCCCTTCATGGACTTAAAGCTTGGAATTGTACGCAATTTCCACAAAATATTGCCATGGGAGCCACATGGAATCCGGATTTGATGTTTGATGTAGCCACAGCAATATCTAACGAAGCCCGTGCCTTAAAAAATGCAGGACAGAAAGAGGTAATGATGTTTTCGCCAACTGTGAATATGGCACGCGATCCGCGCTGGGGCAGAAACGAAGAGTGCTATAGCGAAGACCCACTTTTAATGTCGGAAATAGCCAGAATGTACGTACGCGGTATGCAAGGGAACGACCCTAAATACGTAAAAACAGTAACTACTGTAAAGCATTATGTAGCCAACAATGTAGAGAAACGCAGAGAGTTTAGCCACTCGTTGGTACGCGATATAGATTTATACGAGTACTATTTCCCAGCGTATAAAACTTGTATTATTGATGAGGAAGCAACTGGTATTATGACCGGATTAAATGGTGTAAACGGCACACCATGTTCGGCAAACAATGCTTTAGTAAATGGTGTATTACGTGATGAATGGGGCTTTGAAGGTTATGTAATTGCCGATTGGGCTGCAGTTCAAGGTTTAGAAAAACGTATGCGATTTGCCAAAACACAAGAAGAAGCTGCTGCCATGGCCATTAAAGCCGGAGTTGATCAAGAGTGTTTCAGACACAAAACAAAGGCTGCTCCTTTTGTAAAGGCATTAAAACCTGCCATTGAACAAGGTTTGTTAACCGAGGAAGAACTTAATGTATCTGTTAGAAGATTATTAAGATTACGCTTTATGACGGGTGATTTTGATGATCCATCGCTTAACCCATACTCTAAAATACCAAGCTCAGTACTTGAATCTGAAACACACAAAAAGTTGGCGCTTAAAGCAGCTGAGCAGTCTATTGTTCTATTGAAAAACGATGCTGCATTGCCTCTAAAGAAAGATATAGACAAGCTTGCTGTTATTGGTCCATTTGCGAATCGTTGTTGGTTGGGTATTTATTCAGGTAATCCTAAAAACAAAGTAACACCTCTTGATGGCATTAAAAAAAGCGCCAAAGGTAACGTAAGCTTTGCCGAAGGTTGTTCTGTTACTGGAGCCGAGGACGACGAACAGAAGATTAAAGAAGCGGTTGCTTTAGCTAAAAAATCGAATACGGTAATTATGGTTGTTGGAAATGATGAATCAACAGCTACAGAAACACGCGATCGTCTTTCGTTGAGTTTACCGGGTAAGCAGCACAAGCTGATAAAAGCAGTTCAGGCGGTTAATAAAAATGTAATTTTAGTACTCATTCCTAGCGGATCTACTTCTATTGGTTGGGAACAAGCAAACCTTCCGGGAATTGTATGTGCGTGGCCAAATGGTCAGGAACAAGGTACTGCATTGGCTAATGTATTATTTGGCGATGTTAACCCAGGTGGTAAGCTGAGTACAGCATGGGTGAAATCGGAAAAACAACTACCCCACTTTCATGATTATAACGTAAAAACCTGGAAAGATGATTATGGTCCAGAAGTAGGACGTACTTACATGTATGCCAACTCAAAACCATTGTATCCGTTTGGTTTTGGACTTAGTTACACGCAGTTCGAAGTTTCTGATATGAAACTTAGCAGCAAGAAGGTTAAAACCATGAAAGACCTTGTGGTAACAGCTAAAGTTTCGAATGTTGGAGATATGGATGGAGACGATATCTTACAAGTTTATGTTCGCGATGTTGAAGCCAACCATACAGTACCGGTAAAAGCCTTAAAAGGATTTGATAGAATACACGTACCAGCCGGAGAAAGCAGAACGGTATCTATCAAGCTACCTTACGAAGCTTTTTCTCATTACAATGTAGATGCTAAGGAGTTTCAGGTTGAAGAAGGTGACTTTGAAATTATGATTGGGCAATCGAGCGAGGATATCGTAGCGAGCCAAACACTAAAAGTTGAAGGTGGAACTATCCCTAAAATCAGTGTTGGACAGAAAAGTGGTTATTTCAACGCTAAGGATGAAAACCGCAGCAAAAAATGGGATTACTTATATGAGGAAGATGCTTTAAGTAGCAAGAAAGAAAAACAAGATGAAGATTCTTCACATAAGTGGATAGAGTATGAGATTGTTTTTGTTGATCCGGGTGTTTATGTAAGTACTTGGGATGCGGAACTTAGTTTTGCCAATGCCAGCAAAGAAGCTATTGTGGTTACTTCAATGGAAGGTGTTGAAATAGCATCGCATACTATTTTGAATAAGCAACGTAAACTACAAATTAAGATTCCTATTCCACCAGAATACGGAAAGCCAGTTCGTTTAAGAGTTAAAACTGTAAGTGGCGAAGTAAAACATGATTCTCTTAAAATTATTCCTCCAGGAGGAAAAGCTCCTTTTGTTATTACAGAAGTTGTAGCAAAATCGGAATAATACCTTAATACTAATCACTTAGGTAAGACGGATTAATTTCGTCTTACCTTTTTTTTGTGCGCTTAAGAATCATAAATCTATAAATTAAATATCCGATTAATATCAAGTTTATCAGATGCCATAAATTTAGTCCGATGTAATTTATTTTTTGTCCAAAATCCATGCTTTCTAAACTCCAGTAAGCTCCCTTACTCTCATCGTAAAAATCATCATATTGCATTAGTAACATAGCAAGTATAAAGTAAAAGATCCCCACCCAAAGGATGGGGCATTGAAATAACCCCTAGAAGGGGATAAATTGCCCTACGCCTCCACAG
>NZ_CANLCN010000017.1:0-112644 GCF_947489045.1 Saccharicrinis aurantiacus
GATGTAAGATTTTTCCTTTACAGATTGACCAAAATATATGCTTAGACTTTTATAGACCCAACTTTCTACATTGACCCAATAGTTCTTGTGTGAGGGATTGAAGTGACATCCTTTGTGAGCCCATTATGGCGAAGCAAAGATATAACGCAAAGCCCGACCCACAGGGGCACACCCAAAATAGAATTTTATTAGTCAAGAATCGTTACTTATAAGTGATTACATTATTCAAATATTGAAAATTGTAATTAGTGATTAAACAATTTGGGAGTTTCTGCCTTTATATATTTGATTGTTTCTTTATATCTTAAAACAGCAAAATAATCTTATAAAATCTATATGTATGAGTGTATTGGTATCAAATAAATCAAAAGTAATAGTACAGGGATTTACAGGCAGTGAAGGTTCTTTTCATGCTTCTCAGATGATAGAATATGGAACTAATGTTGTTGGCGGAGTAACACCTGGAAAAGGCGGATCGACTCACCTAGAAAGACCTGTTTATAATACAGTAAAGGAAGCTGTAGGCGCACAGGCGGCTGATGTTTCAGTCATTTTTGTTCCCCCTGCATTTGCAGCGGATGCTATTATGGAGGCTGCTGATGCTGGTATAAAAGTAGCTATTGCAATTACCGAAGGTATACCTACCAACGACATGGTAAAAGCTAAAGATTACATTAAGGATAAGGATATTACTTTGATTGGACCTAACTGTCCTGGAGTGATAACTGCAGATGAATGTAAGGTGGGTATTATGCCTGGTTTTATATTTAAGAAAGGAAGAATAGGAATTGTATCAAAATCTGGTACGTTAACATACGAGGCAGCCGATCAGGTTGTAAAAGTTGGATTGGGAATTTCTACCGCTATTGGTATAGGGGGCGATCCGGTAATTGGAACTAATACAAGGGAGGCCGTTGAATTGTTCATGAATGATGATGAGACAGATGCTATTGTTATGATTGGTGAGATTGGTGGAACGATGGAAGCTGATGCAGCACGCTGGATTAAAGAAAATGGTACCAAACCTGTAGTTGGCTTTATCGCTGGTCAAACGGCTCCAAAAGGGCGTAGAATGGGACATGCTGGTGCTATTGTTGGTGGAGCAGAAGATACTGCTGCCGCTAAAATGGCAGTTATGCGTGAGTGTGGTATTCATGTGGTTGACTCACCTGCTGATTTAGGTGAGACAATGAAAAGAGCATTAGAAACCGTATCAAGTCTATAATATTTATTTAGTAATTGGGTTAAAAAGGTGTTTCATACTAGATGGAACACCTTTTTTATGTTTTAAAAGCTTACCACGCAAATGGTGATTACTTTTCACATACCCATACTTTTCTAGCAAAACTTCCTTTTCCAGGTTTGCCAACGTTACATTGATCGATTATCTTAAATTTGGTTTCGGCTATAAAGTCAGTGATGTCAGAAGTGGATACAATAACGAGTCGATCTGATATTTCAGCTGATGATTTAATTATATGTAAAACCTCTTCGTCAGTAGCCTTGCTGTATAAATTGTAAGGTAAATCGAGAATAGCAGCATCATATCTTTTGTCAATATCTTTTATGTCTGATCGGAATACTTCTGTTGTATAATTGAAGTGCGCCAGGTTTATGCGAGCATCTCTAGTGGCTTTCCAATTAATATCGCAGCCTTCAATATGGTATCCCGAGAAGCAGGCCTCAAGCATAATTGTGCCAACACCACAGCATGCGTCAATTAAGCTTGTATTTTTATTGTTTTCGGCAGCAATACTTACCAATGCTTTGGCTATGCTTACATTTATTGAGTTACTGAACGAGCGTGGTTTTTTGTTGTGTTTATGCCATGCAAAATCATCTTTGTTAATAATGCCAAAATACCAAATCCCTTTGTACGTGCATAAACCATAGGTTATCTTTGGCTTATAGTAATCAGGATCACCTTCGATACTGAATCCAATATCCTTTAGCTTTTTTAATCTATCAGTATATTCTGTTGTATCTCCATCCAGAACAATATATTCTACTTTAAAGTCATCAACATGTATGTTCTGTTTTTTGACAAGAGTAACGAGCGTAGAATAATCATCTGATGAAGTTATTACATCAAAACGCTTTTTTATATAAGCACTTTCAGATGGTTCTGCTCTAATATCAGAGAAAAGCTGTCGGTTTTCCTCTTCTTTTTTAAAGGTGTATTTTGATTCGAGCTTGCATAATTCAGCTTCAGTGTTATCGTAACTAAAAGTGTATATATATTGGTTTATTGACATATTGTATTTTTGTTTATTTATAAGGATTTGATGCTTATCTAGTTAACTGTAATTGCGTTATTAGTTACAATATATCTTTCAAAGTCATATCAAATATTAGTGTAGTATAGGGTTTGATATCTTTACCAGAGCCACTTTTACCATAGGCCGCAGAAGAGGGAATAAAAATAGTAGCTTCTTCGCCCTGCTGTAGGGCTTGTGCTCCGATACTAAAACCTGCTATCATATCTTTTTGCCCAATACTAAATACTATATTTCCTGAGTCGATTTTTCGGCCGTTTGGTAAATAGCCTTGGTAGCTTACCTTCACAGTTTGTCCGTTTGGAAGTTTTGTTCCATAATTATTAGATTCTTTATAAATACGAACGCCCATTTCTAACTCTTCACTTTCTTCAAATGCTTCGAGTTTATCTTGAGCAAAATTTTTGAGGGCTTTCATCTTTGCTTTTAAAGCAGTTTGCATGGCAACCATGGTTTGTTCAGCTTCCTCGTTGGGAGATATTTTTCGTGTTTTTGACATGCGTAATAAGTTGTAAGCATTAAGTTAATTGCATCTCGTTTATCGTATCTTATAAACGTGTCACTTTAATGTTTTTGATGACTTTTTTATCATTTAAAGCCTAAAATTCAGGATGCTATTTAGTAATGGTTTTCTTTTCTTCAATTATGGTTTTGTAATGCTTAAAACCCATTTTTTTATAGGTTGGTAATGCATTTGGATGATCGAGGTCGCAAGTGTTTAATTCTACATAATTGGGCGTTAAATCCCAAGCCAAATCAATGGCCTTTTGCAGAAAGTAATTGCCATAGCCTTTGCCTACAAAAGCAGGGCTCAATCCAAAATATAATATTTCAACGGCTTTGTTGCTTCTAACTAATTCGCAATAACCAGCTAGAGTCTCCTTTATGTAAAAGCCATGAATAAAGGTATCTTCACTATTAATTTTAGCAGCAAGTTCTGCATCATCCATTAAAACTCTATCTAACCAATTTAAACTACCGCCCACACTATTGTATAGTTTTAAATAATTACTGGTAGAAATGGGCTTTTTTAATAGTTGAATGTTGGTATCCTCTTTTGATAAAGCATTTTCCCATACAGGGCGCTGCTCCATTTTAAGGTAATAGATATTTGACTTTACTGTGCTATATTGCTGCATTCTGTATTGTTTTATTCAATGGCAAAAGTAGCAATTATCTTATGAAATAGAGGTTAAATAGGTTTTGTATTAATGTCAGATATTGAGCTTTTAGTTTGTTTATTATTGGCTCTTTCATTTATTAGTGTGCTTATCAAGCCAAAGCTTGAAAGGCCAAGAACTACAAAGAAACTATAATATAAGCCAACCATTTCTGCAATTACTCCTAACAAAACAGGACCTACTAAGTATCCGACATAACCAGCTCCGGCAATAAAAGCGATGTTTTCGCTTCTGCGATTCTCATCGTAATTTGAAACAATACGATATACCTCTGGTACCACAACTGAAAATCCTATACCGGTAAAAGCAAAGCCTAGAATACTAAGAACGGTATTGGCACTTAGCACTAATAAAAAACCTACTATGCTAATTGAGAAAGCCATTATTAGAACTTTGAATGAACCGTACTTTACCGATAGATTATCACCTATTAAGCGAACTAATGTCATTGATAATGAAAATGCTGCATAGCCAAGTCCAACTATGTTTTCGTTTGAATGAGTTACATCCCTCAAAAAAAGTCCACTCCAATCTGCAATAGCACCTTCACTCACCATGGATGCTACTCCTATTAAAGAAAGTAATAAAATAGGTTTTTCGATGGCTATGTGTTTCTTCCTTTTAGTGGGATTATTTGCTTCTCTCTTTTTATCACGCAAGTGCGAAAAATCTTTTCTAAACCAAATTTGTATTCCTATTACCAAAGCGGCCATCATACTAATATGAACAAGGGGTTGACCTATATTTGCCATAAGTATAGTGCCGCCACCAGCAGAAATTAAGCCTCCTACGCTCCAAAAGCCATGGCATGTTGACATTATTGAAACGTTATTCTGGCGTTCAACAACTCCAATTAACGAATTGGATGCTACTTGTAATGATCCAGATACTGCACCATATATTATAAAAGCAGCTCCTAAAAGATATAGGTTGGGAGCAATAAAAAATAAGATACTGGATAGCGCTACAAATATGATGCTGTAAAATGATATTTCACCCTCGCCATATTTACGTATTAAGGGTTTACCTATGTTTACACCTATTAGAGACCCAATGGCTCCTAAGGCCAATACCGCACCTAATTGCCCTTCTGACATATTTAATTTGCTGGTTATATAGGGAATGTATATAATCCATGTGCCAAAAATTAGAGATATAGACAGTAATAACTGTGCTGAGGGCAGTAGTAATTTAAAATTCTTCACGGTATGCAATATTCTTATAAATGTAATTTTCAGTATTCTATGTGATCCTAAAACCTTGCAAATTTAGAATTGTGTAAATAGTTATTATTGTCTTATAATATCAAATACTTGGTCTATATTTGCATTAATCTAATGATTTAGTCTCCATTGAATGTATTTTTCATAGAGTACTAAACACATCAT
The DNA here is from genome assembly GCF_947489045.1 of Saccharicrinis aurantiacus. NCBI lineage: Bacteria > Pseudomonadati > Bacteroidota > Bacteroidia > Marinilabiliales > Marinilabiliaceae > Saccharicrinis > Saccharicrinis aurantiacus. Next base: position 4,846 of record NZ_CANLCN010000017.1, read on the forward strand.
TCTACAAAAATGAAGCCTATTTACGAGCAGATTAGTCCTAATATTGATAGTAGTTTTAAGTTGCAAGCTGGTGATCCTTGTTGTGAGCCGTTATGGCATATTCATCCGGAATACGAATTAGTTTATGTGCGTAATGGAGAAGCTGAAATACAAGTAGGCGCATCTATATATAAATATACCAATGGTTTACTTTTGTTGGTGGGTTGTAATGTGCCGCATTCTAATATGGGGAATAACTTACATACCAATAATCATGAGGTTGTGGTACAAATAAAGCCTGAAACTATTGATTATACATTAAGCCAATTGCCTGAGTTTGCTTCTATTATTAAAATGATGAAGCGTTCGTTGCATGGTATGGTATTTACTCAGTTGTTGGATAAGGATATTCCTGATTTAATTGAAGGATTAGAAAAGGAGGATACGTTAAATAGGTTGTTACAACTATTCTCAATATTAGGCCGATTAGCCTCGGAGAAAAACTATAAGCTATTAAACGCTAGTACTACTGTTGGCGAAACCAAGAGTAATGATTACTTGCGTATGTCGGCAGTATATAACTTTATTAATGAGCAATACCACCGCAATATTTCAATTACAGAATTGGCCAAATTAACGCAACTTACTGAAACTAGCTTTTGCCGTTTCTTTAAAAAGGTAAGCGGCCAATCATTTACTAAGTTTTTGAATGAGTATAGAGTAAATAGGGCTTGTAATTACTTAGCAAATCATAAATCAACCATAAGCGAGGCTATGGAAATATCGGGCTTTAATGATCCGGCACATTTTACACGTACCTTTAAATCAGTATCGGGTTACACACCTAGGGCATATCAAAAGAAAATGCAGAAATGGGAGTGAGTAATGATTTTAATGAGGTTGTTTATTGTTATAGCAGAATGTGAATTGTTGCAATCCTATTTTAAACCACTGTAGTACGTATGCTTTAATTACTAAAACAAAAATGCCTCGCTAAAATTAGTAAGGCATTTTTGTTTGTCCATTCTTTATGACTAATAATTGTCTCTAATGTGAATGCGCTCGTATTCAATGATCTGTTCAGGATTGATTTTATTACCTTCGGTAAATAAAAAAGGTGCTAAAACAAGTTTATCTTTCGTGATAGATCTTACTTGTATTTTATCAATCATATTAAAATTCTCCTTTTCGTTATCGAGGGTCTCCTTATCATAGGCCAGTAACAAAATTTTATTACCATTAACCATAGAATAATTTTTCCAAAACATTTCAGCATCATAAGATTGATGGTCCCACCATCCTTTTTGACTTAAAAGTTTACCATCTGGTTTTATATGTACAATACGGCTTTCATCTGATTTTCCATTAACCTTTACTTGTTTCCACGATCCATATAAAAGGGCATTTATTTCGGCATATTATTGATGTTTTCAGCTGTGGCTAAGTGGTTTACCCATTTAGTGTTGTGTTTATAGGTTTTATTTGGGCTTACTTTTAAGTAATAATCATAATTGCTTTCGTGACTTTTACCATATAAACGTATATCCATGTGGCTGTTTGAATTCCATGAGGCAGTACTATCTATCATATGAACATAAGGAAATTGCTCATAAGTAGTTTTGAATCGTACTTTTTTAAACGATTGTGCGCTTAGGTTGATGCCAATACAAAGTATCAGACAAAAGTAGAATGGTTTTTTCATAAAGTTTAATTATAGTTTATATGCCTTAGGGAGGATGTTATATGCATATCCCGTTATTTAATCATAGTTTGTATACTAATCACTTTGCAATAAGGTTAAGTCTTGTCTTTTTTATGATAAGTTTATGTCGGATATAAATTGAATTTGCTTATAAACAAAAAGTCCCACTCTCTTGCGAGAGCAGGACCCAACCTTAACTAAACCAATATTATATTTTGATGAATAAGTGATTCCTTATTCTGATTTCTCTGTTATTTCTGCCTTTTCTTCTATTGATTTTGGAGATCCATATATAACGTAGTTGGTGTAATAGGCTTCATTAACTCCTTTCCATATTATTTTGCCTACTTCGCTAAGCTTCCTAATTTGATCGTACACCGTGTTAGCTAAATTGTTGCGCTCCACTGTTTTTTCTCTTCTTAAAGAATCACTTACGGCCTGATCATCAATTTTTTCATCTAATATTTCGCGGTCGGCTAATATAGCATCTAGTAACTCTTGCGTTACCATACGTTCAGATAATGCTTCTAATCGAGGTATGGCAGTATTAACTGCATGTAATGCATACTGCACCAATTCTATGTAGGTGATATTTTGTAGTTTTCGGAATTTAAATAGCTTATATTCCTGCGAGTTGAACCCATACACTAGCTTAACGCGAAGACGTAGATCGTTAATATTGTCAATTAGTCTTTCTTTAACCTGTTTCTTTTGCTCAGTTGTTATTATGCGTGCGCCTTGATAATAATCATCGCTAGGCATTTCTTTTAGTTGCGCGGTGTCGGCTTGTAGTTTTTCTATATCGGTGTTTGAAAAACCATATTTAGCAAAATTATTTGCATCGCGCTGATAGAAGATGCATAATTTATCGGCTCTTTGACACAGTTCTACAATTGGAAAATTAAAAACTTTGTTACTCATGTTAATAAGATTTTGTTAAAAACTTTGATTCATAAATTCTTGTAGATGAAAAAATGAATTGGTCTTTTAAGGTATATCTAAGTTAGTGATGTTTATCATAAATAAAAGAGTTTTTAAATTTTTATTGTAAAATATTCTTACGTGTGTAATGTTTGTATGATGTACAATGTATTTTAGTATAGATTATTGTGGTTTAAATTATAGTCTACTTTGTTTTATATGCTTAAGTGAATATATTATGTGTGATATTTATTGTAAAGTAGTAATGGTGTTTTTTTTAGTGCTATATTTACTTTGATATTACTTGCCTGTGTAAGCTTTTAGTAAAGTTTAATAAAGGCATCAATTACATTTGAGCGAACTGTTTTATAGAAAATTTTAAGATACAAAGTTGGTTTGATGAATATTGAATCAAATTATTTATATATTTTTTATTTTGCTACAGTTAAAAATATTTTTACTGCGATTAACTTCATTGTTGCACTTACAAAAAATATTTTTACTTCGGCTAAAAACATTTTTGCTTCAATTAACATCAATTTTATTGTAATTAACTAGCATGTGATTGCTGCTAAAAATAATTTTACTACAACTAACAATATTGTTGCTCTGATTAAGTATCTTAAGTTGATTGCTAGGTTCATTTTAACTAGTGCTAACTAATTAACTAGATAAAGCAAGTAGTTTAGGATAGTGCTTATAATGAATGGTTTTATAAAATAGAAGTATTTTATTTTATGTTAATAGTTATTAGATTTGATGGGGTATTTGAATGTTGAATAATTGTATCTGAATATTGTATGGGTGCTGATTGATAGCTATCAATTATGAAAATAATAAGATTAAATAAAGTACCATTTGAAGAATTAATAGATTGCTTTTTAAAGGCGTTTGAAGAGTATCATTTAAAAATGCCTACCAATATTGATTATTATGAACAACGATGGGGAGCTGCAAAAGTTGACTATAGCTTGTCTTATGGCATGCGTATTAATGGTCAGCTAGTTGGGTTTATAATTCATGCTATTGATATAAGGTTTGGAATTAAAACGGCATTTAATACTGGTACCGGAGTAATACCAGAATTCAGAGGGCAAGGAATAAGCAAATTAATTTACGAATATGCTATTAGCGATTTAAGAAATAATGGAATTGAAAAAAGTATACTTGAAGTAATACAAGAGAATAAAAAAGCAATTAGTATTTACCAGCAATCTGGTTTTAATATTTGTAAGGAATATCATTGTTTCTCAGGGTATATTAGTGTTGATAGTAAGTACGAAATAAGCTTAAAACGGATTCCTAAAGAAGCGTTTAATTGGAATTCTGCACCAAATCAGGAGTTTCATTCGTGGGACTTTCAAAAAGAGACAATCACTGAAAGAGATTACGATTATTATCAAGTAATTTATAACCATCAAATAGAGTCCTATTTTATTTATAACGTAGAAAATAAATATGTTGCTCAGTTTGAAGTGTATGAAAATAATAAGAATGCTTGGTTAAGGTTATTTCAGGGAATAAATTTAGTATCAAACAATGTGAAAATTATTAATGTAGACGATTGCTTAGTAAACAAGTTGAGCATAATAAAAGCTGTTAATATTCCTGAGAGTGTAAAGCAATACGAAATGGAACTGAATATATCAGGCATCAATAGTTTGGCCTAAAAATAAATTTTAAGTAGTAAATGAACGAACCAACAACTATATATTTCAACAACAGAAAAGAGTGGAGGCAATGGCTTGAGCTAAACTTTGAAACAAAAGATGAGATTTGGTTAGAGTATCCTTTAAAGAAATCGAATAAGAAACGAATATTGTATAACGATGCCGTTGAAGAAGCGCTTTGTTTTGGTTGGATTGATAGTACGCTTAAGTCCTTAAACGAAAATACATCTATACAAAGGTTTTGTAAGCGGAGAAAAAATTCTACTTTTTCACAACCCAATATTGAACGATTAAAATGGCTTTTCAATAATGATTTAGTTCATCATTCAATTAAGGGCGAAGTTCTAAAAATAGTTCAGCAAAAATTCGCTTTTCCCGATGATATAATAGAAAAGTTGAAAAAGGATAAAGTTGTTTGGGATAATTATCAAAACTTCACAGAGCCTTATAAACGAATTAGAGTTGCGTATATTCAAAGTGCCCGAAAAAGAGAAGGTGAGTTTGAAAAGCGTTTAAGTAATTTTATTAGCAAAACAAAAGAGAACAAAATAATTAAAGGTTTTGGTGGTATTGATAAATACTACTAGATACCATAATCTAAAAGAAACAGTGCCTTTTATATAACAAAGGCACTGTTATTACCCATAATTTAAACTAGAATTAATAGAAATGAAAGAACTTAAAATTAACTCAGAAGGAATTAATCATTCAGCAATTAACCTTGGTAGTCTTGATGAATTAAAGGACTATTCTTATATGCACCCAAAGCGAAAGCAAGAAGTAAAAGGAAAAGTTTTTATTGGAGAAATATTAAAATCAAGCAGTGCCGAAATTTCATTTACCGTATTTCCGCCCCACACAGAAATGCCTTTTTTTCATCAACATAAAAACAATGAAGAAATTTATGTTGTTATAAAAGGATCGGGACAATTTCAAATAGACGATTCTTTGTTTGATATCTCTGAAGGCTCGGTAATAAGAGTATCTCCTGAAGGAAAAAGAACATACCGTAATAACTCAGATAGTCCCTTAACATTTTTATGTATTCAGAATAAAATGGGTTCGCTAGATCAATTTAATGTAGAGGATGGTTGCTTAGCAGAATGTGAAAATCTTTGGGAGAAAGAATAAGTTGATAATCAAATTATAGTGATAAGTACTTTAATAATTTAGTTCAGAATAATATGACTTTAATGCGACTAAGCTTAATTATGTCGTTTTCGGTTTGTATAGTTAGTCAAGGATATTCTCAAATAAACCATTCTATAAAGCTAGACGCAGGCTTTCTAAAATATCAGTATAATACTGTTCAGGTCGACCCTGGTGAAAATTGGAAAGGATATTATTTAAACGAAGAAAATGGTGTTGATTTTAATATTGTAAATAGTTTAGAATATAATCATAAACTATTTGTAGGAATTGGCTTAGGGTATTTAAACTTTGAAGGAATAAATGGAGTATCAATATTTTCGGATTTTGAATACTTACCATTAAAAACAAGGTTTAGTCCGCTTGTAAATCTTAAAATAGGTTATAGCCAAATTTGGAATCAATACGAAAATGGTACAGGTACTGTACTTGTAGAATTATGTTGTGGTTTTAATTATAGATTGACAGAGAAATTAGATTTTTTTACAAAAATAGGTATTGCAGCAACACAGCAATCAATGTTAATGCCAATTCGGCTAGGAATAAGATACTAACAGTGCACTAAAACCCCTAAATATAGGGATGTGCATTGTTTTTAAATTGTGTATTTTTGTAACTGTGCGAATAAAAGGATATTCTATATTATTACTGCTTTCATTTTTGTTAGCCTTGGGACATGAGATGATTCCACATCATCATCATGAAATGGAAGATATGTATTCTTTTTTATCAAATTCACATACCCACCAAAAAGCTGTTACCCTCCATACAAATGCCGACCCTCATTCAAAATTAGTCGACTTAGAAGAAGAGCATGATCATTCATTTCCTGATCATAAGCATATTTCTTTGGATAGTGATTTTGACTATTTAAGGGTTGACCTAAAGAAAAATATAAGCATAAGCCAAGTGCAAATTTTGGCAACTATAAACTTTGTATTTGTTGTAGCTAATTATTCATTAGCATTAGAGACAACAGAATTTGTAGATCCCTCTTCTCGGATCGTATCCCTCTTTAAACCCGGAATAATTGGATTGCGGGCACCTCCGTTTATCGTTTAAGTTTCCGCTTTAGCAAATATCAATTGTTTGATAATATTTCTTTGTATTAGCTAGGATCTTAGTGATCCTGGTTTGTAGTTACACCTATATGTTGTATTGGGATAAGTTAGTTCTTAGGCATCTTAATTTGTGTAATTCAATCTGATATATCAGAGCTTGATATTTTATTTAGCAAGTAAAGCCTAGCATAAGCTTGCGGGTACTAATAAATCAAATTGGGCGATCTGCAGTTTTATTTCTAGCAATCAAACTAAGAATACTACACCTTCAAAACCATATTAAAATGAAAAAACACATTTATATCTTGCTATTATGTATGGCAAGTATGCTATATGCTTGTAATCCTTCAAATAAAGGTAGGTTTACAGATAGCCATGAGCAACATGATCATGAGCACGAACATCCCACACTTAGTTATACTCTTTTTCAAGATAATTATGAATTATTTGTTGAGTTTCCTGCATTGGTAGTGGGGCATAAAAGTCTATTTGCAGCTCACTTTACTAAACTAAGTACTTATAAACCCGCGCTAGAATGTAAATTAGAGCTTAGTTTATTCAATGGCCACTCAAATATCACACAAAAATGTGAAGGTTCCGTTTCACCAGGTATTTATCGCCCTAGCATCATACCAAAAGAAGAGGGCAGTTATAAAATACTATTTTTATTAGAAACAAAGGAGGGTAATGTACAATTTGAAATACCAAATATTACAGTGTATGCTTCGGTAGATGAAGCTGCTCATGCTATTAGCAATAAGGATGAAGGGGATGTAATTACTTACTTAAAAGAACAGGCATGGAAAACCGAATTTGGAACAGAAGAAATTCGTGCTCAAGAATATTATTCAGTGATTCATACTTCAGCGCGCGTAAAACCACATCCTACATCAGAAGCTCAAGTGCATGCCAATGCCTCTGGAGCGTTAATGCTTTTTAATACTTTGGGAGAGCGCCTTAAAAAAGGGCAATTAATTGCTTTGGTTAAGGGAGCTGGGATAGATAATAATACTACACTTCAACTGAACGAGGCTAAAATATCTTTTCAGAAGAGCAAGGCTGATTATATTAGAAGTGAGCCTCTTAGTAAATCAAAGCTGATATCTCAAAAAGCATTTTTAGATATTAAAAGCAGATACCAACATGATTCGTTAATGTATCATCAATTGGCCAAGCAGATAACTGAAGATGGATTACGTATAGAAGCACCAATAGATGGTTTTATAAGTAATATAATGGTTGCAAATGGTGCTATAGTAAAGAGTGGTGACCAATTGTTGACCATAACAAATAATAACAGTTTAATAATTGAATCCTATGTAAATCAATCAGACTATCAAAAAGTAGAGGGGATTTTTGATGCTAATTTTAGTGTATTAGAGGGGAAGGGGATGATTAATTTGAGTGATATAGCAGGAGAGTTAGTCGCAAATACAGCCTTTGTGAATGAAGGTAACCTTCGCATTCCTGTGGGATTTTCTGTGTCAAAAAATGACCTATTAATGCCAGGGATGTATTTAGAAGCCTATCTGAAAACTGGTAAGTTAGAAGATGCATTGTTAGTGCCGTTATCTTCAATTATTGAGGAACAGGGGCAGTATTATGTATTTGTTCAGATAGGCGGCGAGTCATTTGTAAAGCGACAAGTAGAAATTACCAATAGCGATGGTTTGAATGCTCAAGTTGTCAGGGGATTGATAGTAGGAGATAGGATTGTTATCCAAGGTGCTTATCAAATAAAGCTGGCTGCGTTATCAAGTGATTTACCCACTCACGGGCACGCCCATTAAAACACTATGCTATGCTTAATAAAATTATAGACTTTTCTTTGAAAAACAGGCTTTTAGTATTGTTTGTAGCTCTTCTACTTCTGATTGGTGGAAGTTATATCGCAACAGAAATGGAAGTTGATGTATTTCCTGATCTCACAGCGCCTAGTGTAGTGGTGTTAACCGAAGCACATGGAATGGCTAGCGAAGAGGTAGAGCGATTGATTACCTTCCCCATCGAAACCGCCGTAAATGGTGCTACCAAGGTTCGCCGAGTACGCTCGTCGTCTGCAACTGGTATATCTATTGTGTGGGTCGATTTTGAATGGGACACTGATATATTTAAAGCACGGCAAATAGTGAGCGAAAAGCTTGCTACCATTGCAGATCGTTTACCTGAGGATGCAGGAAAACCAACCTTAGCTCCTCAATCATCTATCATTGGTGAAATAATGCTTGTTACTGTTGCGTCAGATTCAATTTCGCCAATGGAACTACGCACTATCTCCGATTGGCAAATTCGCAATAGATTACTGTCAATTGGCGGAGTTGCTCAAGTAGTAGTAATGGGTGGAGATTATAAGCAATATGTAATTGAAGCTGATCCTGAAAAGATGGATTATTATGGGGTGAGTTTAAACGAACTATTTAAAGCATGCGCTCATTTAAACCAAAATGCAAGTGGTAGCTTTTTAAATGATTTTGGTAATGAGTATGTGATACGTGCACTAATTAGAACCAATAACCTAAATGAATTGGGCAATGCTGTTATTAAGGTTAAATATAATCATCCTATTACCATAAACGATGTGGCGGTTATTAAAACTGTTGCGGCACCTAAGATTGGAGCAGCATACTTAAATAGTAAACCCTCAGTGGTAATGACGGTGCTGAAACAGCCCAATACAAATACCTTAGAGCTGACACAAAATATTGATGATGCACTTGCTAATTTAAAATCCTCCTTACCTAAACATGTAGAAATAAGAACTGATATTTTTCGCCAATCTGATTTTATTATCAGGTCGGTTGATAATGTCACTAGGGCTCTTTTAGAGGGCGGTTTGTTTGTTATGTTAATATTGTTTTTGTTCTTACTAAACTTTCGAACTACTATTATTTCTTTGCTTGCCATCCCATTATCATTATTAGTATCTGTTATAGTACTTAAATGGATGGGTTTAACCATAAACACTATGTCTTTGGGAGGTATGGCAATCGCCATAGGTTCACTGGTAGATGATGCTATAATTGATGTAGATAATGTGTTAAAGCGACTAAAGGAAAATACACATTTGCCCAAGGAGCAACAGAAGAATAAAATGCAAGTAATCTATAATGCATCTAAAGAAATTAGAGCTTCTATTTTAAATGCTACACTGATTATTATAGTGGCATTTATTCCTTTGTTTTTTCTTTCAGGCATGGAGGGGCGAATGCTTCAGCCCTTGGGTATTTCATTTATAGTTTCGTTGTTTGCATCCTTAATAGTAGCCATAACGCTAACTCCGGTTATGTGTAGTTTTTTACTCACAAGCGATAAACAATTGGCTAAGCACGAAATGGGTGCTGCATGGGTTCAATGGTTAAATATAAAATACGGAAATGCTCTGGAACAAGCCCTGAGATTTAAGAAAATGATGCTTGCTGGCGCTGCTCTTCTGTTTGTTTTATCTATGTTGATGTTCTTTAACTTAGGTCGTACTTTCTTACCTGAATTTAATGAAGGAATGCTTACCATAAGTACAGTTAGCTTGCCAGGAATATCTTTGGAAGAAAGTAATAAAATGAATCTGTTGCTAGAAAAGGAAATGTTGCAGATGAATGAAATAACTACCATAGTTAGGCGCACAGGTAGGGCAGAGTTAGATGAACATGCACAGGGCGTTTTTTCTTCTGAGATTGATGTTCCTTTTGATTTAGGTGGTAGATCTAAAGATGAATTTTTGGATGAATTGCGTCATCGTTTCGCATCAATACGTGGGATTAATGTAACCATAGGGCAACCTTTATCGCATCGTATCGATCATATGCTATCTGGTACTAGGGCCAACATAGCCATAAAAGTGTTTGGTACGGATTTGCATAAAATGCATGCTTTGGCCACTCAAATTAGAGGAAGTATAGCTGAGGTGGAAGGCTTGGTTGATGTGAATGTTGAGCAGCAAGTTGATATTCCGCAACTACACATTCGGCCAAAGCGTGAAATGTTAAAGCAGTACGGAATACCAATCAATACTTTTTCTCAACTTATTGATGTTGCTTTTGCAGGAGAGAAAGTTTCAGAGGTGTACGAGGGTAATATGAGTTTTGATTTAATATTACGCTACAAGGAACAATATCGTAAATCGATAGAGGCTGTAGGAAATACATTAATTGATACTCATAAGGGAAAAAAAGTTGCTCTAAAGGAGGTGGCTCAAATTACTTCATCATCGGGTCCTAATAGTATTAATCGAGAAAATGTACAACGTAAAGTAGTTGTTTCGGCCAATGTTTCTGGTAGAGATTTACACAGTGTAGTTACTGAGGTGCAGCGTAATATTGCCGAGTATATTTCTTTGCCCGAGAATTACTATATAGAATATGGAGGACAGTTTGAAAGTGAAGAAAAGGCAGCGGGTTTACTTTTCTATACTTCTTTAATTGCTATTGTAGTTATTTTCATGCTTTTATACATGGAATTTAAAAATGTAAGTGTTTCTGCGGTCGTTCTCCTCAATCTACCTCTAGCATTAATTGGCGGGGTGGTAAGTATTTGGCTTAGTTCAGGTATGTTAAGTATTCCCGCAATTATCGGATTCATTACATTATTCGGAATTGCTACACGCAATGGAATATTACTAGTATCGAGATATAGTCACTTGCAGGAGGAAGGTGTTTCTCTGAGCAAAGTAATAATTCAAGGTTCATTGGATAGGCTTAATCCAATTTTAATGACCGCTTTAACGGCTGCCCTTGCGCTTATTCCACTTGCCATATCTGGCGATAAGCCTGGTAACGAAATTCAAAGTCCAATGGCAGTTGTAATACTCGGAGGTTTATTCAGTTCAACATTACTCAATGTATTTGTAATACCAGCAGTGTATTACCTAGTTAAAAAGGAGGAGGATAAGCGATGAAAAGATTCATTTATATAATTGTGCTTATTTGTGCACCAGTCTATTCTTATGCACAGTCCTTTCAGGATTTTATGCATAGTGTGAATGAGAATAATCCACGTTTGCAAGTCTTGCAAAAATGGTTAGAAGCAGAAGCGGTGCTTGTTAGAACGGGCGTTTATCCGAGTAACCCACAGCTGAGTTATAATTATCTGTTTGGGAATGCTAATACCATAGGAGATCAGCAAGAGTTTGAAATAACACAGTCGTTTAAATTACCGGGGTACTATACTTCTAAATCAGATGTGCAGCAGTTGAAATATGAACAAAAGCAAGCCCTTGCTACTAAAGAGAAGCGAGAGATTCTCTATAATGCTCAAGTGAGCTATTTTAATTTGGTTAGTTTGTTTAAAATTCAGGCATTGATGAAGGTAAGACAAGAGGAGGCTATGCACTTGCTTACTCTGTTAAAGCAAGGTTACGAAGCCGGAGAAGTATCGAAGCCAGAATATGATAAGGGACGTATTTTTGCTGTAGGTGTAACAAGCGAGTGGCAAAAAGTGCAGGCCAATATAAAAATACAACAACAATACCTAATGCAATTAAGTGGAGATTTTGCCATTAGTAAGTATAATTACCCTGCTCATTGGCAACTGAAACCTTTAGATTCTATACAGATCAATTTGATGACAAATCATCCTGATTTAGTTGCTGCGCAATTAGGCATTCAGCAAGCCGAAAAAGAAATTAAGTTTCAGAAGATGAATAGCCTTCCGTTATTGGAGGCAGGTTATAAATCAGAAAAGATTATGAACCAGCAATTGCAAGGGATTCACGCAGGTATTAGTATTCCTTTATGGCAAAATAAAAACAAGGTTAAATATGCCAAGTTGCAAACAGAGTGGTCTAAAGTAGAGCTTTTACAAAAGGAAAATAGTTTTAAAACGCAAATAAGCGCCCTGTATAATGAAGCGAAGGCACTTCAGTATAATTACGAGCAAGTAAAACTGATAATGGAGGAAGAGGCGGTGTCGGAAAGTAGTATGCAGTTGCTCGAATCGGGTCAAATTTCGTTTTCAGAATATTTAGTAGACAGTAATTTGATATGGGAAACTAAGAAACAGTTTATAGAAAATGAAAAAGCCTATTTTGTATTACTCGGTAAGATAAAAATATTTGAATAGTAAATTTCCTGAAAATCGATTTCTCACTTTTAATATTTATTAGAAGCAAAATATAAAAAAATCCCCTACTGCAATAAGCGGTAGGGGACGAACAAAAACTTCAATATAATTTAGTCTCCTAAAAGACAACGCAAATACTTAAGATAAAATCATACTCTTAATATCTTCCTCTACAGTAGTAATACCGCCAATACCGAAATTCTCGATAAGGATATTAGCCACATTAGGAGATAAGAAAGCTGGTAATGTTGGCCCTAAGTTGATGTTCTTCACACCTAAACTTAATAAAGCCAATAATACAATAACTGCTTTTTGCTCGTACCAAGCAATATTATAAACAATTGGTAAATCATTAATATCATCTAAACCAAATACCTCTTGTAATTTAAGCGCAGTAACAGCAAGTGAGTATGAGTCGTTACATTGTCCGGCATCCAATACTCTTGGTATCCCACCAATATCGCCCAAAGGCAATTTGTTGTAACGGTATTTAGCACAACCCGCAGTTAAAATAACTGTATCATCAGGTAATTCGTTAGCAAAATCGGTATAGTAGTTACGGTTGTTCATACGACCATCGCAACCCGCCATAACCACAAACTTTTTAATAGCACCACCTTTAACGGCGTCCACAACTTTGTCGGCCAATTGTAAAACTTGGTTGTGTGCAAAACCACCAATTATTTCACCAGTTTCAATTTCAATAGGAGCAGCACATTTTTTAGCGTGCTCAATTATTGCACTAAAATCTTTTTGCTTACCCTCTGTTCTGTCGGCAATATGCGTACAGCCATCAAAACCACTAGCACCTGTAGTATAAACTCTGTCTTTGTAACTATCTGCCGGAGGAACAATACAGTTTGTAGTAAATAAAATAGGACCATTAAAAGTCTCAAACTCCTCTTTTTGTTTCCACCATGCATTACCATAGTTACCCACAAAATGCTTGTACTTTTTAAACGCAGGATAGTAGTTAGCAGGTAACATTTCACTGTGTGTATAAACATCAACACCAGTTCCATCAGTTTGCTTTAATAGCTCCTCCATATCTTTCAAATCGTGACCCGAAATTAATATAGCCGGATTATTACGCACACCAATATTTACCGAAGTAATCTCTGGGTTACCATAGCTTTCAGTATTTGCTTTATCTAATAAAGCCATTACATCAACACCATTTTTACCACACTCTAAAACCAAACCAACCAACTCGTCGGCAGTAATTTCTTTATTTGTTGTTGCTACCAATGCTTTTTGCATAAATTCAGCAACATCGTTATTCTCGTAACCTAAGTTAAATGCATGCTCAGCATAAGCAGCCATACCTTTAACACCATAAGTTAATAATTCCTTTAACGAACGGATATCTTCGTTCTCAATACTTAAAATACCAATTGCCGGAGCCACTTTTAAGAAATCCTCCATTGAATCTCCCTTATAGCTAATGCTATGATCTGTGTTTGTTATTTCAATATCTTTATCAGCAAGTTCAGCCTTAAGAGCATCGCGCAAAGCAATACCATCTTTAATTTTTGCTACAATTTTATTGGCATCAAAGTTGGCATTTGTAATAGTTATAAATAAAGCATCTACCATAAATTTGTAGGCAGCTTTACTGGCCATATCATTCTCAGCAGCCAACTGATTTACGTTAGCAATACCTTTCGAAACAAAAAGTAAAACATCCTGTAATGCGGCAACTTCATCCGTTTTTCCGCAAACTCCTTTAATTGTACAGCCTTCACCTTTCGCTGCTTCCTGGCATTGATAACAAAACATACTCATGACTAGATATTTAAATTGTTTATAATGGTTCTGATAATAAAAAATCTTCTATAATTATTAGGGGCTTCCCCTGCGGGTCGGGCTATGCGCTATATCTTTGCTTCGCCAAAATGGGCTCACAAAGGATGCCGCTTCTATCCCTAAGCCAAGCGTCATTTAAGTTTATAATTAGTAGCAAGTGGCTTCCCAACAACACTATGCGCTCTCCATGAGCCACTTTAGCTACTAATTAAAACCTAACCTAACCCTAAACTATATTTTTAATTGTAAATGATAAGAAGCAATCTGTAATTGCGTTTATAACTTATCATTTATAGTGCTACTTAAACCCAATCTTCACTCAATACTTCACCCTGAATAGAAACAACTGCTCTCTTCAAAGGCACCTTTCTGCTCGCTAGTTGTACAGCTTGTTGTGCAATAGCCATTAAGCCACCACAACACGGAACTTCCATAATAACTACTGTTAACGAGTTGATCTTAGAATCGTTAATCAGAGTAATTAATTTATTTAAATAGGTCTCTTGTCCGTTATCTAACTTAGGACAAGCAATACCCAATACCTTATTTTTAAGGAAAGTAGAATGAAAATTACCCATGGCAAATGGTGCACAATCAGCTGCTAAAACCATATCAGCTCCCTGAAAGAAACTAGCTCCTGGGTTAATTAAATGCATTTGTACAGGCCACTGTTGTAATTCAGAACCACCTTGTTGTGGGGCAACTGACGTTGGCATAGTAAAAGCAGGACGTTTAATCTCTTGCGATTGTGATCCTGGACATCCGCCACCGCATCCACCTTCTTGAGGTTTATCTTCGGCGTGTATTGCATTTTTTAATTCACTCATTGTAAAATCTAATTCAGCTTCATGACTACTTAAGTAAGTCATCGCTTCTTTTATAAAATCGTATTCGTTATTATCTTTTAAATGGCGCAGGTGAGCAACAACTGTATTAAAGCCTTTCTCAAGCATCAATTTAATTACCGTTGTTTCGTTATACGGATCTGCTTCTCTTCGCTCAATTTCCATCGCACCCATTGGGCAATGTCCAAGACAGGCACCTAAGCCGTCACACATTAAATCAGAAATTAAACGTGCTTTACCATCAATAATTTGTAATGCACCTTCGTGGCAACCCGGAACGCATTCTCCACATCCATTACATAACTCTTCGTCTATTTTGATAATATCTCTTTCCATTGCTAATGCTTTTTGTTTTTGTTCTATGCAAATATGCGGCTTAAACTTTCCCTAGCTTGTAACGAATGTTACAAAATCAGTATTTATCATTAAATTTAAGCAATTAAATACTTAGATTCATGATAAATAACTACCCTGTAGTAATGCAGAGTCCTCTTTTTAAGGGGGTTGGAATGGATGATCTTAATAACGTTTTTTCTTCAATACATTATAGAATAAAAAAATACGATGCAGATCAGATAATCGCTTTTGAAGGGGATGAGGTGAAATGCTTATATATATTATTAAAAGGAAGTGTTAAAGGCGAGATGATGGACCCAAGTGGGAAAACCATTAAAATTGAAGATATTCTGCCTCCAAAACCTTTGGCTATCGCCTTTGTATTTGGTAGTGCTAATAAATTCCCAGTAAATATTGTTAGCAACGAACCTTCAGAGCTTTTAGTTATTGAAAAGGCCGACGCACTTAAATTATTTAGTAATAATGAGCAAATCCTTCAGAACTTCTTAAATGTGATATCCAGTCGGTCGCAGTTTTTAACTCAGAAAATAAAAATGCTGTCCTTTCAGACCATCAAAGGGAAGCTTGCCAATTTCTTTTTACAAGAGACGAAAGGTGAGGCTATTGATTTTGTGCTTAATAAATCACAAAATGCCTTGGCTGAGTTATTCGGAGTTGCTCGTCCTTCAATTGGTAGGGCATTTAAAGAGATGAATGATGATGGTTTTATACATATTAAAGGAAAATCGGTTCGTATTATTAATATTCAAGGATTGCGTTCTTATTTAAGTACCTAGTTTTATGTGATTCAAAAATTTGGCATAGTTTTTTCATATAGCCCAATAGTTAATTTAAAAATTGGAGGACTAAATATGAAGAAGTTATTATTTGCATTACCACTATTGTTGGGCTTACTGTCGTTAAATTCATGTAAAGATGATGATGATGGATATTCTTTAGGTGATTATTGGTTAACAACGGGTACGTTTATGGATTCGGGAAGTTATTACTATATAATAACAGATGGTGGAGATACATTATGGCCATCCGCATCTAATATTCCACCAAATAAGCACGAAGAAGGTGATAGAGTATTTGTTAACTACACTATTTTAGCTGATGGTTCAGAAGATAGTGGCTATGATTATATGGTTAAAATTAATGGCACCTCAGAAATTTTAACTAAGCCAGTTTTCAATTTTACAGAAGAAACTACAGAAGAAACAAAAGATTCTATTGGTCACGACCCTATCACAATAGTTGATACGTGGTTTACTGATAAATATTTAAATGTAGAGTTTCAGTATGGCGGAGGAATTGGTATTCATTATATCAACCTTGTTAAAGACACTGAGAATCTAGAAACACCCGAAGGTCAAATTATATTGGAGTTAACTCATAATAAAAATGGTGACCCGAATAACTACTTACAATGGAGTGTAGCTTCTTTTGATTTAACAGAGCTTCAGGAGCCAGGTCAGGAATCGGTAGATATATTTGTTCGCAGTATGGGTAAAGAAGGCGAGTATACCTATAATAAGGTATTAACTTATGAATATTCTCCGAGCATAGAACACCTGCCAAGTGTAAAAACTTTCGACGAATCGAACCAAATTGAGCAAGATTTGCTTCAGTAATAAGGCATATTTCATTTAAGTCCGATTTTTTTTAATCGGACTTAAAGTTTATAACAATTTGATTAGGATGTAGATATCCACAGAAAGGTTGTGGTTGCTGAAAAAAGTAAGATATTTTTATGTTTGAGGCTTGGATTTTTAAAACAAAATTATCTATATTTGCACCGCATTTGAGAGGAACGCCACTCAAATAGACAAAAGGTTTTGTAGCATAATTGGATAGTGCACCTCGTTACGGCCGAGGAGGTTGGGGGTTCGAATCCCTCCAAAATCACATAAACATCTAGTGAGATGTTATTATAAAATTGAAATAATGGTTTTGTAGCATAATTGGATAGTGCACCTCGTTACGGCCGAGGAGGTTGGGGGTTCGAATCCCTCCAAAATCACGAAATATATTTCATTTGTAAAGCCAGTAGATCCTTCGATCTACTGGCTTTTTTGTTTTCTCAATTACAAAAATTCACAATAATTTACATTTATTTACATTTGTATTAGAATTTTTATATTTTTGTCACGGGATAATTCTGTAACAATTAAAAATTTGTACTATGTCTTTATTAATTGGGGAAGTGATTTTGATAATTGGAGTGTATTTGGTTCGTAGAGAAAGAATTAAATTAGAGGAGAGATTAAGTTCTGCTCATGGTACAGAAGAAAGCTAGTTTAAAAGGATGCTTTTGTTGACTTTTAAAGGGGGTTGATTAATATATAGTATTAATCAACCCCTTTTAAGTTTTATTAAATTGATTTATTCGAAGATTGACGAGGTATGAATTCAACATCAACAGTTTGATTGGTCTCTACTGGTTTATTGTCAATTGAATTTAGGAGTGCTATAGCAGCTGTACGTCCTAGTTTAAATGAGTTCTGCTCTACAGAACTTAACTTAGGGCTTATAAGTTTGGTAAATGGTTCGTTAGCAAATCCTATAATTCCAAACTCAGAGGGGATATCAACCTTCATCTTATTTAGTGCTTCAAGTGCCCCTAATGCCGCAAAATCACTGGAACAGAATAAGGCATCAATCTCGTTATCGTTAAAAAATCGAATTAGTTCTGATGAACCTGTTTCTTGTGTAATGGTATCAAACTTAATTAACTTGTCGTTAATGTTCATATTGTAGGTATTCATTGCCTTTATATATCCGTTATACCTCTCAGAATACGCCATTATTTTAGGATTCCCACCAAAGTGGCCAATGTTTTTATAACCTTGTTTTATGAGGTATTCAGTAGCTAGATAAGCACCTTCAAAATTATTATTGATTACAATTGGAGACTCTATATTAAGATTAACCCTATCAAATTGCACAAGAGGTGTGCCTGATGCAATAATACTATTGAGGTGCTCGTAATTGTTAGTTTCAACGGATAATGAAATTAATATGCCCCCAACCTGATTTTGTAGTAATGTTTGAACTGCTTTTTGTTCTTTGTACTCATTTTCGTTTGACTGGCAAATTACAAGGTTGTATCCTGCAGGGTTTAAAATATCTTCAACTCCACTAATTACATTACTAAAAAAGTATCGGTTAATCCGAGGAACTATCATGCCTATTGTATCAACTTTTCCTTTGCGTAATGCAGAGGCAATTGCATTGGGGCGGTAGCCCATTTCAACAGCTGTTTTTTTAACTAAATTACGGGTTTTTAAACTTACCCTAGTGTTGCCTGCTAAAGCCCTGCTAACTGTAGATGGAGTACAATCTAGTTTTTTTGCAATATCCTTTATGGTAATTCTATTAGTGCTCATTGTAGATTTTTTGTTCTTATAGATATGCTTAGCGTATGAGGGTTTTGGGTTTTATTTTACTTTTATATCAATAGTTCCGAGTTCATCGTAAACAGCTTTGTATGTACCTATCTCTAGGGGGAGAATATTTCCCAGAGCACCTGTAATAATTAGATCTCCTTTCTTAATAGAATAACCGTTTTCTATTGTATTGTTAATTGTGGTTGCTAAGGTTAGCCATTGATCATCCATGGCATCTGTTGCTTTTCCTGTGTTAATCAATGTTTCATTATGGTATAGTTTTACCTCGCAATTATTAATGTCAATATTTTTAGGAGGTATTGCATCTCCAATTACATAATGAGAACTGAAACCATTGTTTGCAATAGTCTCTAGAATATTAGCATCTGCCTTTGTTATGTTAGGAATTTCGAGTACTGGCAATATTGCTTTTACAAATTTGGATACCTCAACTACCTCAATTTTATTTTGGATATCTTTATTGATAATATAACCAATCTCCGTTTCAATTTTTGAAGCATTAAAATTTTCAAGTAAAAGTGTATCGTTATTATTCACAAGTCCTTCAGCATATAATACACCAGTAATAGGCTTTAATAAACCTAATTTCTTCTGAGTACTGTAACTTGATACTGCGGCTTTGTATCCAGATATACTTTTGTGTTTTAGTTCTTTCGTCAAAAACTGTTTTTGTTGATTGTAGGCTTCAGTTAATGATTTACCTGATATTTGCTTATCCATAAAATTAGATGTTTTTATTTAAACAAAAGTAGTATCTTAATTCTTATATAATATTAATATGTAAAACTTTAAGATATAAATTATGAAATAAAATATACTAACAATTTTTACATTGGCCTTTATCGCATTTTCGTGTACGAAAAATGTGATTGAACAGATTGATTCTGGTGTAAATGAATTAAGAGGAACTACAGAAGGCTCTCAGTCTTTTTATGAATGTCAATTTTTTCAGATTGCAGAATCAGCCACAGAAGATGACTTAGAAACGCTGATAATAGATGAAGGTGCCGATTTCGTTAATATTTTACACTAAAGGCGGCGATAGAATTGATATTAATAATGTTGAGCCTATTAGTGTAGCAGAGTTATTTGAAAATGAAGGTATCTCTGTTTCCGAGTTGAATTTCGATTATGTAGAATGGGTTGAAATTGATGGAAAACTGAAGAATGTTGCTTTTCAGGTAAAGACCAATACAATCGTAGATTAATAGCAGAATACATTCTTTTGAATTATTAAATTGGCATAGTACCTTTGTGATAACAATGGTTTTAAGATAGAATTATAAAAGTGAAAATAACTTTTTTAGGAACAGGAACTTCTCAGGGGGTTCCTGTTATTGCATGTAATTGTAATACTTGTTTATCAAACGATTCAAAAGATAAACGATTAAGGGCATCAGTGCTCATCTCGATAGGAAATAAGAATATACTTATAGATTCGGGGCCTGATTTCAGGTACCAAATGTTGCGCGCAAAAGTACAATCTTTAGATGCGATTTTATTTACTCACGAACATAAAGATCATACAGGAGGATTAGATGATGTAAGGGCATATAATTGGGTTACTAAGCAATCAATGGAGGTATATGCAGAGTATAGAGTTTTAGAAGCTTTAAAAGTGGAGTATGCGTATTGTTTTGCTCCTAATCCATATCCGGGAATTCCTAAAATCAATTTAAATACTATTACAGAAAATCCTTTTAATCTTTTAGATATTGAAGTTATACCAATCAGAGGCATGCACCTAAAGCTACCTGTATTGGGTTATAGAATTGGTGATTTTGCTTATTTAACCGATTTTAATTTTATATCGGAAGAGGAGAAAAAGAAGCTTACAAATCTGCAAGTATTGGTTGTAAACGGAGTTCGTAAAGAAAAACACATATCACATTATTCTTTACCAGAAGCTATAGCGCTTATTGAGGAAATAAAACCACATAAAGGGTACATTACGCATATATCTCATTATTTAGGATTACATGCTATTGAGAATAGGGAATTCCCTCATAACATTAGTCTTGCATATGATATGCAAGAATTGGAAATATAAATCTGTTTTTGTGTTTTGAATTGTTAATTTAGCGGCCCCTAATTTATACGATTCTAACTTTTTTTTTACATTTGTTATCCAGCATTTTTAGCAGACATTCTTATATGCACCATTTTGATGTAATTCTTGTATTTGTTGTAATTGTATTTATCCTAATATCGCTTTACAAAGAGTTGATGGGAGCTGCATTTACCTTTTTTATTGCAGTTGTAGTTCTTGGTATTTTTGGTGTTTTAACGCCAAGTGAGATTTTAGCAGGTTTTGCAAATGAGCAAATTGCAGTGATATTAATGTTACTTTTACTAGGTGATGCGATTCGGCAAATCTCGGTTATTGAGATATTTTTCAATAAAATTTTTCCCCGATCAAGTGGTCAGAAGGCATTTTTAGCTAGGATAATGCTATGGATTGGCGGTTTCTCAGCCTTTTTGAATAATACCCCATTGGTTGCAGTAATGATGCCATATGTGCATACATGGAGTAAGCGTAATAATGTATCACCATCTAAAATACTTATGCCTCTTTCGTATGCAGCAATATTAGGGGGCTGTGTAACCTTAATTGGTACATCAACAAACCTTATTGTAAATGGTATGGTGGTAGATCAAACCATTTTTCCGGATATGGAACCATTACATATGTTTGATTTCTTTTGGGTTGGTTTTCCTATGTTGATTATTGGTTTCTTGTATTTATTCTTCTTTTCAGATAAATTGTTGCCTAACCGGGTGCCCATTATTGATGATGTAACAGTCTCAGATCGTAAATATCTAGTGGAAGCTTTGATTAGAAGTAAATCTAAATTAGTAGGAAAAACAATCACTGAATCTGGTTTAGGTAGTGAAAAAGGACTTTTTCTGGCCGAGGTGGTTCGTGATAATTATACATTTCAGGTAATTGATAAGGATTTCATTCTAAAGTCTGGCGATATTCTTCGTTTTGCTGGGGAATCAGAGGATATTGTTAATTTACTTTCTGATGGGAGTGGGTTAACATTGCCTAATGTAGGTATGATGACCAAATTAAAGCGTGCTGATGTTATTGAAGTTGTAATTTCGCATAACTCTACTTTGATTAGTAAAACAGTGCAAGAGGTTAATTTTAGAGGACGATTAGATTCTTCATTATTGGCCATTCACCGAAATGGAGAACGTATTAGTGGTAAGTTAGAAGATATTAAACTAAAGGCAGGTGATGTGCTTTTATTATTGGCTGGTGATAACTTTACAGAGGTATCTAAGGGTAATATGGACTTTTATTTGATATCGAAAGTTAAGGAGGTTAGAAAGCCTGAACTTTATAAAATATGGACGCTTTTTGGTGGTACGCTCTTGGCCATCTTTTTATCCGCACTAAATATTATCCCATTATTTATGGGCTTAATTGTGGTTCTAATATTAATCAATTTGCTTAATGTTGTTAATGCCAAGGATCTACCTAAAAGTTTAGATTACAACTTGGCTGTAATTATAGCGCTCTCGTTGGCGTTAGGGACAGCCATGATTAAAACAGGCGTAGCAGATATGATTGCTGATTTCTTGATAAGTATATTCTTCCCTCATGGAAACTTGGCGGTGCTTTTCGGTATTTATGCGGTTACAAGTGTGTTGGCAGCTTATATTACCAATAAAGCAGCGGTCGCAATTGTATTTCCAATATCATTAACCGCCGCTTATAATTTAGAATTAAATCCATTGCCTTTTGCTTTAGTAGTATCCTTTGCGGCAGCGGCGAATTTCATTACGCCAATTGGTTATCAAACCAACCTGATGGTATACGGACCAGGAGGTTACTCGTTTAAAGACTTCTTCCGTTTAGGTTGGCCATTAACTATCATTTACATGATTGTTACCGTGTTGATTTTAAACTATATGTATTTGTAGGATTTATTCAATTCACACCAATCGTATTAAATTATCAATCGATTTAATTATCCCGTTTATCTAAATGCTATCTTTGTGCAACATATAGATTTTAATGTTGTTATTCTTGTTCACAGGTAGTATAAACACATGGTTGTAGCATCGAAGGAAATTCAAATAAAGGGAGCTAAGGTTCATAATTTAAAGGGAGTTGATATAAACATACCACGAAATAAATTTGTAGTAATTACAGGTGTTTCGGGTAGTGGAAAGTCTTCTCTTGCATTTGATACTCTATATGCTGAGGGGCAGCGTAGGTATGTAGAAAGTTTAAGTTCTTATGCCCGCCAGTTTTTAGGGCGAATAGACAAGCCTGAAGTGGATTTTATTAAAGGAATTCCACCAGCTATTGCCATTGAGCAAAAAGTAAACACTCGCAATCCTCGTTCAACAGTCGGTACGTCAACCGAGATTTATGACTATATAAAATTACTGTTTGCCAGGATAGGTAAAACCATTTCTCCCGTTTCAGGCAAAGAAGTAAAACGTCATTACGTTAGTGATGTGGTGAATAAAATTACTGAGTTTGAAGAAAAGACCCGTCTTTTAATTGTTGCACAAATTCTTAACCCTGCAGGGAGATCGTGTACAGAACATCTAGAGGTGCTTATGAAACAAGGCTTTGTAAGGATAGAAAAAGAAGGTGAATTTCATAAAATTGAAGATGTATTAAAGGATAAAGCATCGGAAATATCCTGTTCTGATTATAATTTGGTGATTGATAGAGCCACAGCATCTAAAGATGAGGATAATTTATCGCGACTAGCAGATTCTATTCAAACTGCTTTTTTTGAGGGTAAAGGCGAATGTATTTTAAAAGTATTTACAGAGAGTGGTATCGAAGAATTTGTATTTTCTAATAAATTTGAGTTAGATGGTATTGAGTTTGAAGAACCTTCGGAGCACATGTTCACTTTTAATAATCCTGTGGGCGCTTGTCCAAAATGTGAAGGATTTGGTAATGTTATAGGTATAGATGATGATTTGGTAATCCCCAATAAAACCTTATCTGTATTTGAAGATGCCGTGGCATGTTGGAAGGGTGAAAAGATGGGAGAGTATAAGCGCATGTTAATTGAAAGTGCTTATAAATTCGATTTTCCGGTGCACAAACCCTATTATGAATTAAGCGAGAAGGAACAACGCTTATTATGGAAGGGAAACCAACACTTTCATGGTATTGATACCTTCTTTAAGCATGTTGAAGAACAACAATATAAAATACAATACCGTGTAATGTTATCCCGCTATCGCGGAAAAACAAAATGTCCGGAGTGTAACGGAACTCGCCTTAAAAAAGAGTCTTCGTGGGTTAAAGTTGCAGGTAAAAGTGTTTCAGAATTGGTGCAGATGCCCATAAATGAACTTGCTGAATTGTTCAAAACACTAAAACTAGATCCGCATCAACAAAAAGTTGGACATCGTTTATTACATGAAATAAATACGCGACTAACCTTTTTGTTTGAAGTAGGTTTGGGGTATCTAACCCTAAATAGGTTATCATCAAGTTTATCTGGAGGAGAAAGCCAGCGTATTAATTTAGCAACTTCCTTAGGAAGCACTTTGGTGGGCTCGTTATATATATTAGATGAACCTAGTATTGGCTTGCACTCGAAGGATACAACGCTGCTGATTTCGGTTTTGCAAAAATTAAAACGAATGGGTAATACCGTAATTGTGGTTGAACACGATGAGGATATTATGCGTGCTGCTGACGAAATAATTGATATTGGTCCTGGTGCCGGTCGTTTAGGCGGAGAATTAATTTATCAAGGAAAGCTCGATGAAAGTACCGATGCCAACTCAAGTTTAACTTGCGAGTATTTATCAGGCACCAGAAAAATTCCTGTGCCTACATCACGCCGCCAATGGAACAACTACCTTGAAGTAATAGGGGCGAGAGAAAATAATTTAAAGAATATTTCGTGCAAAATACCGCTTAATGTAATGAATGTGATTACGGGGGTGAGTGGTTCTGGTAAATCTACATTGATTAAGTCGATATTGTATCCTGCCATTAAAAAGCGGATTGGTGGTTATGCTGATAAAACAGGAAGCTTTGATTTATTAAAAGGTAATGTGGATCAAATAACAGAGGTGGAGTTTGTAGATCAAAACCCCATTGGCAAGTCTTCACGCTCGAACCCGGCCACCTATTTAAAAGCCTACGATGAGATACGCAAGTTAATGTCGGATCAGCAAGCATCAAAAATAAATAATTTTAAGGCCTCTCACTTTTCGTTTAATATTGATGGCGGACGATGCGAGGAATGCCTTGGAGAAGGAACCATTAAAGTAGAGATGCAGTTTATGGCTGATATCATACTTACTTGCGAGAGTTGTAATGGTCATCGATTTAAGAGTACCGTTTTAGAGGTTAAATATCGCGAGAAGAATATTCACGATATATTGGAGATGACAATTGACCAAGCCATTGAATTTTTTGAAGAAGACAAGACACCTACACCCAAACGTATTGTAAGTAAATTAAAACCTCTATCAGATGTGGGCTTGGGTTACATTAAAATGGGACAATCGTCGAGTACGCTTTCAGGAGGAGAGAGTCAGCGGGTAAAATTAGCTTCCTTTTTAGCAAAAGAAAAGAGTGATCCTACCTTATTTATTTTTGATGAGCCTACAACGGGACTTCATTTTCATGATATCAATAAATTATTGGATGCCTTTAATGCACTCATCGCTAAAGGGCATTCGCTTGTAATAATTGAGCATAATATGGAGGTGATTAAGTCGGCTGACTGGATTATTGATCTTGGCCCTGAAGGTGGAGATAAAGGAGGGCATATAATTTACGAGGGTATTCCTGAAGATCTTATCAAAGTAAAAGAATCTTATACTGGGCAGTATTTGAGCCCTTTGTTATAATGAATTGGTATACTTATTTTATATACATACCTCATGATTTTTCATGGGGTATTTTTTTTAGTGCTTGATACTTACACTAGAGATTTTTATTTGCAAAAAAAATAGAGTTATCTATTTGTATTTAAAGCAGAATAAATACACTTTTGCGCGCTGTTAGAGCATGAGAAACAATAAAAAAATATATCACTATTTTATAGTTTATGTATTACTTGTATTAATCATTAATATGAGTGTTAATATACATGATAGTATTTTGGGTACTTCATCTTCTTCTAATACTTCAAATGAAATAGAAACTTTAGTTGAGTTATTAATGGTTAGTTATGATTCAACATGGGTTTTGCCCGATACTCCTGATGGGGCCGATGAAGATCATATTACAACAAGTAGTTTAAAAACGGCATTGTTTAGTTGTAAATTGTCATCATTGATGGGCTACTTTCCACGGTATGAATTTTTATACTTCCCCGAAGTGAATACCAATTACAATAGGTATCTAGAAAGTCCTATTCCTCCTCCACCAATAGTTTAATTGTAATTTACCTAAGAAAACTGCTCCATATTAAATATGGGGTATTTGTATTGTTGTGTTCGTATTTTATTTACTAAAGTATGAAGCACCCTTGTATCAATATTTCTAATTATTTACAATTTATATACTATCATTAAAATGATAAAACACTTTTATATACTACTAAGCATATCCTTATTACTTCTTATAAATACAGGATTAAAGGCACAAGAACAAGCTGATACTATTCAATCAGAAAAAAAAGGAGCCATATCTGAATTAAAATATATTAAACAAGCTGGGTTTGCCAATGCTTCTTCTAAAATATTTACTGCCGACAGACGTTTTACGGTGAGTGGGTTTGGAGAACTGAACTACGTAAACTATGAAAGCGATATCCCTAATAAAGGGAATAAGGAAATGGAACAATTTTATACCAACTTAATGCGTTTCGGAACCTATTTTGGTTATCGAATTACCGATAAGATTGTTTTCATGAGTGAAATTCAGGTTGAATATTTGCAAGATGGTTTTTTTCAACGCGAAGGTCATTTTGAATATAACTTAGAAGCCTCGTTTGATTTCTTACTTCATCCTATGTTTAACGTTAGGGTAGGTAATTACCCTCTAAGTTTGGGTTGGGTAAACGTAAATGAAGAGCCTATTGGTTTTTATTCGGTTAACAGACCCGAAGTGGAGCGTACGATTATTCCAACACAATGGCTTGAGCAAGGTTTTTTAATTTATGGTTCGCCATTTGCTGATGCCGAGTTTCAATTTGGAGTTACCAAAGGTTTAGATGCGCAAAACTTTACCTCAGGTACTTGGATTAGAGATGGCCGATATACTTCATGGACTGAAATTCCTCCTACGGTAGCTTACAATGGTAAATTAGGATATGGGCACGAAGATAGAAGCCTATTATCTATTGCGGGTTATTATGGCGATGCATCGAGAGGTTATGCTTTTGATAATGGCGATAAGCTAAATACCAATTTAGGTTTAATGACTATTGTTGGAGCTCACAACATTGGTAATTTTACCCTGTTTGGTTTATATGCACATGGCTGGCTTTCAGGTACCGATCAGTTATTTGATATTAATAATGAAGTTTTGGGTTCTCAAACTCAAGGATATTATATTGAAGGTAGATATGATATTATGCCACACATTGTAAAAGGAAAAGAGTGGAAGTTACCTCTTTTTGTACGTTACGAACGTATGAATACCCATTATAAAATTGATGATGCTGTGCAAGATAAATGGGATACTTATGGTTCACATACTGCTAATGCCGATTTAAAAGATCTTGAAATTATTACAGTAGGATTAAATTTTAGACCAAAGAAAAATTGGACGTACAAAGCCAATTATCAATTTAGAGCCAATAAATATGCAGGTTCTCCCAACGAACCTAATCAATTTGAATTAGGGTTAGGTTTTATCTTCTAACAAAATAAGCCGTCAGACTATTTTATTTTGACGGCTTATTTTATTTTAAATACCCTTATAAAGAATAATATTGCTGTAGCTAAATATATTCTTCCCCTTATAAACTACAATAAACCATCTGCTAAGTATATTTTCACTCTTCTTAATAAGTATAAACAACTTGCTAAGAGTATTTATACTTATGTAATTCAGGTTTACTCACTTATTAAATATATTTTACCACTTGCCTAGTAGTTTTACCCACCTACACATAAAAGTTTTGTGTGTTTTAACGAGATTAGTATATCAGCTAAGAGTGTTTTTACTTCGCCTAACTACTATTATATAATACCTAAGTAGTTTATTGTTTTTGCGAAAGGGCATAACAATCCCATAAAGGGATATTTTTAGCCTTTAGAAGAGGATATTTGTTGATGTAATAGAAATTTGGTATTCAGAATATATAGATGCGCTTATGAACTAGTCTATCTTTTTAAAAGTAAGTAATTCATTGCTTTCTGCATCAAAAAGAGTGAGTTCCATACCATCTAATTTATAGGCTTTAACTATGCTCATGGCTTGGTTAAAAGCATCAGATATCTCAATATCACTGCACATCTTTTTGGTACCCATCATGGCACCAAATTCAATTTCAGTTTGGTTTAATTTAATTAGTTGTCCACCATATTGGTTGCAACCATCAGTTCCTAGTATTCGATGTTTTGCAATATGAATTTCTAAAATAGGTACGCTATTAGGTCTTTTAAGCTCTTGAGGATTAATTGGTGCTCCTTTAATTGAAGTAAGTAACCATATATCGTTTAATCGTAATGTTTGGTCCTGCTTTTTTTCTTCCATTTTTAACAATGTGTACTTAATTGATGAGGCATCGGCTGGTACGTTTGAAGGATCTAGTTGTTCTTCTTTTACCTTTAGTTTATAAATATAACCAGGCTGATATTCAAAGCCTTCTATTTTACTATAAAAGTTTTGCCATGAATCTTCTTGAATTCTATCACCCTTTTGTATTAACATGCAATGCATGGGAGCAACGCCTGTACATTCTGTTTTATAACTATTAACCCAGTACGTAACTGCGTTTTTGTTTTTTAAACTGCCACAAGAAGAAAGGATGAATACGAGTGCGATGATTAATATATTTTTCATAATAATTTGCTTAAATGTTATTCAGTAAAGGTAGTAAGATAAAGTAAGTTTATTAAGGATTGAGACTTGAACTTGATAGTTTATTGCTCGCAGGTTTCAGTATGGATTGGCGAATTTGAGGGCATAGATTTTTAGCTGTTTTTACCTCCTCATGATTTAAACTATCCCCTTTGCTCATGATTAATTGAAGAAGAACAGCATTCTGTTTTTTATTTAAGATGGTATTTATAGCCGGACTCATTACTCCGTTATTGGCAATATCGTACCAACGGTATAAGGCATTTATAAATTTGGCTCTATTTTTTTTACTTAATGCGCGTTGCAGTTCTTTGTAGTAAAAAGGTTCGCTTACCAAATACTCGCTCTTAATTTCCTTTTGTATCTTGTATAGTTTTGTGCCGTATTTAATGCCATACCATAATATTAGCAGGCTTAATACCGAAATAATAAGTGTTTTTTTCCAGTCAGTAACATTGTCTTCAGTTGTGGCTTCAATATTGGTATTCGGAGACATTGCCATTAAAGAATCCTTGAGGCTTTCCATCATTGCCAAATCTGGATTTGCCTTTATATTTACAAGCCTTTCTGGTATCGAACGTTTGTAAGTTCTTTTATTGATGGGATTAATCCAAGTAATTTCTGTTTCAGGTATGCTTACTTCACCTTCTTTTTCAAAAAGGTAGGAAAATTCTTCTATTCTAATTCCATTTACATCAGCATTAGTTCTTTTATCCTGGAGTTTAGCTTCGGCAGGATAGATACTGGTGTTATTGGGTTCATCAAGGGCTAAAGGGGCAATGAGTGAAGGTAGGGTACCAAATGCTTTCGTGGTAATGGT
Organism: Saccharicrinis aurantiacus; assembly: GCF_947489045.1. NCBI lineage: Bacteria > Pseudomonadati > Bacteroidota > Bacteroidia > Marinilabiliales > Marinilabiliaceae > Saccharicrinis > Saccharicrinis aurantiacus. The sequence continues at coordinate 34,584 of NZ_CANLCN010000017.1, forward strand.
TCGCTTCACCACATCACCAACTTTAAGATTATCGAGCGATTTATTCCAGTTGTCCTGTATGGTGATGTTTTTAGCCACCATCCACGTTCCATCTTCAGTATTGTTAACCTTAATATTCTGTACTTTTGTTTTAATAGTAACTGGTATTCCTTTGTAATCGCCTTCGGGAGGAATTGAAGCCACAATGTTTAATGAGGGTATTTCTAATGGGCCACTTTTATAAGGGAAAACTAAGTAATAGAACGATAAGGTTGCGTATTTTTTATTATTGATGTAGTCAATACCACTTTGCGTTCGTGTAAAGGGAATGATAAAAGCGTTTTCAATTCTAAGGTTCTGAAATTCTAATGGCTTAGCAAACCAAGTAGAAGAATGTACATGTATGGTAACCTTGTAGGCTTGTCTGACTAACCCTTCACGGGGAGTTACTTGTACTCGCGCAAAGGCATCGGTTTTTTGCCCTACACATACAATTGTATTCATGGTTAGAAAGACAAGGAGTACTGATATGTATTGAAATAACTTTACCATTGTTCTTCTAGTTCGTTTTGGTTGTTGTAATATTTCTTTTGCTGATACTTAAATCGACGGCGTAAAAATTCAGATGGATCTTCAGAGATCTTTCGGAGCAATACATTTTGTGGGGTATTTTCATTTCCTGCTTCAAAATCTTCAGGCACTTCTTCTAGTTCTTCTGCTTTTCGTTCGCCAGTTTCAACTTGATCAGTAACTCTATTGCCATCTTCAGGAAGTTCCTCTACTTCAGTATCCGAGGTGAGTTCTTCATCTTCAGATGCTGCTTTTCGTTCATTGAGTTCACCTTTTTGATCTTCATCCTTTTCAGGTAACTGAATGGGAATACCGTTTGTTCTTAATGAATCTACCAAAATGATTAACTCTTCGGTTTGTGCAAGTGTTTCCTTAAACTGTACATTATTAGGTTCAAGTTTTGTAGCTAAAACAATGGCTTCTTTAGCCTTATCATATTCGCCCATTTGAGAATAAGCTAAACTTAAATTATATAAGCTATTGGCACTTGAATCTGCTTCAAAAGCTTGAGCTGCGGCATCGAAATTTCCAGCTTTATAATAGGCTACTCCCTTGTGTAGGTTAGATTCAAAAGTATTGGCTGCATCGGTATATAAAGTGTCCTTGTATAATTTCTGACCTTGATAGTCATCCGTATACCATAAATTTTTCCATTGTGGTGTGTTACACGAACTCAATAATATAATGAAAGGAAGCCAACAAAATTGTAACATCCATCCTTTACGAAACCAAAAAGGAAACAGTAAACTTAAAACTATCACAAGAGCGTATCCCATATCTTGCCATTGTTCTTCGCTTTCTTCATTATCCTGCTGAAAAGTTAAAGTTTGCCTTATGTTTTTGGCTATAATTTCCATGTCAGAATTATCCAAGGTTAGTGTATTAATGTTGATTTTTGCATGTTTTTGTAATTCAAAAACAACCTTGGTATCTAACTTAGATATTACAATTTGCCCATTCTTATTTTTAATAGGCTGCTTCCACTTATTTTTGGGTATTTCGGCTCCTTGAGTGGTAGCCATTGCCAATATTTCAATTCGGTGGATGCTATTATCTACAAAGTCCTTTAGTTTATCAATATCTTCAGTTTTTATATTGTCGGTTACCAGTAATAATGTGCTTGGGGCTTCTATTTTATTAAGTGTAGAGTCGGCAACATGCAACATTTGCCTTAGGTTAGATCCCCTAACTGGCATTATTCCTGGAGATAACGATTGTAAGTGATGGGTGATTAAGTTATAATCGTTACAAAATGGAACAACAGTATGTGCAGTTCCTGCGTAAACATATAGGCCCGTTTTAGCAATAGGATTGGCATCCAGAAGATCTTGGATTTTAAATTTGGCTCTTTCTAATCGATTGGGCTGTATATCTTCTGCCATCATGGATAGTGAAGCATCAAAAGCAATTAATAAAACAGCTTCACTTTTAGCTCCGGCAACCTCTATTTTTTTCCAAGTAGGTCCGGCCATAGCTAATATACACAAGCTCATTATTGTGATGAAAGCAACAAGTGGAAATACCACTCCTGATCGTTTTTCTTTGGTAAACATGAATGGGCGTAAAGCAGGAGCAATAACTTTTTTCCATTTATTATCTTCGCGAGCATTCCATATAATTAATACCGCAATAATTACCATTGGTATAAATGCCCAAAGCCACTCTTCTCTTAGAAAGTGAAACTGATCTATGTTAAAGGAGTTGATATCTTTTATATACTCTATCATATTTGTTTGGTCAGTAAATTTACAATTCCCCTAATGAAAGCAAGTAAAAAGGATAACAGTATGCAGATAGCCAGAGGGTACTGAAATAGCAGTGTTATTGGAGCATTTTCTTCTTCCTCAAATTCCACAGGTTCTAATTCGTTTAGCGTTTTGTAGGCATCTTGCATTTGAGCTTCATCTTCAGCTAAAAAGTATTTTCCGCCAGCAATATTTGCTATTTCTTTTAAGGTCTGTTCATCTAATCCGGCATTGTTTCCGCTAGCCTCACCAATACCAATAGTATATATTTTGATGCTATCTTGTTTGGCCATATTAGCGGCATCTGTTGGAAATAAACCACGTCCGTCATCTTGACCATCGGTAAGTAGCAATAACACCTTTTGATCTAAACTATCTCCTTCGAATATTTTCATCGAATAGCCAATGGCCTTTCCTATAGCCGTCATTTGGCCCGCCATGCCAACATCAGTTTCTTCTAACATGAATTTAACTACCTCGTGGTCGGTGGTTAGTGGGGCTTGCAGGTAGGCATTTGAACCAAAAAAAACTAGGGCTAATCGGTCACTTTCTCGTTGTTCTATAAACTCACCTAACACCTGTTTTACACCTTCCCATCTGGTAACTCTTTCTCCATCAATAAACCAATCTTTATTAGCCATACTGAAGGAAATATCGGCAGCTATAACAAAGTTTCGTGCTGTTTTTACCTTTTGTTTTGGTTCGCCAATAATTTGCGGACTAGCTAAAGCCGTTAGCAAAGAAATCCAGATTAAACTGAGCATCACCCATTGTAGAATATTTCGCTTCGAAATCCACGCTTTTGTGCTAGCCTTATTCCCACTAATTTCATTGGCGCTATGAAATTTTGAGTAACGTAAAGCTTCTTTTCTCATTTTAAGAGGAGGTACTAACCAATAAACCAATAGTGGTAGTGGCAGTAAAAAGAAAACCCATATGTATCCAAATTCGAACATCTTATGCTTTGTGTTTTTTTACCCAGTTAGTAGAAAAGGCTATAAAGGCCTTTGTTAGTTCACTATTAGCGTTGTGGTTTGAGCTATAAATCGCTTCTGAGAATTGTTGATATTGTTTCTCATTACTCATACTATTGTTTGTTTTAGTATTCAGGAATGAGAACCAATCTATGCCATATAAGCTAGCTACTTCTGTTCTTTCATATAGACTTAAACATAATGATTTTAATAGGGTGTTGATTGCTTGCAAAGTGTTAATGTTATCTTCTTGCACAGCTTTATTTATACTTTTAATCGCTTCTCTCCGATAGGCATTTTTTCGGTATCTAAAAAAATATTTCAATGCTATTGAGATGCTAATAACTACTAGGATTATAGCCACAATTTGCCAACCTAAAGTATTAAAACTATACGAGATAGTTTCAGGTTCAATGATTTTGCCAATGGATGAATTATATGTAGAAATATCTTTTATCATCTGTTCTTTTGCAATTTGTTTTTAAATAGGTTTTTAAGTTGAAGATTGATTGGTTCAACAGTGTTGAGCTGCATAAAAGGAATTCCATAACGAGAAATTTCTTTTTGAAAATTCTGATTGTATTCGTTTTGTTGCCTTTTAAAATTTGCAGTTTGTTTTTGGTTGTTCTCTTTCCAAAGAAATTGTAAGTTTCCATCCGATAATACCAATTTATCACTTCCTAAATCTGATTCCATCGGATCACTTATTGGGCATAATATTACATCGTTATGTTGTGATATATGAATGATTTGTTTTTTGGTTTTTGCTGATGTATTGATAAAATCACTTATTATTATCACCAAAAAGTCGTGAGTAGCAATGCTTATTGTTTTATTTAATACCTTCTCAAATACTTCAGGTTTATCTTCTATGTTATTATTTTCGTTTAGCAATTCTTTATTAAACGAAACCATTGTATTGAAATATTGGAGTATGTTTTTACGATTCCTTTTAGGTGCATGCGTAACAGTCTGCTTATGGTTAAAGATAATTCCACCAACTCTATCGCTATTTTTTAATACCTTAAAAGCAGATATTGCAGCTAATTGACTCGCGATATACGATTTTGTATAGACCTTTGAACCAAAGAACATGCTAGGAGTGAGGTCTGTAATTATAAGTACTGGCTTTTCCTTTTCCTCAGTAAAAACTTTTGTATACGTGGTTCGTGTGCGCGCCGTAACACGCCAATCAATATTTCTAATATCATCTCCTGCGACGTATTTTCGAGCCTCCTCAAAATCTAATCCTCTACCTCTAAGTTTAGAGGCATGTTTACCCGCCAGCACACTATGTACCAGTTGCTTAGGAAGCAAAGAAAAACCTGTTGAGGCAACCAAATATTCTAGTTGTAACAAATCATTCAGTGTTGGGATGATATTATTGGTATTTGATTTCAAATCGATATGTAATTAAAGGATGGATATTTTTATTTACTCAGTTCATACTTTAATCGTACAAGGCTTTTGCTAGTATAATTTCAGGATATGCTGCTAGGCAACTGCTACTACTTTTAATATTTCATCAATTACTTTGTCGGTTGATATACCTTCTGCTCCTGCTTCATAACTCAATATTAATCTATGTCGCAATACATCATGGAGTATGGCTCTTACATCATCCGGTGTTACATAGCTTCTATCGTTCATCCAGGCCATAACTCTTGCACATATATCAATAGCAATAGTACCTCTGGGGCTTGCACCAAAGTCAATCCAATTCTTCAATTCTTCATTGTATTTTTCAGGATACCTTGTGGCTGCTATTAAATCAACAATATATCTTTCAATATTCTCTGAAACTTCTATGTTTTGGATTTCGGCTCTTGCATCAAATATAATTTGAGGATTTAAAGTGGACTTTTCATTAGTTGTATTGTGGTTTTTAATTTCGTTGCGCACCAATTGTAGTATTTTCGTTTCGGAGTCGGTACTAGGGTAATCAATTAGTACTTTCATTACAAAACGATCCATTTGTGCCTCTGGGAGTGGGTAAGTACCTTCTTGCTCAACCGGATTTTGGGTGGCTAAAACCATAAAAAGAGGATCCATTTTATGGGTTTTACCAGCAACTGAAACCTGTCTTTCTTCCATGGCTTCTAAAAGCGCAGCTTGTACTTTAGCGGGAGCTCTATTGATCTCATCAGCCAGTACTAGGTTGCTAAATATGGGCCCTTTTTGAAATATAAATTTTTCTTCCAATTCAGGTTGATATACTTCCGATCCTGTAATATCAGAGGGTAGTAAATCGGGTGTAAATTGAATTCTACTTAAATCAGCCTCCAGTTCCTTGGCTAATGATTTTACAGCTCGTGTTTTCGCCAAGCCAGGTAATCCCTCCAGTAATACATTCCCATTAGCAAGTAATGCAATTAATATTCTATCAACCAAAACTTCCTGACCAATGATAGATTGGTTCATTCGGTTTCTTAATTCTTGGATATCTGATAATACACTCATCTTTTACAGTATCTATTTAGAAAAAATTTCTTTAAAATCATTTTTCATACTAACCACACGCCAACCTTTTTCTTGAGCATCAGCTATGGCTTTTTCAGTGCCATGCATGTATGCATATTCTCTATCTGCATCATCATGATTTACTAAAATTGCCATTGAAGGACCTTGACCTGATAAGGTATATTCCATCATTTCGTAGTCACCGTTGCTATTGCCAGCGGCAAAGATAGGTTTGCGACCTATGTGTAATTCTATGTTGGTGGGTTTAATATGTTTATCGTTTGCCGATTTTATTTCGTTAGTGCGTATGATATAGGGATCAGAAGTATCGTTGACATATTCCATTCCCACATTACTTCCAATTACATTCTCCATAGGAATATTGTAGATTTCTTCGGATACGGTACGTGCAAAGGTAATTTCTCCACCTGTTACAATAAATACTTTAAATTCATTCTCTTGAAGGTACTTTACCAATTCTACCATAGGAGAATAGATCATTTCTTTAAAAGGTCGGTTAAATTTTGGATGATTTTTGTTGCTTAAGAAGTCGTAAGCATTCTGTTTGTACTCGGTTTCAATTTGACCTTGATGGGCGCCGAATAACTTTTGGATAAGATCAATAGAGGAGTATTCTTTAAATGGTGATAGATCGTCATTGGCAAGTTTCGAAAAGAATTCATCATTTTTCCATTCGGGTTTCTCACTATAATGTGTCTTGATATAATCTAATTCAAATTCAAGTGGGATGTATAATGGCTTTTCATTCCACAAAGTTCCATCATTATCAAAAACAGCTATTCGTTCTTTAGGAGATACGTAGTTGGTATTATTAATATTGGTAACCGTGTTAACAAATTCAATAATCTCTTTTTTTATTGGTGTATCATTCCATTTAGACAGGTTGTTTTGCAGTGTTTTAGGTGTGGAGGTATTGCATGAAAAAACGATTGAACTTATTATTGTGATGATAATCAGATTTCTGTGCATTGTTTTTGTTTTTAGCATGTGTTAAGTGGGTAAAAGTGACTGCAAAAATGCAGCCACTTTTTGTTTTGTTAAAAAGAATTATTGAGCACCAGGGTGTGATGTAAGTGATTTGACAACCTGATCAACTCCTAATGAAGAACCTCTTACCGGTGGATATTCTTTAAATGTAGCTAAGAAGTTGCCAACTACATCTTGTGCAGGTACGAAAAGCCACATATTATCAGCAAACCATCTAATGTACATTGCTGATTCAAAAGATTGTTCGTATGGATCTGCTCGTAAATTAATAGCAATAGGCCACGATGGAGTTTTGCGGTATGCTTCGTTAATGGCACCTTCCATTATTGTAAAGTGTAGTTTCCAATCATTATATCTGACTGCATTTAAGTTTCCTCCTGCATCAAAATAAAAGATCTCTTTACGCGGATTTTCTTCAACTTCACCACTCCAGAGTGGTTTTAAGTTATAACCATCTAAATGAACATTAAAGTTTTTGTCGTCAGCCTTATAACCTTTTAATAGTTTTGATTTAATATCGGGAACTCCTGCTGCTGCAAGAATTGTAGGTAACATATCTTCATGTGAATGTATGTCGTTTGAAATTGTACCAGGCTCAATAACACCATTCCATTTAATACAACAAGGTACTCTAAAGCCACCTTCCCATGTGGTTCCTTTTTCGCCAGCAAAGGGAGTTGTTCCTCCATCAGGCCATGTGAATTTTTCAGCACCATTATCGGTAGAATACATAATCATGGTGTTGTCATAGATACCTAATTCCTCAAGCTTAGCTAAAACACGACCAATTTGTTTGTCATGCTCAACCATTCCATCAGGATATAAACCAATACCAGTTACCCCTATACTTTCTTCTTTTAGATGTGTCCAAACATGCATACGGGTGGCGCTAAGCCATACAAAGAAAGGCTGACCTTGTTTATGTGCTTTTTCGATAAATGCTATAGCAGCATCGGTAAATTCGTCATCGGCAGTTTCCATTCTTTTACGCGTCATTGGGCCAGTATCTTCTACTTTACCATCAGAATATGAATGCAACACACCACGAGGGCCATATTTTTTATGGAACTCAGGATCTTTTGGATAATAATATGTTTCAGGTTCTTCCTCTGCATTTAAGTGATAAAGGTTACCGTAAAACTCATCGAATCCATGATTTGTTGGTAAATGCTCATCTCTATCTCCAAGATGGTTTTTACCAAACTGACCAGAAGTATAACCTTGGGGTTTAAGTAACTCAGCTATTGTAGCTTGGTTTTCCTGAATACCTTGCTTTGAGCCTGGCATGCCAATAGTTAATAAACCTGTACGGAATGGGTGTTGCCCCAAGATAAATGCAGCACGACCGGCTGTACAAGATTGTTGTGCATACCAATCGGTAAACATAGCACCTTCGTTAGCAATTCTATCAATGTTTGGCGTTTTATACCCCATTATGCCATGATTGTATTTGCTAATGTTAGCCCAACCGATATCATCGCCCCAAATAACTAGTATGTTGGGCTTTTTCTTATTCTTTTGGGCTTCTACCGTACCGGTAAGCAGAAATGTAACTGCGAATAGTGCCGCAGTTACTAATGTAATTTTTGAGTTAATCTTCATAATTAAAAAAGTTAGATTTTTATTTTGAGCCACTATTTTCTTGTAGTTTGTCCATCACTTTATCAAGGCTAAAGCTAGCAGCTTCCATTCTAGGAGGGTAAGCTTCGAATGTACCTAAAAATTGACCTACAACTTTTTGTGCAGGAACAAGTAAAAATACATGATCCAGTAACCAATCGTAATAGGTGTTAGAGGTAATGGTAGCCTCTTCAAAAGGATCACGTCTTAAATTAAAAATTAATGGTACACGTAAAGGTGTAAACGGATTAGCCCAGACAGCTAATGTTCCCTCAGTGCGTTGTTCCATAAAAATAAATTTCCAATCATCGTAGCGAAGTGCTGTTAAATCACCATCATCTGAGAAATAGAAAATTTCTCTGCGGGGGCCCTCTTTTACTTCTCCTGTTAAATGTGGTAAGAAGTTATATCCATCTAAGTGGACTTTAAAATTTTTGTTGCCTGCACTTTTACCTTTTAATAATTCATCTTTTATATTATCATTTCCTGCAACTGCAAGAAGGGTAGGGAACCAGTCCATGGTGCTCATTATTTCGTTAGAAATGCTACCTGCTTTAATATGGCCTGGCCAACGAACCATTGACGGGGTTCTCCAGCCGCCTTCCCAGTTGGTGTTTTTTTCACCTCTGAAAGGACTAACTGCAGCATCGGGCCATGAGTTTTTATGCGGGCCATTATCAGTTCCATATTGAACAATGGTGTTATCGGCTATGCCAAGTTCGTCGAGTAAATCAAGTAACTCACCTACGTGCATATCATGCTCTACCATGCCATCACCATATTCATTCTGACCTGATATACCTCTGTGTTCTTCTTTTACATGAGTTCTAAAGTGCATTCTAGTGCCATTCCACCAAACAAAAAATGGCTCGCCACTTTTTACAGTTTTTTTGATAAAATTCTTAGCTGCCGCAACGGTTTCATCGTCGATGGTTTCCATTCTTTTTTTTGTAAGAGGGCCTGTATCTTCAATTTTGCCATCAGCAGTTGAATGTATTACTCCTCGAGGTCCAAAGTTTTTTCTGAAATCAGGATATTTCTTTGGGTCAGGATAATCGGGTAACTCAGGTTCTTCTTCGGCATTTAAGTGATATAAATTTCCTAAAAACTCATCGAAACCATGATTTGTAGGTAAATGCTCATCTTTGTCGCCTAAGTGGTTTTTACCAAATTGACCGGTGCTATATCCTTCCTCTTTAAGCATCTCTGCAATTGTAGGATCCTTTTCGTTGATTCCTTCTTTAGCTCCTGGTAGGCCAACTTTACTCAAACCTGTACGGAAAACACTCTGACCTAAAATAAATGAAGAACGACCTGCAGTACAACTCTGTTCTGAATAGTAATCTGTGAAAATCATACCTTCGTTAGCAATTCTATCAATATTAGGTGTTTGGTAACCTACCATACCTTTTGTGTATGCCGAGATGTTAGCGATACCAATGTCATCACCCCAAATAATAAGAATATTTGGTTTCTTGTTTTTCTTCTGTGCTTCGGTATGCGATGGCACAAATGCTACCGATACAGCCAAAAGAAACGCGGATGCAATCCATCTTTGAGCGAAATTCCTTGTTTTCATTTTGATTATAGTTTAAGTGAGAGAATTATGAGCATTAATAACAATCTGAAATTTCAGATTATTTGAATATCAATTTATAAATAAAAAGTATAAGATGATAGTGTAAATTACTTATTACTAATAAATAGCTCAATTCGTAAACATAATAAATGAAGTATTGTTCAGGATTTATGATTAATTGTGTTTTAAATTAATGTGACCTTCTACAATAATTTGTATAAAATAAACGCATAAAAAAACCAGTGAAGTAATACTCCACTGGTTTAACTTATCATGTGTTGTTATCTTTTTATGAGATAAACTCAGTTCTAATTTCAGACACTTTATTAATTAATTGTTTAAAGGTCTCTTCTGAAATATAGGTTTCAGAATCAGCCTTTATGGTTGTTGTTCTTCTACTTGCATCTGTTTCTGCAATTACATTAGAGGTATTTACAATTTTTATTTGCTCAAAAATATCCTGTAATTCAAGCATTTTATTTTTCAAATATGTTAAATCCTCATTCTCATCATGCGACTCAATTAAGTTTATCACTGTTATTAAAGAAAGCTTTTGATATACAATTCTATCCAATAAGCGTTTGTTGTTTTGCATAGAGCCATTGGTTAATGAAGTTGCTAGGTATAAGCCTTCAATCCATCCACCAACTAAAATTTCGGTTGAAATTATTGGTCTATCATTCTCTTTTAAGTATGAGTGAGAGTTCATGAATGATTCGGATACAATATCAATAATTGCATCTCTATTATTCATGTTCTCTTCAATGTTTTTTAATGTATTTTCATCAATGATATCTAAAATATTTAAACCATCTGCCAGCTTTTTACTTGCAGCCATATACTGAATAGAGCTTTGTGTTTGATCAAATAAACTTGTATAGCTCAAATCTGCACCATAAATACCTAAGTTTACAGCCATCTTTAAATTAGTGCTGTATTTGCTAGCATTTTTTGTTGGATTTAGAATATCTGCATCAAAACGAGCACCTGATTTCTTTATAAGCATTGCTGTTTCAAGAGGAGAGGGCAGGGAGTAGAAAATAAGTTTTGACTTATTGAAATTCTCCATCAATTGAGCATCTACCTTTGATGCTGATTCAATTAACTTTTCTTCTGCTCCTTTTGTTTTTGTTCCACTCGATTGACATGAACTCATCAAGCCTGCCACAACAACAAAACCAAGAGATACAATAAATAGGTGCTTTATTCGCATTTTCATATTAGATAGTTTAAGCATCTTTATAAGATCGTATTAGATATCCACTGTAAACGAATGAAGTATACGCAACGATTCTATTTTTGATTCATTTAGGTGTATTTTTATTTAGAATTATTTTATTCCATTGATGAAAAATACTTCATGAACTGTGCACGTTCATAAACTGCAGGGTTAGGTATGTTTTTATAACTAAGTAGCCCCTTAAATTCATCAACTGTTTTGTAGCCTTTTTCATCCATCCAAAATGATAATTCATTAAGCATTTCAGAAATAACCTTGGCGCCGTTATTATAAATGGCCGAACATACTTGCACGGTTTGGGCACCAGCTAAAATTTGTTTGATGACAGACTCACCATTATGGTTTCCTGTAGAAGCTGATATGTCAATTTGGTCAACCTTATCTGATACAATAGCGACCCAACGTAATGATTTTCTTATGTCAGCGGGTGAGCTAAATACAGAAGCTGAGGTTATTGATAATTTATTGATATCAATATCTGGTTGGTAAAAGCGATTGAATAAAACTACTCCATCGATACCAATTATACTTAATTTATTGATAACGCTTACCAAGTTGATGAAGTTATCACCAAGTTTAAATACGATAGGAATAGATACCGCTTTTCGGATATTTTCCGCAATGGTATAATATAGTCCTTCAATAATTGAAGCTTCAACGTTTTTGTCAGTGTTAACCACGTGCACATTAAGTTCTATTGCATCAGCACCAGCGGTTTCAACCTTTTTAGCGAAGTCAATCCATTCGTCAGATGAGAAGCAATTGATACTTGCAATAATTGGAATATCAAATTTTGCTTTAGCATCGCTAATTAACTTAAGATAATCGCCAACTGAATTTTCTTTTGTATAACCCGCAATTAAATCGTGAGCTTCTGGGTAATCAACATCACCAGAGTTAGAGATTTGTTTATTGATATCGTGGTTAATTTGCTCTTCAAATAAAGATTTTAAAACAACTGCTCCTGCTCCTGCATTCACAACTTTTTCTATCTGATCAATGCCTTTGGTTAAACCAGAACTGCTTACAATAATTGGGTTTTTAAGCTTTAAGCCGAGGTATGTTGTATTTAAATTTGACATGGAATATTTTTGAGATGTTAACTAATTGAACAAATATAATTGTTTTTCAAAACTAATAACCTGACTTGCAGATAAAATATTAAAGAGGTAAAATTCTTTTTATAACTAGAAGTATTCTTTATGTAAAACACTCGATTATGTTGAGGATGTATTATAATTACGCCCTTCTTAATTTGCTAATTATCTGGCTCCGAATATTGAACTGCCTACTCTAATCATTGTGCTACCGCATTCAATTGCAAGTTGGTAATCGCCAGACATGCCCATTGATATTTCTTTAAAATGCTCGTTATTACTGAAATACGTTTGCTTAAAGTTATTGAAAGTATCTCTTAAAGAGCAGAATTCCTTTCTTACTTGTAGTTCATCTTTTGTATTGGTTGCCATTCCCATCAAGCCAGATATCTTTATATTGCTTAGTTCATTGATGCTGCCGCTTTCTAATAATTCAGTGATCTCATTTACTGAGAAACCGAACTTTGTATCTTCTTCGGCAATATGTACTTGAAGCAAGCAGTTAATGGTTCTATTGTTTTTTACAGCCTCCTTATTGATAGCTTTAAGTAGTTTATAAGAATCGACTCCATGAATTAAAGATACAAAGGGAGCAAGGTATTTTATTTTATTGGATTGTAGGTGTCCAATGAAATGCCATTCTATATCTTTTGGCAACACTTCGTATTTGGCAACTAAATCCTGTACTTTATTTTCACCAAATATGATTTGACCAGCATTAAAGGCTTCAATAATATCACTATTGGGTTTTGTTTTACTCACGGCAACAAGTGTGGTGGTAGAGGGGAGGGTATTTTGTATTTTTTCTATATTATTTGCTATCGACATTTTATGAATCTTTGTTTCTACAAAATTACAATATTCCATAAAAAAAGAGAGAACAACAGTCCTCTCTTTTTTATTAAATGCATTTTCTACTTTAATTAGTCTAATTTATGAATTACTAATCCCGATCGTAATTTCGGTTCAAACCAGGTTGTTTTCGGAGGCATAATATTACCAGTATCTGCAATGTCAATTAATTGTTGCATGGATACAGGATACATGGCAAAGGCCACTTCCATTTCTCCAGAATCTACTCGTTTTGCCAATTCACCAAGACCTCTAATTCCTCCAACAAAATCTATTCGTTTATCCGTTCTTAGATCTTTAATGCCTAAAAGCTCATCTAAAACAAGGTTTGAAAGTATGGTAACATCTAGTACGCCTATTGGATCACTGTTGTTAAAAGTACCTTCTTTTGCTGATAACTTGTACCATTCTCCTTTAATATACATAGAGAATTCATGTAGCTTAGATGGTTTTACGATCTCTGTAGTGGCCTCACTAAGCTCAAATTTATCAGCAAGTTTATTAATGAATTCTTCTTTTGAGAGTCCGTTTAAATCTTTTACAACTCTATTGTAATCGATTATTTTTAACTGCGTATCTGGGAAATGCACGGCTAAAAAGAAATTATATTCTTCATCACCTTTATGGTTTGGGTTCTGTTTCTTTTTTTCATTTCCAACAAGTGCTGCGGCAGCTGTTCTATGGTGTCCGTCTGCAACGTAGGTAGCAGGCACCTTTGTAGCAAATAGGGTTTCTATTTTATTGTTAGTTACCTGATTGTTTATCACCCAAAAGTGATGACCAAAGCCATCTTCAGCCACGAAATCGTATTCTGGTTTTTGTGAGTTTACAATCTCAGCTACTAGCTCATCAATTTCGGCTACAGCTGGATATGTGAAAAACACAGGTTCAATATTGGCATCGTTAATTCTTACATGAATCATGCGATCTTCCTCTTTCTCTTTACGAGTAAGTTCGTGCTTTTTAATAATGCCATTCATATAATCCTCAACCGCAGCGGCACCAACAATACCATATTGCGTTCTGCCATTCATAGTTTGTGCATAGATGTAGAATTTGGCTTCTGTATCTTGCACCAACCATCCTTTTTGTTGGAAGGATTTAAAATTAGCAATAGATTTATCGTAAACTGCTTTAGAGTGGATATCTGTTTCGTCAGAGCAATCAATCTCGCTTCGCGTAATATGTAATAAGGAAACCTCTTTTTCTTCGGCCATTTTTTTAGCCTCATTACGGTTCATTACATCGTATGGTAAACAAGCCAAATCTTGTGCTATATTTTGTGGTGGACGTAATCCTTTAAATGGTTTAACTATTGCCATAATAAATAGATTTTAGTTTTTTAGTTGATTACCACAATATATTAAGAGTTGAGTTATGTTGTTGCTGATAATTATCAGATGAAATTGTGAAAAAACGATGACTTTAAGCATAAAAAAAGGCTGTTGAAAATTCAACAGCCTTAAATATTATAAAGCAATTCTATTACTTGTTTACTTTAAAAGTTGTGTCTCCATTATTGATGAAGTTCACAATTTGGTTAGCAGCAGCTACACCTGCATTGATATTTGCTTCTGAAGTTTGAGCACCCATTTTCTTTGGAGTAAAGAAAAATCTTCCGCCAAATGGAGCGTAATCATTTTTGTTATCAGGAGCAATATCAGAGATGTAAGAGAAGTCTTCTCTTTCCATCATTAATTTAATCATATCAGCTTCGTGAATTACTTCTTTACGAGCAGTGTTAACTAAAACAGCATTGGCTGGCATCGTTTTTAATAAATCGTAGTTGATAGATTCTTTTGTTTTTTCTGTTGCAGGAATATGTAATGATACATATTGACAAGTAGAATAAAGCTCTTCCATTGAAGCAAGAGGAGTAACACCATCAGCTTTAATTACAGCATCGTCAACAAACGGATCGAAAGCAAAAACTTCCATTCCCATTCCTTGAGCAATTTTAGCTACGTAAAGACCTACATTTCCATAGGCATGTATACCAATTTTCTTTCCTCTTAACTCAGTTCCTGCAGTACCATTGTATGCGTTACGAGCCATAGCAATCATCATTCCGAATGCAAGTTCAGCAACAGCATTTGAGTTTTGCCCTGGCGTATTCATGGCAACCACATTTTTAGCAGTACAAGCCGCTAAATCAAGGTTATCATATCCAGCACCTGCGCGTACTACAATTTTAAGGTTTGAAGCAGCATCAACCACTTCTTGTGTAACTTTATCAGAACGAACAATTAAAGCATCTGCATCTTTAACAGCTTCTAATAATTCTGATTTGTCAGTATATTTCTCTAGTAAAGCAAATTCAAAACCTGCTTTGTCAACTATCTCTTTAATTCCTTCTACAGCAACCTTTGCAAATGGTTTTTCTGTAGCTACTAATACTTTAGCCATTTTCTTTTTGATTTAATCAGGTAAGAAATGAAGATGGTTGTTATAAACCATCTTCAATTAATATATTCTAGTGCTTAGATGCAAATTCTTTCATTGCGGCAACTAATACTTCAACACTTTCTTTTGGTAAAGCATTGTAAGTAGATGCACGGAAACCACCAACAGAACGGTGACCTTTAATACCAACACATCCTTTAGCTGTGGCCAACTCCATAAAGTCTTTTTCAAGCTCTACGTACTCATCGTTCATCACAAAACAGATATTCATTAAAGAGCGATCTTCTTCAGCCTCAACAGTAGCTTTAAAGAATTTGCTGCTATCTATCTCATCGTATAATAATGCTGCTTTTTCAACATTTTTCTTATTCATAGCTGCAATACCACCTTGGTCTTTTAACCACTGTAGTGTTTGTTGCGCTGCAAATACAGGAAGAACAGGAGGGGTGTTGAACATAGACTCTTTACCAATGTGAGTTCTATAATCTAACATTGTTGGAATTTGACGATCAACTTTACCTAAAGCATCTTCTTTTACAATGGCAAAAGCAACACCTGAAGGAGCTAAGTTCTTTTGAGCACCACCATAAATAATGTCGTATTTTGAAATATCAATCTGACGAGAGAAAATATCAGAAGACATATCTGCAACTATTGGCACATTTACATCTAAGTCAGTTTTAATTTCTGTACCATAGATGGTATTGTTAGTTGTAATGTGTAAATAATCAGCATCAGAAGGAACTTCAAATCCCTTAGGGATATAATTGTAGTTTTTATCTTTTGAAGATGCAACCTCAACAACTTCACCAAACAACTTCGCTTCTTTTTGAGCTTTTGCTGCCCAAGCACCAGTGTTTAAGTAAGCCGCTTTTTTATTCATTAGGTTATAAGGAACCATGCAGAATTGAGTACTTGCTCCACCACCAACAAAAACCACTTGGTAACCAGCCGGAACATCAAGCAATTCTTTTACAAGCGCAATTGCGTTATCCATTACAGCTACAAATTCTTTAGAACGATGGGATACTTCCATTACAGATAATCCTGTTCCTGCAAAATTTAAAACTGCATCCGCAGTATTTTTAATAGTGTATTCCGGTAAAATAGAAGGACCGGCGTAAAAATTGTGCTTTTTCATGTTTCTAATTTTTATTTGTTGGTCACAGGCCTGAGCTTTCATTTGCAAAGGCGGGGAACTGTTACATTATATTTAAATGAGCAGTAAAGAACAGTGCATATTATCAAAGTATCCTTAAAGCATATTTAATTTTACATTAAATTTTACACCTATTTAATAGGTGCTTTTAATTTTAAGTGTGCAAAAGTAAAAAATTAATGAACTAAAATCTAGTAAACAAAGCGAAAACATTATTGCACTCTGTTAGTTAATTAGGCTTTTTAGTATCAGTTTATTAATATTTGCATTCAATTACTTGCTACTAAAAAATTGCAAGTCAGAACTATGTGATAAAAGTCATAATTATTCAAGGGCATAATTAATTAAAGAAAAAAAACTTTAATTTTTTTAACCAGACCATCATTTCCTTCTTTTGAACTCTAAATAAAAGGTAGTTTACAGATTTCTGCTTTCAGTTTTCTCTTTCTAACAGCAATATAAATCTCAGAATGCTCTTTGGTATATTCAGTAGAAATATAACCTAAGCCAATGCCTTGTTGTAGTACTGGTGATTGTGTTCCTGAAGTAACAATTCCTATTTTATTACCATCTGCATCCACAATCTCATAGTCTTTTCGTGGTATTCCTCTATCGATCATTTTAAAAGCCTTTAATCGCTTGGTAATACCACTTTGTTTCTGATTGCTTAAAAACTCTTTATCAATGAAGTCCTTCTCATCAGTAAACTTAGTAATCCATCCTAATCCAGCTTCAAGTGGTGATGTAGTATCGTCGATATCATTACCGTAAAGGCAGTATCCCATTTCTAAACGGAGGGTATCTCTTGCTCCCAATCCAATTGCTTGTATTCCGAATTCTTCGCCTACCTCAAATAAAGCCTCCCAAATTTTAGATGCATCCTTATTATACATGTATAATTCAAAACCGCCTGCACCTGTATAGCCTGTGTTAGAAATTATTACTTCATCAACACCCGCAAATGTGCCAACTTCAAAATTGTAAAACGGAATATTAGATAAATCAGTATCCGTAAGTTTTTGTAATAATTCAGTAGCCTTTGGTCCTTGTATGGCTAGTTGAGAAATATCGTCGGAAGCATTTTGTAATTCGGCATTCATTGTATTTTGAAGCACGCACCAATTCCAATCTTTCTCAATGTTAGAAGCATTAACTACCAATAGGTATTTTTCATCGCTGTATTTATATACTATTAAATCATCAACAATTCCTCCTTTTCCGTTAGGGAAACATGAGTATTGTGCTTTGCCAATGCTAAGTGTAGCAGCATTATTAGAGGTAACTTTTTGTATAAATGCAAGTGCATTAGGTCCTTTAACCCAAAATTCGCCCATGTGGGATACATCAAATACTCCAACAGAATTACGAACTTGCATGTGTTCGGTATTAATTCCAGAATATTCAATTGGCATATCATATCCTGCAAAAGGAACCATCTTTGCCTTTAGTGCAGTGTGGTATTTGTGAAAAGCCGTTGTTTTCATTAGTTTTTTAATTTTTTGGATTAAATAATGTGTTCTTAACAGACAAATTTAGAGATTGTTTTTTTGAACAAATATGACTTAAGTTGGTATGAATGTTAAGAGTCTTATTCAGCTAGAGTTTTATAAAAAATGTTAATTAGTTATAAATATTGTTTTTTAAATTCAAAATACTTAATTTGAACAAATCGTTTCTGAATAAAACGTTTATTTTTACACGCAAATAAATTAAGCCTATTTAAAGATGGAATATAATCTGATAAATCTTTCTTACTTGGAAGAGGTTGCAGATGGCGACACAGAATTGATTAAAGAATTGATAAATATATTTATAGACCAACTCCCTGAATTTATTGATGGTTTTGATGAGGCAGTGCAAGAAAGCGATTGGTTAAAAATTGCCGCAATTGCACATAAAGCCAAGTCTTCTGTTGTATCGATGGGCTTAAATGAGTTGGGTAATGTTGATTTAAAAAATTTAGAATTACTAGCCAAGCAAAGTAGAATTAACCAACTGAATGAGGTTGGGATAAGTACTGATTCAGAAAAAACCGAGTTTGAGGCTTTAAGTAAAGGTTTAAGTGAATATCCGGAGAAACGGATGGAGTGGATTAAGGTAAATTCTAATATAGGAACCATTAAGGAACTTGTGAATAAGTTTGGGAAAGTAACAGAAGAGGTTACTGTTGAACTGAATCAAGTTTTATGTAAAAGCTAATAATAAAATGATGATAGAAACTAACGAAATAAATGGGGTTATTGTTGCCCAAGTTAAGGATTCAGACAGGATTAATGCAGTGGTTGCTGACCAAATTAAAGCTGAGCTTACTGAGAAGGTTTCAGTTGAGGGTTCTGAAATTGTTTTAAATCTGTCCAACATTAAGTTTATTGATAGTACAGGTATTGGAGTACTAATTTCAGCGTTGAAAACAGCTCGACAAAATAATAGCACTTTTAGCTTATCTAAGATTCAAGAAGATGTATTGAACTTGTTAAAGCTAATGAAGCTAGATAAAGTATTTGATATAATATAAGGTGCCAAATCACCTTATAAAAGCACAAGGGTTCAGTTATAATATATAGCTGAACCCTTTTTTATTATTTGCCAATAGCTCTATTTAATTTGCCAGATACTAACCCTTCGGTATCAATTTTTGAGTTGGTAAATCCGTAAGCTTTAAGTTGAGCATTAACGGCAGTTTCATTTTCAATAAGCTTACCAACTTCATTGTTAGGTACCTCAATGCTCGCAGTTCCTTTATTGTAACGTACTCGCACATCTTTAAAACCAAGTGAGTTAATATAGTCTTCAGCTTGTTCTATCATATTAAGCTTAGGAATGGTAATAGCTTCACCATACGGAAAGCGGCTGCTTAAACAAGGGCTTGCCGGCTTATCCCATACAAATAAATTAAAATGTTTACTCAGTAGCCTGATGTCTTCTTTTGTAATTTCACAATCGGCGAAGGGACTTAATATTTGGTTTTCGTTGGCAGCATTAATACCTGGGCGATAATCGCCTAAATCGGTAAAATTATTACCATTGGCAATTTCAAAGCTTATATAACTTTCCTTTATCAGGTGATGGATGGCATCGTATAAATTGGTTTTACAGAAGTAACACCTGTCAACCGGATTTGCGGCGTAATTAGGATCGTTAATTTCGCCGGCATTAATTTCTTCTAATTTTATATGGTAACTGTCCGCAAATTTTCGGGCATCTATTAAGTCTTTTTGCTTTAAGCTCTCCGAATTGCTAATTACTGCAATGGCATTTTCAGCACCCAAATAATACTGCCCTAAATAGGCCGCTAAACACGAATCTACACCTCCCGAAAGGGCAATTAGTAGTTTAGGATGTGCTTTATACCAAGTTTCAAGTTTAGTGAGTAATTTATTTATTTGTGTATTCATTGTAGTTGCATTATCAAATGAAATGCCAAAATACGGAATAATTTGGAGGGTAGCATTTTTATTCGACTTCGATTATTTATTTTATCAGTTCTATCGTCTACCGTGCTCTTAATTGTGGCGTGGTATGTACAGTGTATATGCCCAAATATATACTGTAAATTTAAAGGAGCTTAATGCAAGGTGTTGTTTAATTGAGGTTTGTACTTTATTACTATTTTATTATTTTAGTATAAAATTAACCCAAACATAATCAATATCTAGTATGATAAGTCAAAACAATCAGCCATCCCATTCAAGTATATTTCCCATTTTTATTTTTTATAAGTCAGTACCAGTTTCAATAGAGTACATGCCTTAGGTGTTTGAGTAGCAAGCAAAAGTTTAAGCACTGAGTAAATGTTTCCCCAACATTTTTTTTAAACCCAAATTAACAAAAGCAAAAGCTTTTTTATTAACCCAATAGCCTGTATTCGGGCTATTCTAAAACAATAATTATGAATAAAAGTAAATCATCTTTTACCAAGTCTGAAACCCTTATGGGCTGCCTAGTAGTGGCACAGCATTTTAATAAAGATGTGAAAGAATTATCAACGGTACGAACCGTGTGGACACCAGAATACAGTGCTGATTTGTTGACGAGAGTAGAGGGATTGATGTCTACCGCATTAGGCAAACAAAGTAATGCAGAGCAGAAAGATGCTACTATGCAGTTAGTAAATTTGCAGGGGGTAGTAAATCGGGATGTTTCTTTTCTGAAAACGCAAATTGAAGTTGATTTTGGAGCAGATGCTCCTTTAGTATTGGGTAAGTTGGCCATACCCTCTCAGTTAAATAAAGTAATGGCTAAACAAGAAACTATTATTCAGTTTTTAGCTCAATTAGAACAAGGTATGACAGCTGAATTGAAGCAGCAAATTATTGAAAAAGGAACCAACGAGGCGCTTGTTGATCGTATCATAGCATATGGTTCTCAGTTTAAGCAGTACAACTTAAACCAAGAAGTGCTAAAGAATGACACAAAATCAATATCGGCCAATACTATGGCTGATATTAATGAAGTGTTTACTGAAGTGATGGGTATCTGTAAAATTGCCTCACGTTATTACCAGTTTGACCCTATAAAAAAAGAGCGTTACACTTTTTCTAAAATTGTAAGTTCAATGGGTAATACTAAAGGTAAAGCTGAAGAGTAGTTTTTAATTAAGGATTAGTTAAGGCTTGCATAAGAAATTGTGCAAGCTTTTTTTGTGGCAAATACCTCGGGTTTAATGGGACTAATTTATTTATAATTCACGGCTAGCGAACGAGCCCTCTGTGTGGCTCAACTTTATGGTAACTGCTCTTTCAAATAATACGAGCTTGTCACCATATAGGTAAGCTTCTGAATTATGGAATTTATAATTGCGACTCATCGGTTTAATTTGCTACACGTGGGGTCACTGAGGTAGCCTGGGTTTGATGGGACTTACATTAGGGTTCTTGATGTATGCTTTTTATCTCACATAAATTGTCTTTATGTAATTAGATTGTTCTTAATGCTACTTAGGATTCTTATTGGCACTCTAGATATATCTATGAGCATACTTCGTATTTGTATAATAATACTTGGTTTGTACTTAGTTTCTTTTGGTAGGTGTACTTTTGTTCTTGGTTTTTACTATGTCTTACTTCGATACTATATTCTTTTGACTAGATAGTACATAATGCCTCTTGGTGAGCCTATAATTGTTCTTGGTTTGTACTTTATTATACTTCTATACTATGTTCTTTTACTTCGATAGTGCATAATGCCTCTTGGTGAGTGTATAATTGTTCTTGGTAGAGAGTTTCGTTCTTAGATAAAAAAAAGCCCGAAGGAGAATTTCCCTCGGGCTTAATAATATAATGTTTTAAATAGAATGTGTAATTGTTAAAGAGAAGTATGTAGCGGTATTTGCTACTAACTAAGTACTAACAACTACTAGCTTTTACAGCTATTAAGCATTCTGCTTTTTAATTAAATTAAGTGCGCTACCATTTTTAAACCACTCAATTTGCTGAGCATTGTAAGTGTGGTTGGCAACAATTACATCTTTGCTTCCATCAGCATGAACTACCTCAAGGTTTAATGGCTTACCAGGTGCAAAATCTGCTAAATCAGTAAAGTTGAAAGTATCATCCTCTTGAATTAAATCGTAATCGGCTTCTGTAGCAAATGTAAGACCTAACATACCTTGTTTTTTAAGGTTTGTTTCGTGAATACGTGCAAAGCTTTTTACCAATACAGCTCTAACCCCTAGGTGGCGAGGCTCCATGGCAGCATGCTCACGAGAAGAACCTTCACCGTAGTTATGGTCGCCCACAACAATGGTTGGGATACCCGCTTCTTTATACTGGCGTTGCGTAGCAGGTACTTCGTTATACTCGCCTGTAATTTGCGATTTTACTTTGTTGGTTTCGCCATTAAACTTGTTAACCGCACCAATAAGCATGTTGTTTGAAATATTATCAAGGTGACCACGGTATTTTAACCAAGGACCAGCCATTGAAATATGATCAGTAGTACATTTACCTTCAGCTTTAATTAAAAGCTTGGCACCTGTAATATTTGATCCATCCCACTCGGCAAAAGGAGATAATAATTGTAAACGATCGCTCTCGTCAGATACAATTACTTTAACGCCTGAGCCATCGGCCGAAGGAGCTTGGTAACCTGCATCTTCAACCGCAAAACCATTTACTGGTAATTCGTTTCCTGTAGGAACTTCTAATTTAACTTGCTCACCTTTATCATTAGTTAATGTATCGGTAATTGGGTTAAAACCTAAATCTCCGGCAATAGCCAAAGCTGTTACTAACTCAGGAGAACCCACAAAAGCAAATGTATTTGGATTACCATCGGCACGTTTAGCGAAGTTACGGTTAAACGAGTGTACAATGGTATTTTTTTCTTGTTTCTCAGCACCCATACGCGCCCACATACCAATACATGGTCCGCATGCGTTAGCAAATACCACACCGTCAATTTTCTTGAAAGTATCCACTAAACCATCACGATCGATAGTATAACGTACCAACTCAGAACCAGGAGTAATAGAGAATTCAGCAGCAGCTTTTAAGCCTTTGTCAACAGCATCAGAAGCAACAGATGCTGCTTTAGAAATATCTTCGTACGATGAGTTGGTACAAGAACCAATTAAACCTACCTCAACTTTTAAAGGCCATCCGTTTTTCTCAGCTTCAGCCTTCATTTGGCTAATAGGCGTAGCTTTATCCGGAGTAAATGGTCCGTTTAAGTGTGGTTCAAGCTCATCAAGGTTAATTTCAATTACCTGATCAAAATATTTTTCAGGAGAAGTATAAACTTCAGCATCAGCTTTAAGTACGTCGGCAGCATTGTTGGCAGCATCAGCTACATCATCACGATTAGTGGCACGTAAATAACGTTCCATTGAGCTATCGTAGGCAAACGTAGAGGTAGTTGCACCAATTTCAGCGCCCATATTACAAATAGTACCTTTACCAGTACATGAAAGAGACTCCGCACCGTCGCCAAAATACTCAACAATACATCCAGTACCACCTTTAACTGTTAGGATACCTGCTACCTTAAGAATAATATCTTTAGGGGCAGCCCATCCGCTTAATTTACCGGTAAGTTTAACACCAATTAGTTTTGGGAATTTAAGCTCCCAAGGCATACCAGCCATTACATCAACCGCATCGGCACCGCCAACACCAATGGCAACCATACCCAAACCACCTGCATTAACAGTGTGTGAATCGGTTCCAATCATCATTCCACCCGGGAATGCATAATTTTCTAATACCACTTGGTGAATAATACCAGCACCTGGTTTCCAAAAGCCAATACCATAACGGTCGGTTACCGAACTTAAAAAGTCGTAAACCTCTTTGTTGGTATCCTTGGCATTTTTTAAATCAACAGTAGCTTCTGTTTTGGCTTGAATAAGGTGATCGGCATGAACAGTTGAAGGAACCGCAACTTTGTCTTTACCAGCTTGCATAAACTGTAATAGAGCCATTTGTGCTGTTGCATCTTGCATAGCAACACGATCGGGATTAAAGTTTACATATGATTCGCCTCTTTTGTAGGCCTCTGTAGTATCTTCAGCAAGGTGAGCGTAAAGAATTTTTTCGGTAAGTGTTAGGGGTTTACCAAGAAGGGTGCGGGCTTTATTCACCTTTTCTCCCATTTCTTTATAAACCTTCTCAATCATTTCAATGTCAAATGCCATATCAATTTCTTATTAAGTATTATGTACTTTGTTTAAAGCTGTGCTTATTTATAGCGCACTATAATGTTACACTCGAGCAAAATTAAGAAAAAATAGAAAATAAGTGCGATATGTCATATTTATATATTACACTTAATAACTAATTATTTTTGCACACCGTTATAACCACTTTGTAAACAAAATGTTTAAAGCTTTAATGAGGTAATTGATTATTTGTAGCGAAGTTGTATTGAAGCGGGAATAATTAGCTTTTTGCTTTTTTCCAAACTATAATAAACGGCTCGTTTGATTGAACACTAAGCTTAATTAATTCTTTGTGATCTACAGAATTTTTTGATTGTTTTAAATGATTGCCCACATATTCTAAATCGGCATGGCCTGAGATGATCTTTGTAGTTAAATCAGGGATTAAGCCGTAACCGGTAATTATTTTACCTCCCTCAACATATAAAACACCCAATATATCACCATTATCTACGTATTCCATCCTATAGAAAAAAGCATCATCACCTTTTTCAAGTTTGATAGACTCAATAATGTTTTGATTACGTTCCTGCAGACGATCTAGTTCCTGAGCAGAGATGCTCTCTGCAGACGGGGTTTCTAATTTAATAACTGCATTCATATTGATAATGTTTTATGTTCTTAATTCAATCTTCTATTCTGCATATTGGCCAACTAATCTTGTAACAAATCCATATTCATTACTTAGTTGAGTGTCGTTTTAATGTAGTTAAGTTCACAAAGTGTTATAAACTATTACTCAAGTAACGTGCCAATATTTCAATTTTATCCGATTTCATTATAAGCGTGTTACGATAAACTGAAATTAATGTTACGATTTGAATTGTGTAGTTATGATGTTTTATCGCATGTTCGTGTAAATATCTGGGTAATTAGTGTAAGCTAGAGTAGTTTTTTTTTACCATTTAATTGAAAATAATATTAAATAATTAAATGCTTGCTAAGCTTCATTTGCACAGAGTTTTATGTGCTCGTTGTTGTGTTTTGTTGATAAAGTTTATTAAAAGGAGTGTAACCTAAAGTAAAGTTTTTATGTACAAAAGAGAAATGGCGTTCGTGTAATGAAAATAGCGATTTGTCAAAACTAAAACTTCTTTTATCAAACCTCACACAAAGGTGTAGGTGATGTAATGCAGGGTTTGCCTGTATTATGTAAGTTAAAATAAACGCTAATTTATAACCTAAATATACCGTACAATGAAGTGTTTACATTTTTTTGCGCTTTTAATATTATTAAGTTTAAATATTACTCTTTATTCTCAGAATGATAAAGAATTTTGGTTTGTAGCACCTGATATTACACATCTGCATGGTGATGATCCCTTAATTATTCGAGTAACAGCATTCGATAAGGATGCTGAGGTTAGTGTTTCTATGCCTGCCAATGCAAACTTTAAAAAGCAAACAGAAAAAGTTTCTAAGAACAGTCAGTTTAGTTTTGTTGTAAAAAAAACAGATGTTGAGAATCTTCCTGTTGATAAGGTAAATAATAAAGGCCTATTTATTGAATCTACTGAAAATGTATCGGTTTATTACGAAGTTGCCAATCAGGGTAACCCTGATAAGTTTACGCTTAAAGGGGAAAATGCCTTAGGAAAGGAATTCTTCGTGGTTTCCCAAGATGATTATCAAAACTGGCCTGGGTATAACGGAGAGGCTAACGAAAAAGCAGATATCGTAGCAACTGAAGATAATACCATTGTAACAATTATTCCCAAAGTAAATGTTACAGGGCATAAGGCAGGTGTACCCTATACTATCAATCTAAATAAGGGTCAGACTTACTGTATAGAATATAGAGATATTAGTCATAAAGCCTCTTTAGCAGGTACTTATATTAAAGCGGATAAAAATATAGCAGTAACTATTTCTGATGATTCTGTGAATGAATCAAGCCACCCGCATGATCTTATTGGAGACCAAATGATTCCTACATCAGTTATTGGCTATGAATATATTGCCGTTAAAACTAGTGATCAGACTAACGCAACTCAAAAGGTTTATGTACTTGCCACTGAAGATAACACTCATATTTTTATTGATGGGGACAATTCTAAAGTAGCTAGTTTAAATAAAGGTGAGTTGAAGAGTTTTCATATTACCAATCATGCAATTCATATTAGAGGAACAAAACCTATATATGCCTATCAGTTATGTGGTTTGGTTAACGTTCATGGTAACGGAACAGCCAATGAGCTTGGCTCGGCTTTGCTACCTACCATCGAATGTACAGGTTCTTCTTTTGTATCCTTCACAAGAATATTTGCACGATTATTTTGGGTTCAGATTTTGGCAAAGGAAAAAGATTTGAACCATTTTATAATGCGTGATGAGAATAATAATGTTGTAGATGATATTAGTAATTTAAGCTGGCACAAAGTTGCGGGTACTGATTCTGGCGATAGCGATGATACTTGGTATTCTGCCATTATCGATTTAAACATTACAACCGGAGTACCTTATACTATTCAAAATACCAATGGATTGTTTCATTTAAGTGTTCTCGATGAGAATGACCCTAGCAGTGGCCCTGGTAGTGTGAGTTATGGTTACTTCTCTTCATATGGTAGAATGAAACTTCAAGGACCAACGCAGGAGTGTGTTGGTAATGCTATTGAGTTAAGCGCTAGTGCGCCTATGGATACTTATCATTGGCATTCAGAGGCATCTAATGGAGCCGTTATCTCAACTGATCCTACAATTCAAGTTACTGAATCGGGTAGGTATTGGTTAACAGCAGAAACTCAATTGGGAGGTTGTGAAATTACAGATAGTATAGATGTGGATTTTATGCTACCAGAAGTTGATCTTGGTGATGATGTTGAAGTTTGTCCGGGAGAAACGGTAACACTTACAACGCAAGCAGGCTATCAAAATTATAATTGGAGCAATAATGCCACAGGTAATAGTACCACTGTAACCACCTCGGTTGGTTCATCGGAAACCATTAGTGTTGAGGTTACTGATGAGTTGGGATGTATGAATTCTGATGATGTTTTAGTTGAGGCTTTGCCTTTACCGCTTATAACACTTGATAAAACATCGGTATGTGCAGGACAAGTGGTTACAAATACAAGCTTAGCTGAAAAATACGAGTGGGAATTTGAAGGGCGAATCTTAAATTCTGATTTAACTCAAAATTTCATTATACCTGAAAGATCGGGCGATTATACCATAAGGGTTTGGAATGCTGAAGGCTGTATGGCTTCACAGGTATTTACAATAACTGTAAATGCGCTTCCTGTTATTGCATCGTTAGATCAAATCTTGTGTGATGGGGAGGCAGGAACTTTTACAGCTCCTACAGGTACAGGATATACTTATTTATGGCATGATGGATCTACGGCTAGTAGTTTTGTACTAAGCTCTCCAGGTAATGTTTCTTTAACAGTAATAGATAATTTAGGTTGTGAGGCTTCAGGTCAAGGTAGTTTATCTTGGTACGCCCCAAGTTCTATTGATTTAGGTGAAGATAGGGAAGAGTGTGCAGGGGTATCTTTAGAAATAGAAGAGCCTAACCTATACTCAAATTACCAATGGTCGTTTATTAAAGAGGGTACAACAAATGAGGTGATATTACCAACTCCAAGCCCTGAACATATTTACGAGATAGTAAATTCAGGTAGCGATAATAACGGAAACTATATTGTAAATGCTTTAGATAATAATGGATGTCCTGTTTCAGATGGCGTTAATGTTGCATTTACGAATACACCTGCTCCAACAATTACACCCGATAGAAATTTGTGTCAAGGTAATACGGTTGAATTGGTAGCTTCAGGTGGATATGATTCATATGTCTGGTATAAAGATGGTGTAGATATGAATGTATCGAGCAATCAAAATAGGGTTACCTCAACAGGGGCTGGAAGTTATATTGTTGAGGCAACTTTTGCGGGTTGTTCTAAGCGAACAGAAGTTGATGTGATTGAGTATGCTAACCCATCAGTTACTTTAGTTAATGATTTTAATATTTGTGATGGAAGCTCTGTAGATATTGAAGTGTCTAATTTTACGGATGGAGATGCAGTGTTCGATTATTTGGTTTGGAGTAATGGAGTAAGAGAAAATGATTATAATACAGCTTCAATGCGTGTTAATGTAGCTGGTGATTTTTCTGTAACAGCCTACGATAAAAATGGCTGTTCTGATACCGACCAAGTTACAACTTCTATGGTATCTCCTGTTAACGTTGATTTAGGAAATGATATACCAAGCTGTTTAGGAACATCGGTTACGCTAACTAACCCAGTTTCGCCAGTTAATAGTTATAAGTGGTTTAAGGTAGAAGCTACAGGAGATATTGAAGTTGCTGATAATTCAGATTATATCACCAATGTTGCGGGTACTTATTTGTTAAAGGTTGAGGATATAAATGGTTGTGAAGCTCAAGATGATATTGTGCTAAGTAGCTTGCCATTGCCAGTCCTTAGTTTAGGTGATGATGTTGATTTTTGCGGCGCGTCATATACAATTGAAGTGGATGATCTATATAATGCCTATGAGTGGAATAACGATCCACTTTTGAATACGCATCAGCTAGAAGTTGTAACCTCTGGCACCAATACTCTAAAGGTTACAGATTTAAATGGCTGTGAGGCGAGCGATGATATCGATGTTACTTTAAATCAATTACCAGTGGTTACTTTAGATTATACACAGGCGTGCGCTGGGGAAGATATGTATTTAAGTGTAAATGGAAGTGCTTCCAATACATATTCATGGTCTACAGGCGAGAGTACTACTTCAATAAAAGTAAACCCAGGAACATATTGGCTCGATGCAATTAATATTGAAGGATGTACAACACGTGTTCAAGAAAGGGTGAATTGGTTTCCTGTTCCAAAAGTATCCTTAGGTCCTGATGCCATTGTTTGCCCAATGCTTTCATTGGAGGAGTTAGATGCAGGTAGTGGTTATGCTTCATATTTATGGCATACAGGCGCTCGTACACAAGTGATTTATCCAACTATATTAGATACAGTTAATATGGTTACCGTGCGTGATGGGAACGGTTGTAGCGGCTTCGCAACCAAATCAGTAAAACATAAAGCTTACGAAGGTCCAAAGTTAATATCAGATACAACAGTTTGTGAGTTTGAGATTATAGAGCTTGATGCAGGGCCTGATTTTATCAGTTATAGATGGAACGATGGTGATGAATCGCAACTAAAAACGGTTGAAGAGGCAGGGCAATATATAGTTGAAGTATCAGATGAGTGTTATATACATACTGATACTGCTAATATTGTACATTATGAGTCGCCTGTAATTGCGAGGCTTGATACAAGTATCTATGCTCAAGTTGTAGTCTTTGCTGAGGGAGGTAGAATACCTTACACCTACAGTCTAAACGATGGTTTCCCTCAAAATGAGAATGTCTTTAAATCCTTAGAAAATGGAGATTATACCGTATATGTAATAGACAGAAATGGATGTACTGCTGAAAATGCTTTTAGTATGAACAATGCGTTTGATGTTGAGGTTCCTCCATTTTTCACACCAAATAATGATGGTATAAACGATCGTTGGGAGATTGATGGAATTGATCGATTCCCAGATAGTATCATTAAAATCTACGACCGCTACGGTAAACTCCTTATTAAATATAAAGCTTCTGCCCCAGGTTGGGATGGAAGGTATTTAGGGCAGCCAGTAAAAACTGATGATTACTGGTATGTAGTGGAATTAGTAGAGGTGAAAAAAGCTTTAAAAGGGCATTTTACTTTAAAAAGATAATTATTAACCAACCATAAACACAATACAATCACCAACCAAATGAAAAGGCACTATCAAGTCATATTATTTTTTTGTCTAATGTCGATGTCTGTGTCGGCACAGAAATATTATATCACAAATTTATATGTTTATGATATGTTTTTAATGAATCCAGCTAGTGCAGGGGTCGATAAATCGTGCTATAATATTGGAGCTTTTTATCAAAATCAATGGCTAGGTATGGATAATTCACCTACCACTCAAATTATAAACTTTCAGGGTCCAATAACGGGTAAGTTGGGTTTTGGTAGTTATGTATATAATGATAGAAATGGAAATATGGGGGAGCTAGGTTTGCACCAGGCTTTCTCCTACGAAGTGTTGCTTTCAAAAACACGTCATCATATTTCATCTCTTGCATTTGGTTTGGGTTTTACGGCAGAACAAACTAAAATTGATGAGTCCGGATTTGGATTACCAGGGGCAAACGACCCTGCTATTTCAGGAGGAATTAATAGCGGATGGGGGTTTAATTTTAATGCAGGTTTAATTTATAAGTACGACGATTATCAATTAGGGGTTTCTGTAACTAATATGTTGGATCAGAACAACCCCTTATTTATGAGTCCCGAGGAACCTGAGCAGCCAATTGATTTTCATATTTACGCAAGTTCGATGTATAAAATTGTGGATAGAGATATTTATCTAGAACCAATTGTAATGTATCGTCAAAATACACTTTTAGATAAGCGCCTTGATTTAACGCTTAAGGGTACCTTCCCAACGCCTGATCCCGATTATACTTTGTGGAGTTTAGTTTCGTACAGGCATAATGTCGATTATCAAATAGGGAAAAGTTTAGGTTTAGGGGTAACAGGCGGAATTAATTATAAAAAGATTGGTTTTGGTTTTGAGTATCAGTTAGGCTTAACGGGTGCTCAACTTGATTATGGTAGTGCTTACCAATTGTTACTTCGTTATAGTTTTTGCACATCACGAGAAAATGGAGCTATCCCTTGTTCAATTGCACGACAAAATAAGAAGTCGCGATATAAAGGTTTAAGTTGGTAGTATTGCTATATTGCTTTAGTAAATATGGATATCGATAGAGAATTATATTTTAGCTTTAATAGAAAAGGAAGAAATCATTTAGTATTGGTGATCTTCCTTTTGTTGCATCTATATGTCAATGGAGTTAAGGCTAGTGATTTGCGTGTGGTAAACAATACTGTTATTGCCAACAGCGATATTGCCATTATGAATCAGGGCGAAGAAATAAAAATTAATGTACTAAATAATGATTTTGGTTTAGAGGATGGTGTAGCTAGTTTGGTAATTAGTGTTGAGTCTCAATATGCAGAAACTACAGTCACCGAGAATAATGAAATTCTGTATAAACCCGATCCGTCATTTAATGGAAAAGATGAGTTTACATATAAGGTTTGTAATGTAAACGGAAGTTGCGATGAGGCCAAAGTAAGTGTTGAGGTATCTTATTTTAACTACATCCCCTTAGCCAATAACGATACTGTTGTAGCTTTTGCAGGAGAAGATATTAATATAGATGTTTTAAATAATGATGAGGGTATATTTGATGCACCACTTGATTTAATAATTATTACCGATTTAAATGAAGGGTATGCTTCAGTAAATAATGACTTAAGTGTTAATGCAATTTTCGATACTGGTTTTACGGGTGTTGATTCACTTCAGTATCAGGTATGTGATGCGGATAATGATTGCGATGATGCCTGGGTTTTTATTCATATTAAAACACCTGAAGGATATGAGGTATTTATCCCGCAAGGTATTTCGCCCAATGGAGATGGTCTTAATGATGTATTTTATGTGCCTGATTTTAAGGATAAGAATCTTGAGATTCAAATCATCACAAGTATTGGAGAGGTTGTTTTTAAGGATTTAAACTATCAAAATAACTGGGATGGTATTGCAAATACAGGCAAATACAAAGGGCAATTATTGAAGCAAGGAACCTATTATTACACTATAAAAGTGCTCGATTCTAAAGATGTTTATAGTGGTTACGTTTATTTAAACTGGTAGGGGAGATGCACATTAAAGTATCAAATATAACCCTGTATATTACCTTGTTTGCAATTTGCATTGCAGGTAAGTTAAATGCTCAATTTGAGGTGTCGTCTTCTCAATTCATGAATACTCAGTTTTTTCTCAATCCGGGGTACACAGGCGTGCAAAAAGCGCTTAATATTAATGGTACAGCTCGCCAACAATGGATTGGTATGGAAGGAGCACCTAAGAAATATCAAATTGGTTTCGATTCTCCTTTAAATAATTCTCTTGCTGGTATTGGAATGGGTGTCCAAATTGAGCAGTATGGGCCTTATAAAATGAATCTTATTCATGCTAATTATGCTAGGTTAATAAAACTATCCTCAAAAGGCTTTCTTTCATTAGGGTTTACTGGCTCAGTGACTAACTACTCATTAGGCTTGGGCGATTTAGATTTAAATGACCCAAATGATCCCATGTTTGGAACGGATATCAGTAATAGTTTTACCCCTAATATTGGAGTAGGAGCTTTCTACTTTACCCAAAATTTCTACTTTGGCATTTCAATGCCAAAAATTTTAAACGAGAAACCATTCGCTCAAGAAGATGGTGAAGACAATCCTTTGATGCGCTATTCATATATCAGCACCGGTTATTTGCATGCAATAAATAAGAATATTGCCATTAAGCCTGCATTTCTGTTGCAAATGAAAAACTCTCAGTTTAGCTATATCTCTGCGGGAGGACAAGTTATTTTTAATAATCTATTGTATTTAGGTGTGTTGTATCAAACTCAAAAATGGGTGTCTGCACTTGTTAATGTTCAAATATCAAATGCAATCAATATTGGTTATTCTTTCGATTATGGCTTAGAGCAAGAATATTACAATAACTATTCTCACGAAATAACTTTTCGCTATAGTATCACAAACCTTTATAAGAGAAATAGGAAAAGAGATTTTACTACAAAAAAGAAAAAGCGCGCCCTGCCTAGGGAAGAAAGTATGAAAAACCTGCGTAATTTTTAAGGTTTAAAAGTAGATTGAAAGAACTTTATCATTATTAACTACCGTTGATAATTGTAGTTTGATATGTTTAATTATGTTGAATAAGTGCATGATATTTATTGAATATATAAATCGGATGTTTATATTTGGTCGCTAAAATCTTTATTATAGATATGATCAAAGGATTGAATTTGCGTAACCTACTTATTTTAATAGCTATAACTTTATATGTTAGTTTAGTTCTTAATTTTTTAAGTAAGTCTAAAAATATATGCACTAACGAGCTTGCTGTAAAATATGTAGATATTACTGATACAGATTCAATAAAACACATTGTTGGTTCTGAAGTTTATCCAGTTATTTATAAAAATATACCAAACCTTTCGGAGTTGGATAAAGATGAAAAGAAAAGGATATTTCTTGATATCATGATTCCATCAATTTTAATGGCGGAAGAAAAAATCAAGCTTAAACAGGATAGTGTTATTAAAATCAAGCAAAAGGCTTTTGAGGGAGATTTAAATCATCAAGATTCAATCTTTTTAAAACGGATTACCAAAGAGTATCGTACAGATAGTTTGCAATACATTATTGAATCGCTTCATTCGCACCCTTTATCAATAACTCTTGCTCAGGCTGCTGTTGAGAGTGGTTGGGGAACTTCCCGTTTTTGTCAAGAGGCGAATAATGTTTTTGGTATTTGGTCGTATAATAGAAGTGAGAAAAGAGTGCGGGCAAATAATGCTAGAGATGGTAAGGCAGTTTACCTTAGAAAGTACGATTCTGTTTTTGAGTCGGTTTATAATTATCTAGAAACCATTTCACGAGTCCACTCCTATAATCAGTTTCGAAAAGCGCGATCGAAAAGTGATAACCCCTATCAATTAATATGGCACTTAAGTAATTATTCCGAAAGACGTTATGAATATGTAAAGTCTCTACGAGATATAATTGAACACAATCAGTTGAATAGGTATGATTCTGTGGAGTTAATGCCTTTTAAATCTGATGGCATATTTATTGATTAGTAAAGCAAAGTATTGAATGCATTTGTGGAGTTGTAAGTATTGGTTTATAATACGTACTTTAGTAAAGTAAATTATAAGTAATGAAGACGAAGTTAATTATAGGAAGTTTATTAATATTAATACTAGGTGCAGTAATTTTTGATTGGCAATATGGTGTAGAAATTGCTAATAGAATTGAGGCAAATCTTGAGAATAATCCCTTAATTAAGAAGAATTTTTCCGAAGTATCTTATTCACAGATTAAAGTTTCTCCAATTTTATCGAAAGTTACATTCATAGATTTTAAAGCCAAAACTGATTATTTAATAGAGTGTGATGAATTGGTGATTAAGATGGCCTATGATGAGGCGCAAGAACTTGCTCAAACTAATAAATTGGAAAAGTTGACTAAGTTGTCTTTATCTGCTTATAATCTAAATGTGCTTAAAAACAAAGAGTGGTATAAAGCAAGTAGTTTTTTATTAATATTTAAGGGTGATATAAATCCAAATGATTTATCAAATGCCTTAAGTTCTTCCCAGGATATTAACTTGAATGTTGAGAATATTAAAACGAGTGGAGAGATATTTGGAGATCTTAAGTGGAATGAGGAGATTGATGAAATAAATAAGTTTAGCGCATTATTATCAAATAACGCAGAAGCTAAAATGGCTACGTTAAAGAAAATGGATATTGCTTCTACGCTTATCAATGCAGACTTAAAAGCAAAGTATCATTACAATAATGACCTGAAGCCAGAAAAAGTCCAGTTTGTAAGCGATATTGCAAGTGTTGGTAATACCATCAGTTTTGGTGATATAAAGGATATGGGTTTGTATTCAATAGATGGTTTAGTTCAACGCGCTACAGGAGAAGTTGTTTTTGATGCTTTCGGAAAAGTAGATGATAACAGAACAAGTTGTAAAACGTATATGGCCTTAAATAATGCAATTCTAGATTTCAATAAAGAAACAAGACGAATGTATACCAATCAATTGTCCTTGATAGGCGTTAGTCTTGATGATTTGCGTATCAATAAACTTGATTTTAATGGAGAGTTAAGAGGTGGAGATTTATACTTATCAGATACTAGACTATACTCCCCTTTGTTAAAAGCTAAGATACAATCTCAAATTAAGTTTGATTTTATTAAGCCACACGAATCTTTAATAAAAAGCTCTGCGGTGAACGTTAATATTATAGATCCTAATTTAAAAGGAAGTTTTGAAGGGATTGAGCGATTGTTTGGTTTGCAGATTCCTCGTTCTGGAGAAGATTTAGTTCTTGAGCTTAAAGGTTCGCTTAAAAAACCACTAGTAAAAGGAGTGCATTATAGATAGTTACTTTGTTAAGTCACCCTAAAAGAAAACCAAATTAATATTCTTGATATACCTGAATTTGTTTATCCCAAGGTTTGAGAAGTTGAGTTACTCCAATTAATATTTTGTTAAGACTGCATAATCAGGAATAAGTTCCACACTCACATTGTAAAACTATATTTCTCTATTGTAGGGAATAAAAGAGCATAAAAAAAGGGAGTCAAATTGACTCCCCTCTTATATTATTGTGACTGTAAATTACTTTACAGAATCCATGTACTGAATTAATTCACATACTTTAGCTGAATAACCCATTTCGTTATCGTACCAAGATACAACTTTTACGAAGTTATCAGATAAAGAGATACCTGCTTTAGCATCAAAGATAGAAGTACGAGTATCACCGATAAAATCGTTAGATACAACCATATCCTCAGTATAACCAAGAACACCAGCTAATTCACCTTCTGAAGCTTCTTTCATAGCAGCACAGATAGCCTCGTAAGAAGCACCTTTCTCTAAACGTGCAGTTAAATCAACAACAGATACATCTGGAGTTGGAACACGGAAAGCCATACCAGTTAATTTACCGTTAAGCTCAGGAATTACTTTACCTACAGCTTTAGCAGCACCAGTAGAAGAAGGAATGATGTTTTGACCAGCGCCACGTCCACCTCTCCAATCCTTAGCAGAAGGACCGTCAACAGTTTTTTGTGTTGCAGTAGTAGCGTGAACAGTTGTCATTAAACCTTCAACGATACCAAACTTGTCATTTAATACTTTAGCTACAGGAGCTAAACAGTTAGTAGTACAAGAAGCGTTAGAAACAAAGTTCATATCGTTAGTGTACTTAGTGTTGTTTACACCCATAACGAACATTGGAGTATCGTCTTTAGAAGGAGCAGACATTACAACTTTTTTAGCACCAGCGTCAATATGACCTTGAGCAGACTCTTTAGTTAAGAATAAACCAGTAGACTCAACAACATACTCAGCTTCTACGCCACCCCAGTTGATGTCAGCAGGATTTCTTTCAGCAGTAACACGAATCTCAGATCCGTTAACAACTAACTTACCATCTTTTACTTCAACAGTACCATCAAAGATACCATGAGTAGAATCATACTTTAACATGTAAGCCATGTAGTCAACGTCGATAAGGTCGTTGATAGCTACAACTTCAATAGTTCCTTTGGCAACAGCCTGACGAAATACGAAACGACCGATACGGCCAAATCCGTTAATACCAATTTTGATTTTTGACATTTTAATATGTTTTTTTAGAATTATAATTACAATTCCTTTAAAAATGAGCCACAAAAATATAAAATCAATTATTAATCTTCAAAGAAAAGCATATTGTTTTTCAACAATGTTTATTAAAAAATGTAAAAAGTGCCCGTAATATGTTTTTTAGCATACTTTAGGTCCAAAAAAAAAGGGGTACGACATTATCGTACCCCTTTTTCTAAATTTTTCTAGGTTAAGCTTTCTCCATATTTGTCTCAACTTTAGCTTTGCTATAAGCAGGACAATCTTGTGTAGTTTTACAAGAAGTAAAACCTAATGCCAATATAAAAACAACTGCGACACCTACAATAAATGTTTTTTTCATAATAATATTATATCTAATTAATGACTCCTTATTTTCTTAACTATTCAATCTTAACGAAAGTAAGTCGTAATGGGTTACAAATTTATTTTTTTTTATTATTAACGGCATGTTTTATTTGATGAAAATGATAAGTCGTATAAATATTTACTTTAAACTAATTATTCATATTTACCAAAAGCTCTTTTTTGGTAGATTTTCTAGCCAAATGAGACGTGTAAATTGTTATTGAAAGTTACCTTTGAATAAATTAGCGATTTGTATTTCTCGCAAAAGTGTTCAGTCAAGATTTAATGTAATAATGCATATTTATAGATTAGTATTGTTATTGTCATTCCTAGTTGGGAGCACCTTACTATTTTCCCAAGAGGTAAAAGAAGAACCGCACTTTGTTAATTCAACAGTTGTGAATGGAGATACTGTACCACATATTAATATTATTGAAGTTAAGGTATCGCCACCTAAAAAGTTTAAAAGTAAACGAAAGTATAAAAGGTATACAAAGTTAGTGCGTGATATAAAAAAAACTTTACCCTATGCACGTAAAGCAAATGAGCAAATTATATTAATAGCTCAAACTGTTGATACTATTGTTGGAGAGAAGGAGCAAAAAGCATACTTAAAAAAAGCAGAGAAAGAACTTTTTGAGGAGTTTGAAGCTCCTTTGCGTAAATTAACTTTTTCGCAGGGGCGTATGTTAATAAAGTTAATAGATCGGGAAACCGGATCGAATAGTTATAGTTTAATTAAGGAATTAAAGGGCGGATTTTCGGCTATGATGTGGCAATCAGTGGCACGAATCTTTGGTTCTAACTTGAAATCAGAATTTGATGAGGAGGGAGAAGATGCTATGATAGAGTATATCATATATCAAATTGATTTAGGCTTACTATAGAAAAAAGATTTAAAAGACTGAATGATATTACCTAATATTAAAATAATAGTATTCATAATACTCGCATATTTTTTCTGCCTGTCATTATTACAAGCGCAAAGCGATGCTGAGCTTAAGAAAATACGTTTTAAGGGTAATATTAGTGTCTCTAATTCTCAATTACAGGATGCGATATCACTTAAAAAGAGCAAACGATCTGATAAATCTTTTTTTTCTAACTCAGTCTATAAACAAGATGTTACTAAAGTCATTGAGCTTTATCAACGCTTTGGTTTTTTAAATGCTGAAGTGGCTGATGCAGAATTAAAGTATTCGCGTAAAGGTAAGGTGAGTGTTACATTTAATGTTAAAGAGAATGACCAAATTAGGGTTGGAGATGTACAATTCAGAATTAATGGTTCTCAGTCTTTAGATGAATTCTTTGCTACTTATAAATCTAGGAAACTGATTAAAACACTAAGTGCTCGTAAAGGAAAGGTATTTAGGGATGCTGCGGTTTATGAAGATGATGTTCTCATATCTCAAAGTTTTGAGAATATCGGTTATGCTTATGTAAAAGTAGAGCCAATAATAGATGTAGATGTTGAAAATAAATTAGCTTCCATTATTTGGGAGATCGATACTAGAGATTTATGTTTTTTTGGGGACATTACTTTTATTGGACAAACAAAGGTAAGGCAAAAGATATTGGATAAGCAGGTAGTATTTGATAAAGGTGATATTTATAACCCAAGAAAGATAGAACTCACACAACATAATCTATACAACATTGGAGTTTATAGAATTGCTAGTACAAAAACAGTTCGCTCTGAGGAGCAACGAGATTCTATTGCTACTTTAGTTAATTTGAGAGAGGCTCCTCGTTTAACTAGTAAATGGGGGGCCGGGTATGGAAAAGAAACCAATGTAAGAGTATTTGGGCAATTTACTTATTTGCATTTTTTAGGAGGTGCGCGCCGTGCCGAACTAAATATGAATCATTCTGCCATTGAACCCTATGATTTTAAGTTGAACTTAATTCAACCCTCTTTTTATAGTCCAAAATCTCAACTTATTTTATCGCCCTATATCTCAAAAGAAAATGAGCAGGGATATTCTCTTGAAAAGAAGGGAGCTAGTATTACTATTTTGCAAAAAATAAGCAAGCGTTCCAATATGTCATTAGGTTATTTAAATGAAAAAGTGGATTTAGATACTACCAGTGTTGGTGATATTCCAGATGCGAGTGAATTACAATCGGCATATAATAAGGCCGGGTTTACTTTTGGATTTACCTATACAAATACACAACCTATTTTTGATCCAATTGGCGGGATTTACTTAGCGGCAAATGTTAAAACAAATGATTTTTTTAAGAAAGGACCCTATAGTTTTAACAAATTTCTAGGTGAGTTTCATAAATATCATTTATTAAAATACGGTTGGGTATTGGCGTTAAAATTGAAAGCTGGTACAATATTAACCAACTCAAGTACAGAGTTTATCCCCATTGAAGAACGTTATTTTGGAGGAGGATCACAATCCATAAGAGGATATAATAGGCAAGATATTGGTCCTCAAGATGCGAATGGTCAACCCATCGGAGGTAACACCATTTTTGAGATGTCAATCGAAAACAGAATATTGCTTCTGCCGAGGTATGGGGTGGGAATGGTTTTATTTATGGATTTAGGAAATGTTTGGGAGCAAAGTAGTTACTTTGATGCTAAGGATTTGTTGTACTCCGCAGGAGTTGGGCTTAGATACAGCACACCCATAGGCCCCATTGGCATTGATTTAGCAAAACCAATTATAAAGGATACAGGTAAGCCCTGGCAATTCTATTTTAGTATAGGTCATAGTTTTTAAGTACAATAAACGAGGTGAAGAAAGTTGTAAAATATATAATATGGTTTCTAGTTGCATTATTGATGCTTCTACTGCTATTGTTGTTGCTTCTTCAAAGTACTCCTATCCGAAAAAAAGCCGCTAATGTGGCCATAGAGGAGCTAAATAAAAGCCTTCAAGGTACTTTCTCGATTGCAGGAGTTAGGGGTAACTTGTTTAATACAATCATCATTGATTCTATAATAATATCAGATTCTACCACCACAGTTTTAACGGTGGATAAAATAGAGGTGAATTACGATTTGTTAGCTTTATTAGATAAGCAAATAGTAGTTGAGAATCTAATATTAGAAAACCCGACTGCTAATATTCATCAGGCTAGCAAAAAATGGAATATTGTATCGGTTTTTAAACCGAATACTGTAAAAGAGAAAAAAGAGAGCCAACCTTTTCCTTTTTCTATACACGGGCAAAGTATACTTATAAATGGTTTGAGTAGTGATTTTATTACAAAATCGAAAGTAATCCCAGAGCACCTGGATCAATTAAATCTTGATGCTGCTTTTTCGATGATTAACGGTGCAATGTTTTTATCACTAAAACATCTCGATTTACAAACCCAGAAGCCCATTTATAAAATCGATGATTTAAGGTTTAATGCAGTGTATGATTCTTTGGGTTTTAGTGTTGATTCCTTATTGCTCAATACTCCAAAAAACCATATTGCCATCGGAGGTAATTATCTTAATTTGTATAAGCATACAGTTTCACTTCAGTCCGATAGTATCAATGTTTCTGAATTCGAAATGTTTATTCCTCAATTGTATTTTAAAACCTTACCTAAGGTTGATATTAATATTCGCACTGAAGAATCTAAACTTTATTTGGAGTCAACCTTACGGCAGTTGTCTGAAGAAATAAATATTGAGGCTGTCTTTAATTTGGATGAATCAACACATAGTTTTATTCATAATTCGCCTTATGATTTAAAGTTAAAATGTAAAAATATTCATCCTTCAAATTGGGGAATAAAGCAAAATTTGCCTATTGAGTTCAATGGAGATATTCAGTTAAAAGGATCCGGATTCAAGTTTAAAGAGACTCCTATTAAATATCAATTTAACTTAAATGCAATAAATGCATATGGTTACGATGTTCAGCAGTTAAATGCTAAAGGTGTTTTGGAATACCCTAATGTAAATTCAGAAATTACAATTGTTGACCCTAAAATTAAAGCAGCTGCGAATATAGTTTTAACTGATTTTATAAAAAAGCAAGAGTATTCCTTAATGGTGGATGCTGATTATTTCAATGGAAATGCATTTAATAAGAAACAACTTGATGAGTTAGGCGGAGCAATTTCAATAGATGCAAATGGTTCTGGCTTTAATACAAACAGAGTGAATGCATCTGTAAATTTAAAGTCCGACTCCTTGTATATAAAAGGAGTGACATTTAATAGCTTAATAAGTGATTTAAAAATAAATGATGGAGTTATACAGGTGGATACTTTTTCTATGGGTAGAGAAGATGTTCTAATTAATTCCTCAGGATATTATTCTTTCAAGAATAAAAATATTGAAGGAACCTATGCTCTTGAACTTGATAGTTTAAACATGTTGTATGCTTTAATTAATGATAGTAGTATTAACTCGAGTTTAATGGCTGAGGGTACGGTTACTGGGGCTACAGATTCATTGTTATTGAATTGTAAATATCTTTTTAAGGATGTAGTTAGGAGTACCTTTAAACTCGATACTTTGGAGGGAGAAGCATCATTAATCATTGCAGATTCTTTAGTGGCAAATTCCAAATTCAAAGCTTCCGGATTATTATTAGGGTCTACTCACGTAGATAGTTTAAAGGCAAGCATTGCGTATGCAAAAAATGAAATAGAGGCTCATTTAAAAGCTATTAAAACAGATACACTTACAATCGAAGTAGATTCAAAGGTTTTGCTAGGTGACAGTATAACAATTCAAGTTCCCTATGCTTTTATTGAAACTCCTTTTTTCGATATTCAGAGTAGGTATCAATCCATGGCGTTTGTTATCGATTCAAGTAATATAAAATGTGTAGATGTAGCCTTTGTTGGAACAGAAAATGAAAAAGATTATGAATTAAATATATTAGGAAACTTCAATCCCAAGGGATATTCTGACTTAAATTTAAGTGTTGATAATTTTAGACTAAACATACTAAACCAAATAATTAAGGAACGAGATTTTCAGGGACTCGTTTCTTATAATGCAAACCTAATAGGTGAGGGAAGTAATCCTAGTTTTACTTCGTCGTTAAAAATTGATGAGGCGCAATACGATTGGATCAATCCCAATGTTGTTAATTTAGATTTCAATATTCTAAATCAACAAGCAAAAGCCGATTTATTATTGCTTGATAAAGCAAACGATACCCTTGCTGTAGATTTTAGTTTTCCAGTTTCTTTAAATTTTAAAGATTCTGAAATAGGCGTAAAAGATACTTTCGATATTAGTGGAAATGTACATTCATCAAGGGTTAATTTGAGCGAATATACCAATCATAATAATAAAGGTATTGTTTTAGATGGTGATGCTGTACTTAATTTTACAGTTGGAGGAACCAATGTGAAACCACTATATTCTGGATATTTATCCTTAATTGATGGTTTGTTTAATATGGAAAAATATGGGATTAGTTATCACGATATTAATGCATCAATAAATGCTAATAACAGCCAGTTCGGAGTAGATTCATTAATAATGAAATCGGGTAATGGTTATTTAAGAGTTAATGGAACTACAGAAATAAATGATTCAATATTATCCGGAAAATATGGTAATCTCGATTTTAATTTGGAAGCTAAAAATTTTCATGTTTCAAATATAAAGGCTCACGATATTGTTATAGATGCGAATTCGCAATTAAAGTCAATAAACGATAGTGTTACGTATACGGGTAAAATTGATGTGTTACGATCCAGTTTTTTCTTGCCCGATTTAGCTAGTTCTCAAAACTCAAAAGAGCAGGAAAAGCCTTTGTTAGTTCAAGCAATTAGAGCTCAAAGTGGCGATAGTTTATTTGTTGATGAACGAGGCCTTCGTTCTGATACTGCCAGTTTCTCTAATAGCGATTTTGTTGTACAAGAGCTGTTTGGTAGTTTAAAGATTATCATCCCAAAAAACACGTGGGTTAAGAGTGATGTACTTAAACTAGAAATTAATGGGGATATTGATGTGGTTAAAACGGGTCGTTTTTTCGAACTGTTTGGCTATATACAAGTATCGAGAGGCTCATATTATCTATACGGAAGACGATTCAATTTAGAGGGTGGAGAAATTAACTTTACCGGTGGAGAAACCTTTGAGCCAAGCTTGAATTTGAAAGCTGAATATGTTTTTAGAGGTGCTGATAAGGATGTGCAAACATTAACCTTAAATATATTAGGCACAGTAGTAGAACCCGAATTAAGTTTTTTAATTGACGGAAGAAGTATTACAGAGAGTGATGCAATTTCTTATATAATATACAATCGCTCTTCTGATGAAATAGGATATGATAATCAAAAAGGATTGGCCTCGGCAGTTTCCTCCGGAATTATGACAAAAATGGTATCTTCGCAATTGAGTAAAACTTTGGGTAATCAGCTAAATTTAGATATGATTGAGCTCAATACCGAAGATAATTTTCAGAGTATGGATTTTGTGGTAGGTAAATACATTACTAAAGATCTATTTATGAAGTATCAACGAGGTTTTGGCGAAAATAATAATAATGAAATTACACCGGAATCTGTTACTTTAGAGTATGAGGTAATTGATAATTTGTA
Organism: Saccharicrinis aurantiacus; assembly: GCF_947489045.1. NCBI lineage: Bacteria > Pseudomonadati > Bacteroidota > Bacteroidia > Marinilabiliales > Marinilabiliaceae > Saccharicrinis > Saccharicrinis aurantiacus. The sequence continues at coordinate 78,151 of NZ_CANLCN010000017.1, forward strand.
CTTTCAGGTGCAAAGCGGGAGCTCAAAAACTTCGGGAATTGATGTAACCCTTAAGTTTGAAAAAGAAAACAATTGGGATAATACATCTAAATCTCGTAAAGAGAAACGTAAAGAAAAGCGAAATCTAAAAAAGTAAAATCGCATGGAAATTCAGGAAATAAAAAAGTTAAATCAAGAAATCAATAATGCCTTGTGCAAAAAGCAAATAAAGGATGCTTTGGCAATGATTGGTAATTTAGCCAAGCAATTTCAAAGTGGTAGTATTATTGATGATCATTATAATATACAGTTTACCTATAAAAGTTTACTCTCTTATGCTGTTGAGGGAGTAAATGATCCTGAGCAACAAAAAATGTATGATAAAATTATTGGTGATACATTTAATTTATCCGACCGTTTGTTTTCGTTTATCTACAAGCAAAAATCGAGTGATTATTTATATCAGTTAAGACGACAATCTGACAATGCTAATTCAATTGAGAATGTAATAAGTAATTTTTATGAAGCTTTAGAAAGTGATGCATTAGCTGGTCAGATTGGTCAGCAGTCGAATACTGCCGATGAAAGCATTAAACACATTTTCAACAAATTGTTTTCTGTTCATGATATTAGTTTATCCGAACATAAGGCTATTGTAGGTATATTATTAGATGAAGATGTAAACTATACATACCGAGCGCTTTTTGTTTCAGCCATCACTGTGGGACTTTTGCAAGAGTTCTCGTTAGAAAAGTTGTTGGTTTTATTTGAAGTTTGTTCCAGTAAAACTCAAGAAGTGCGACAGCGTTCTTTGGTTGGTTTAATTTTGAGTTTATATAAATATGATAATCGCCTAAAGTATTATCCAACCATAACAAAACGTATCGACTTATTAGTTGATGATGAAAAAAATATCAAGGCTATTTCGTCTCTACTTATTAATTTAATTAGAACTAGAGAAACGGAAAAGATCATAACCAAGTTGAACGAAGAAATTTTGCCAGAAGTGGTGAAAATGCATCCTAACCTTCGCAATAAACTGGATATTGATGATATGATTGGTGAAAAATTTATTGAAGGAGAAAATCCTGATTGGGAAGATTTCTTTAAAGATTCACCAGAATTAAAAAGCAAGCTAGAGGAAATTACCGAATGGCAAATGGAAGGTGCCGATGTGTTTTTAAGTACGTTTAAAACACTTAAACATTTTCCGTTTTTTAATGATGTACATAATTGGTTAATCCCTTTTGATGTTAAAAATCCTGCTTTAGCTCCAAATTATGGAGACGATCAGTATATTTTTGGTAGTAAATCGGTGCAAGAGAGTTTAACAAAATCAGGATTCTTATGTAACTCTGATAAATATTCATTATTCCTAAGCGTTCCTTTTATGCCATCGTTTCAAAAAGATATGATGGCTAAAATGTTTGAGCAACAGCTCGAGCAAATAGAAGATATTGAAAAAGATGATTCCTTAGTTAAACCAGATAAAAAGGAAGCCAATATAAATAACCGTTATATACAAGACCTTTATCGTTTGTATAAATTATATCCGCATCGCAATCAATTTGAAGATGTTTTTGCATGGAAGATGGCTTTTCATAAAAAGCAGTTCTTTTCCACTCTTTTTAAAGATCAATCCTATCTCCGACAAATTGGAGAGTTCTATTTCAAAAAGCAGTATTATCTCGAGGCTTCTGAGGTTTTTGCAATTCTATTAGCTGATAATAGTAGTCATGTTGAGTTAATTCAAAAATCGGCATATAGTTTACAGCAAGTTGGTAAATACACTGAAGCTTTGGATTTATACCTAAGGGCAGATATTTTAAAGACCGATCAGTTGTGGACCATTAAGAAAATTGCCTTGATGTATAAATCCATAGGGAAACCTCAGGAATCCTTAAATTATTATCTGCAAGCAGAAAAATTAAAACCTGAGGATTTACACACTCAGGCTCTTATAGGTCATTGTCATCTTGATCTTAAAAACTATAAAGATGCACTGAAGTATTATTTCAAGGTGGAATATTTAGATTCAACTAACACTAAGGTATGGAGTCCAATTGCTTGGTGTTCGTTTGTGTCCGGAAATTTTGAACAAGCAGAAAAGTATTATCAGAAATTATTGATTAGCTCCTCAAACAATCAAGATTTAATTAATATTGGGCACGTTTATCTTTGTTTAAAAGATAGAAAGCAAGCGTTAGTGTATTACAAGAAGGCCATTAATTTAATGAATAATAGTGAAGAATTCTTCAATACATTTTACGAAGATCAAGAACAACTTATTCTGAATGGTGTAGATGAATTAGACTTGCCAATAATAATAGATCAATTAAAGTATAGCATAGAAGAGTAATGGCAAAAAAGAAAGTTAGCACGGAATTATATAGTTATGGAGTATATTCACGATGGGATAGGGGTACTAAGGAATTGCCTAAACTATTGGATATAACAGATCAAATACCATTGGAACTAGATGTTGAATTTGGTTACGTGATAATTATTAAAGGAGCTAAAGGGAAAAGAGTAAAGTATAGAATTGATCATCCCCCATTTAAGGATGATCAAGGAAAGGTAGAACCTTCTTTTACTGGAGAATATTTTATTAATTCAAACGACTATGAGTTCTTTTTGGGAGATACTATATGGGCTCCCATCGAAGACAAACAAGGTGAATGGTGCTTAACTACATGGTTGGATGGTAAAATTATAGCTAAAAAATCTTTATTTATAAAGAAGTCTTTATAAATAAAGGTTAAGCTAAAACTACAGAAATTAAAAAGAAGGTAAATCCTAAAAGTGCTATAACTAATAATACTTCAATAACAAGAAACCAAAATATCTTTCTTTTTAATTTAATAGTTGTATCCTCCGTCTTCCTAAACATATCTCCCAAATTTTTTAAACTATAACTCATCATCTTTTATATAATATTATCTCAACTACTGATGTAATAATCATACATGTTTTGCTGAAACACTTGTAAACTCAAAATATTTAACTGTTAATTTATGTTATTTGGCCAAAAGAAAATTGCTTTTTGCCCTCACAACATTTTTAAAACTATTAAAAAAGCTACTGTTACACAAGTTAAAAAACACTAATTGTACATATTCCCCCTATATTTTGTACAGATACACCACCTAGCAGGACTTACGGAAAATAATGTGTACTTAAAAAGAACAATAGTGAACTATCAAACACATTTTACCACCCATAAATGATTTTTTTGCCCCTAAAATAATTGCATTCATAAGCGGGTGTAATTAACACTTCATAACGAAATAACATCATTCGTCATTAATAAGTATAAGGTTATTTTTTGATGGTTTTATCATTAGTCTTTTTCTAGGATGACCAATTCATTATATGAGATTTTGATCAATAAATAGGACTAATCAGTCATTAGAAACCAAGTCTAAGATAAAATTGCGATAAGCGATACAATTACTAATATGTATTGAATGAAAAGAATTGTAGTTGGAAATTCGAGTTTAATCTTGAGTTTATTCATGATGGATGTTTGTTAAGGGTTTATGCAAAGATGCTACTGAGGCATTTAATCTCATTAACTAAACTAACTCGTTTAGTGGGATACCCTTTTTTATACACGAAGTAGTCTGTTTTGTAAATAAAGCAGATTAAACTTTTATATATAGAATGAAGATTATGTTTGTAAGTTACTACCATAATCATTACTTTCACGGTTCATAAATAGTATACCAAGGCTCCATATCTGAATAAAATGTTAAGAACAATCATTGTTGATGACGAGAATAGTGCACGTCAGAGTATTAAAAAAATACTTGAAATGTATCTGCACGATGTAGTAGAGGTAGTGGGTATGACTGATAATCTTGACTCTGCAGTTTCGTTAATAAAAAAAGAATCACCAGGACTTGTATTTATGGATATATCGATGCCTCAACAATCGGGTTTAGATGTATTTAATTATTTTGATGTCATAAATTTTGATGTGGTATTTATTACAGCACATAATCAATATGCTGTAGATGCCGTTGGTTTAGGAGCTTCTGGTTATATACTAAAACCAATCAAGCCTAAAGAATTAGTAGATACAGTTCTTAAAATAAACATGAAGCGTAAAACCAAACCAAATGAGCCAAAAAATGGCGATTTGGATTATGGTTATAGTAAGTTGATGGTGAATCATCAGAAGGGTGTTCATATTGTTGCTTATAATGAAATACGAGCTATTGAAGCAGACGGCAATTATTGCAAAATATTTAAGGCTGATGGTGAGCCATTGTACGTATCAAAAACAATAGGTAGTGTTGAGGAAAAATTACCAGAGTCACATTTTTTTAGGGTGCATAGGTCGTGCTTGATAAATATTAATTACGTATCTGAAATTGATAAAGAAAAAAATATTATTCGTTTGGGAGAATTAGAAATGCCCTTAGCAGCTATTAATTTTAAACCACTAATTGAGCATATTTCTAAAATAGCTAACAGTTTTATTTAATTTTTGATAAATCTCTTATTTCAAACTCAACAAGTTTACTGAAGTCTATTTTATTTGATTCAAATTCTTCATCATAAATGAATAAGTAACCGTTAACCAGCTCGCTAGGTTTTTCCTTTTTGCCTTTATGCTTCTTGAAATATGTCTTTATCTTTTTAACCTCACTTTCGTGGATGGCAACAACGCACTCTAAGGCAGTGTTCTCAAACAATATATGTTCGTTTTTTATGCTTCTTAATATCCCCATATTATAGTCTTATTTTCTCTAAATCGTCTTCGTAATCTAATTTAATATCTTCGTGAAGAGCACCCATTGCTTTGTAAATATTACTTAACTGGCGCTCATATAAATTCTTGAGGACTTTGCTATTCTTAAAAGGAACATTACAGTTCTTCATTACATAACAAAAGTGAATCAGCAATTCAATTTGAGTTGTTTTTTTACCTGAATATTTAATATGCTGAGTGACAATTCTAAGCACCTTGCGAATGGTTTTTTTAGCAAAGTATAAGGTGTTCTTATTTATACCCTTAAAACCATCTTCAATTTCTAGTTTAATCTCATTAATGTAATTTTCTTCGTCGGAAGCTTCGTAAAGCAGGTAGTGTAATAACTCTTTATTTTCTTTTTTATACTTAGCTAAGCGTATACAATGCTCAACTAAAACTTCTTTCGGAAGATCTTTGAGTTCTTTTTTTATTGTACTTATGCTATTTGTTTTAATAGGCATTTAACTTACCAATTAAGTTATCTAAATTAAATATCGTTCAAATATACATTAAGAAAGTGGTACAAATTAATTATTATCGATTATTCAATGTGAAATTCTATAATGCCCAAATGTACTTGGGCATTACATTTCAAGAAGATTGCATTTCGGATGATTTTGTATTTTCTTTTATTTGAGCATCAATGTTAGCAATGGTAATCATGTTAACAATTTCTCTGACCGAACTGCCTAACTGAAGAATCTGAACTGGTTTGTTTAAACCTAATACAATAGGGCCAATAGCCTCAGCAGTTTTCATTACTTGTAATAATTTATACGCAATGTTTGCAGCCGCAAGGTTAGGGAATACTAACACGTTGGGTTCGTTATTTACCAAGTCAGAAAACGGATAATTCTTTTCAAGTTCTGTTTGGTTAAAGGCAAAGTTGGCCTGTATTTCACCGTCAGAAATTATTTCAGGATAACGTTGTTTCATAATTGTAGCTGCTTCTCGAACCATTTTAGGTTCTTCACCATCAGTTGAACCAAAATTTGAATAAGATAGAAAAGCAACTTTGGGTTCAATATCCATCATATTGCGCACTGTTGTTGCCGCCTGGTATGCTATAGTTACCAATTCTTCGGCGGATGGTTTGGCAAGCATTGTGGTATCAGTAAAAAACAGAGGCCCATTTTTAGTGAGCATTAGATACATACTAGATGCTTTTACATTCTTTTTAGTGCCAATAATTTGTAATGCAGGCTTAATGGTATTACTATATTTTCGGCTGATACCAGATATTAGCGCATCAGCATCGCCTTGGTCAACCATCATGGCACCAAAGTAATTTCTTTTAATCATTAAATTATGAGCTTCGTATTTATTGTAGCCCTTTCGCTTTCTTTTGTCAAAGAATAGATCGCCATATGCCGCAACAGTTTTGCTATTAGCGCTCGAGGTTGGATCAATAATCGGGATATCCTGTAACTCGAGGTTGTGCTTTTTAATGAGCGCCTTTATTTGTTTAATATTTCCTAGTAGAATAGGCTTGGCAATACCTTCATCTAATGCAATTTGAGCTGCTTTAAGTACTCTGTAGTCATCAGCTTCAGCCAAGACCACCCTTTTAGGATTTTGTTTTGCCTTATTGGTTAATCGTCTAATTATTTGCTTATCATTTCCTAGGCGTTGCGTTAACTCAGTTTTGTATTGCTCCCAATCTGTAATTTTAAGTTGCGCAACACCACTTTCAATGGCCGCTTTAGCCACAGCAGGAGCCACTTCGGTAAGTAGTCTTGGATCAAGAGGTTTTGGAATAATATAATTGGTACCAAAGCTCATTGTCTCTTGATTGTATGCTTTTATCACCATGTCAGGAACTGGCTGTTGTGCAAGGTCAGCAATGGCTTTTACAGCAGCCAACTTCATGGCTTCATTTATTTCTGTTGCTCTAACATCAAGTGCACCTCTAAATATAAATGGAAACCCAAGTACATTATTTACTTGGTTGGGATGATCAGACCTGCCTGTAGCCATTAAAACATCGTTACGAGTTTTCATCGCAGTTTCGTATTCAATCTCAGGATCAGGATTTGCCAGAGCAAAAACAATTGGCTTGGGAGCCATAGATTTTAGCATATCTGCGCTTAGTACATTGCCTTGCGACAGCCCCAAAAATACATCGGCATCAACAATGGCATCTTCTAGTGTGTTGAAGTCTAGATTAGTTGCAAATTCGCTTTTTAGTTTGCTTAGGTTTTTTCGATCTGACCTTATAACTCCTTTAGAGTCGCATACAATAATATTGTCTTTGTTTAGGCCCAGTTCTATAAATATTTTAATGCACGACAGCGCTGAAGCACCAGCCCCAGAAACTACCAGTTTAACTTTGTTTCTATCTTTTTTCACTACTTTGAGGGCGTTAATCAACCCTGCCCCAGATATAATTGCCGTCCCATGCTGGTCGTCATGCATAATTGGGATGTTTAGTTCTTTCTTTAACCTGCTTTCAATTTCAAAACAATCAGGCGCTTTAATGTCTTCTAGATTAATTCCTCCAAAGGTGGGTTCAAGAGCCTTTACAACGGTTATAAATTCCTCGATATTTGATGTGTTTAATTCTAAATCAAAAACATCGATACCGGCAAATATCTTGAATAATAAGCCTTTGCCTTCCATAACAGGTTTAGATGCTTCGGGGCCAATATTACCAAGCCCAAGCACTGCAGTACCATCTGAAATAACCGCAACTAAATTTCCTTTTGCAGTGTACTTATATACCTCTTCTGTATTATCAGCAATTACTCTGCATGGTTCAGCCACTCCAGGGGAATAGGCCAATGCTAAATCTCGTTGCGTTTTGGTGGCTTTGGTAGGAATAACTTCAATTTTCCCAGGCGTTCCTTTGGTATGATAATCTAAAGCATCTTGCTTTCTGATTTTAGAATTTGACATAAATGTAGATTTTAGTTCGTTGAGAAAACAATCAGAAGTACTTATTAGTTCGATGGTAAATTTACTAGATGTAATTTTATACAAATTGATAGGAAGATGACTTTGTAAACCTATTTTTCTACAATTAGTGTGTGTAATTGGTCTATATTTTACGTAATGTCTTTTGGTGTAAGTTTCTGTTTATTAATATATATGTACTAATATTATTTATATATTTTGCTATATTAAGGCTATAGTGGCAATTTTGACAAACTGTATAGTCAATTGGGTTTGGATAATTCCTTACAAGGTATTATTTGATTTACAACAGTGAATAAAACGATTAAATAATTAGTTAAATATGATGCATAGAATAAGATTTTGTTGGATGTGTTTAATGCTTTTTGCGAGCATTTTAATAGGGGGATGTCAGTCGCCAGCGGATAAATTGATTACTCAAAATAGCGATAATGTTATTATTGATAGTCCCAAAGGGCAGATCGTTTTAACTCCCTTATCCGATTATTCTATTGAGGCGAAATATGAGGTTGAAGGATATTCTAATGCGCCTTCTTATGCTTTAACAAATGATATAACTCCGGTTGAAGCTTCTTTCTCGAGTAAAGAAAATTACTGGGAATACGCCACAAATTACATGTCGGTAAGGATTGATAAGGAAACCTTTGCCTTATCTTATTTTGCTGATGATAAGCTTATTTTATCAGAGGAAGAGGGACTCCTCTATTCCGACTCTATTAAAGGTTTCAGAATGAATCTATCGCCAGATGAGAAGTTAATGGGCGGTGGTGAGCGTGTTCTTGGAATGGATAGGAGAGGGAAGCGATTGCATTTATACAATAGAGCTAGCTATGGTTATGAAACGCACGCTGATTTAATGTACTATTCAATGCCGATAGTTATCTCATCTAATAAGTATATGTTATTGTTTGATAATGCAGCAGATGGATTTTTAGATTTAGGAGCAACGGAAGAGAATATCCTCCAGTTTGAAGCTGTTGGTGGTCGTTTGGCTTATGTTGTGGTTGCATCCGATTCATGGAAAGATTTAACGAATAAATATACCGAAGTTACAGGTCATCAGCCTATGCCGCCGCGTTGGGCATTGGGTAATATTACTTCGCGCATGGGGTATCGCTCTCAAAAACAAGTTGAGAAAGTAGTGGATACTTATCGAAAAGAAGACTTTCCTTTAGATGCATTGGTTTTAGATTTGTATTGGTTTGGACCGGATTTACAAGGGCATATGGGAAATCTCGAATGGGATAAAAAGGCTTTCCCTGAACCCGAGCAAATGATGCAAAATATCAAGGAAAAAGGCGTTAAAACGGTTTTAATTACAGAGCCTTTTATTTTAAAAGAAAGTGGTAAATATAAAGAAACCGCAGAGCAGAACTTACTAGGTACAGATATTAATGGGGAACCTTATATTTTCGATTTCTTTTTCGGAACAACTGCCTTAATTGACATATTTAAGCCAGAAGCACAAAAATGGTTTTGGGGTATTTATAAAAAGCATACAGCAAGTGGTGTAGAAGGATGGTGGGGCGACCTTGGAGAGCCTGAGGTTCACCCAGATGATTTGCAACATGTTAATGGTGCTGCCAATACTGTTCATAATGCTTATGGCCACGAGTGGGCTAAAACCGTTTATGATGGATATGCGCAAGATTTCCCGAATAAGCGCCCCGTAATATTGATGCGTGCTGGTTTTGCAGGTTCACAACGTTACGGTATGATACCGTGGACCGGTGATGTGAACCGTACTTGGGGAGGTTTAAAACCGCAGGTAGAAATTTCGTTACAGATGGGAATGCAAGGAATGGCTTATATGCACTCCGATTTAGGAGGTTTTGCAGGTAATTATAAAGATTCTGAATTGTATACGCGTTGGTTACAGTATGGAGTATTTCAACCAGTTTACAGAACGCATGCCCAAGAAGATGTGCCACCAGAGCCCATATATTGGGATAAAAAAACGAAGGATATCACGCGCAGGTACATTAAGCTACGTTATGCCTTAACACCTTATTTATATACAATGGCCTATAAAAATAGTACTGAAGGAACTCCTTTAATGCAGCCTTTATTTTATGTAGATGACAATCCTGAGTTATTAAACGAAAAGGATACTTATTTATGGGGAGATAACTTTGTGGTTTCTCCGGTTACTGATAAGGGAGCAAGCGAATGGACATTACCACTACCATCAAATGCCAATTGGTATAATTTCTTCACAGGCGAAAAGTTTGTTGGTGGGCAAGTAGTAACTATTCCTGTAGATATACATAATATTCCTGTTTTTGTTAAAGGGGGATCTTTTATTCCAATGGCTCCTGTTGTAAATAGTATGGATGATTATAGTACTCAGAAATTAAATCTACACTACTATTTCGATGAGGATATCGCCTCGTCAGAAGATTTTATGTACGAGGATGATGGAGAATCCAACTATAGTTGGGAAAACAATCAATTTGAGAAGTTATTCTTCAGCTCTAAGTTTAATCATCAAAACGGATTGATAATAAAAATCCATCCAAAAGGATTTGATTATAAAAACAAACCCGAGAGCAGAGATATTCAATTAATAATACACCACCATCGTACCCAGCCGAATTATGTGAAGGTTGATGGTGAGGAGGTTGGTTTTGATTGGAATAAGATATCAAAAGAAATTAAAGTGGCCTTAACAGTGTCAAAAAGTAAACTTAGTGTTGAAGTAAAATAGTTCTATCCATTATATAATAGTATTATGAAAAAGTTAATATATAGTTTAGTTACAGTGCTTGTATTTGCAGCTGTAGCCTGTACTACAGGAAGTAAATCGGAGCCTGTTAAAGAAGAAGGCCCTAAAAAGGCAGTAGTTTACCAAGTGTTTACACGCTTGTTTGGTAACCAAAATACCACCAACAAACCTTGGGGTACCATTGAAGAAAATGGGATAGGTAAATTCAATGACTTTACGGATAAAGCACTTCAGGAAATTAAAGACCTAGGGGTTACACACCTTTGGTATACTGGCGTGCCGCATCATGCCACCATTACGGATTATACCAAGTACGGAATTTCAAACGACGATCCGGATGTGGTTAAGGGTAGAGCGGGTTCGCCATACGCGGTTAAAGATTACTATCAAGTAGATCCGGATATGGCTGTGGATCCAGCTAAGCGCATGGAAGAGTTTAAAGCCTTAATTGACCGTACGCATAAACACGGAATGAAGGTGATTATCGATATTGTTCCCAATCATGTGGCCCGTAAATACGAGGGAAAGAATAACCCAGAAGGGGTTAGAGATTTTGGTGCTGATGATGATTCTTCGGTAGAATATGCAAAGAATAATAATTTCTACTACGTACCGGGTGCATCTTTTAAAGTGCCTGAAGCATTGGATGGATACAAACCTTTAGGAGGAGAAAAACATCCTTTATCGGATGCTAAGTTTGATGAGAATCCTGCAAAGTGGACTGGTAATGGTTCGCGCTTAGCACAGCCACATCATTACGATTGGTACGAAACCGTAAAAATTAATTACGGCGTTCAACCTGATGGGACTTATGATTTTGCAGAATTACCAGAGGGATACGATAAAAAGAACCATGCAGAACATATGGCATTTTGGCAAGATAAAGATGTGCCTGACTCATGGAAGAAATTTACAGATATTGCTTTATTTTGGATAGAAATGGGTGTTGATGGTTTCCGTTACGATATGGCTGAAATGGTTCCTGTTGAATTTTGGAGTTACATTAACTCATCTATTAAGGTTAAAAAACCGGATGCCTTTTTAATGGCAGAGGTATACCAACCGCATCTTTACAGAGATTATATCCTAAAGGGTAAAATGGATTACCTATATGATAAAGTAGATTTATATGATACCCTAAAGCACATTATGCAAGGGCATGGTTCAACAGATAACATTGCACCAATACAAAAATCATATACTGATATTGAGCATAACTTATTGCACTTTTTAGAGAACCATGATGAGCAGCGTATTGCAGCCCCTGAATTTGCAGGAGATGCTAAAAAAGGAATGCCTGCCATGGTAGTTTCGGCAACTTTGAGTACGTCGCCTACTATGATTTATTTCGGACAGGAAGTTGGGGAGCCAGCAGCTGAAGATGCTGGTTTTGGAACCCATTCTAGAACCACCATATTTGATTATTTTGGCGTGCCAAATCACCAAAAGTGGATGAATAATGGCCAATTTGATGGCGGACAACTTAATGCTGAAGAGAAGGAATTGCGTGACTTTTACAAGCGCTTACTAAACTTCACTATTAATAGCGATGCCCTAATGGGTGAATACGCCGATATACACGCCTACAATCGCGAGAATACAAAAAACTATACCAATAAAGTACATTCCTTTGTTCGTTGGAAGGGAGCAGAGAAACTAATTGTTGTTTCTAATTTTAGCGATGCGGATGTATTTACTTTCGATTTGCAGTTGCCTAAATCTATACAAGCAAAAATGGGTTTAAAAGAGGGGAATCATAAAATTGTAGATCAGTTATACGGCACCGAAGCTATGACGTTAGAAATTAATGATGGCATTGCTAAAGTACCCGTTCAAATAGAACCGCTACAATCCTATATATTTAAGATTGAGTAAGGTAAAATATCCCATACAATACATATTGAATCCGATGTTTTCATAACATCGGATTTTTTATTGCCATAAGCAATATTTTAATATTGGAGAAGGCTGTAGTTTAAAATAGGCTGATAATATAGAGACCGTATAGTTTAGTTCTGCCTCAGCTGTTAAGTAAGCACTTGCGCAGCTATCCTTTAGCGAGATTGGGAAGCTAAGAGCTTTGCTCGAAGATCGCCCAACCGAGGTTAAGGAATAGCAAGGAAGAGTTTTCTTAACAGATGCAGCAGCGGCTTTCTTTGTTTACTTTCTTCTGCTGATGGAAGAAAGTAAAAGCCCGTCCGGCTTTAGGACAAATCGTCAATTATTAACCTTAATTATATACGAGAGCTTTGGAGAACAATGTTATCTTAAATAATATTACGCATTGGCCTGTTTACCCAAACCTGCCTTTGACGGCAAGGGCAGGTTACTTTATTTCAAAAACTAATCCATATATGTGCTATGTTTGTACGAACAATACCCAATATTGGGCGTTTATTCAACTTAAACGAACAAACACACATATTTGAACATGGCAGGAATTGGTCCTTTATTTTATATTATAGTTGCACTCATATTAATTGGCTTACTAGTAGTTTTACAACCCATTATATCCAACCGAAAGAATAACAAATCAAATAACAAGCCCAAAGGCATTCCCATAAAAGATACCTTAATATTGTATGGTACCCAATCGGGTAACTCGCAATTGGTTGCCACCGAACTTCAGGCAGCTATGGAAAAAAGCGGATATGCGCTTGAGTGTCACAGCATGCTCAATGCAAGTACAGAAAGCATCGAAGGCATCAAGTATTTGTATATTATAATTAGCACCTATGGTGAGGGCGAAATGCCGCCTCAGGCCGAAGACTTCTACAATAGTTTAAAGCAAAAACAAACCGGTAGTTTATCCGCATTAAAATATAGCATTTGTGCTTTGGGCGACAGTAGTTACGATTATTATTGCGAATCGGGCTTGCAGTTCGATAAAGTTCTATCGCACTTGGGGGCAAAAGCCATCAGCACCATTCAAAAGTGCGACGAGGATTTCTCTGAAAGCGCACAGCAGTGGATCAACACCAGTAAAAAGCAGCTGTTAAAACAAGTGGGCAGGAGCTATCTCTCTAACAATTCCGAAGTATCTGTATTGAGTAATAATAAGGCCGAATATACCGCTACCCTAATTGAGCGATCGGTTTTAGCCAACGATTCTGATGAAAATACCATCATACACCTCAGTTTAAAAGCAAACGGCAATTCGTTTCAATATAAAGCAGGCGATACCATTGAGGTGCAGCCCAAAAATCCAGCAAGCATAGTTTCAGCCATCGCCACACAATTAAAGCTTAAGGATGCTAAGGAGCTTCAGGATAAAGAACTCACCAATGTGAGTAAAAACACCTTAGTTGCCTATAGTGTTTTGGGCAAAAATCAACAGCTAAAAGCTTTGTTATCAAAGCCCGAAAAGCTGAAGGCATATCTGCATAAGGCCAATGTGCTCGATTTAATTAACGATTATAAAATCAACGCACCTCTTACAAAAATATTGGGTGTGCTACCATCCCTGCGCAAACGGGTTTATTCCATTGCCAGTAGTCCTTTGGTATCGCCACAGCAAATTGATTTGTGTATAAAAACCATTCGCTATCCCTTTAATAATGCCGCTCACGAAGGGGCTGGTTCAATCTATTTAAACGAAACCACAGCCTTGCAATCAACGCTCAGTTTTACCTTAAAATCGAACCCTAACTTTACACTTACCAAGAGCGATGCTCCTATTATAATGATTGCCACCGGAACTGGTATTGCTCCGTTCCGCTCCTTTATACAAGAATTATCTCAGCGCAATGCCACACGCAGCACTTGGCTCATATGGGGACAAAAGTTTAAGGCCAATTACGCCATGTATCACCACGAGTTTGAACAAATAAAAACCGAGGGTTATAATTTGCAATTCACGCCCTGTTTTTCAAAAGACGAGAGCGAATACAGTTATGTGCAAGAAGCCTTAAAACACCAAAAACAGCACTTGTTGCAATTATTACAACAAGGTGCTATGGTTTATTTGTGTGGATCTCAGGCTATGGCCGCAGGCGTTAGGGATACCTTTAATCAGCTATTAAAAGGTAGTGCAACCCCATCAATTTCTGTTTTAATGAAGTCAGAAAGATGGTTCGAAGATATCTATTAAACCCATATTTGGTATCCATTCAGTTATCAGGTACAAGTGCCAAGTATCTCTTGTATCTATCTGAACTTTTGTTTTAACCCGCAATACGCATTAGAACTTCGTTATCAATATTGAAATAGATTTTATAATGCATATTCCGAGTTAAAAGACTAAAAGGTGTTTTATTTTTACTACACTGATTTTTGTTGGCTTTTTGCTGCTTGTAAATAATTAGTTTTGCCCACACATCATATAGGTTATTGATGTTTAACTAACGTATACTAGCACATTATGGAAAATACCAACACACAATACACCACTTATTTAAATATATTAAAAGAAGAGTTGGTTCCCGCCATGGGATGTACCGAACCCATTGCCATTGCCTATGCAGCAGCCATGGCGCGTAAAGTTTTAGGTGCTTTGCCTGAGCGCATTGAGGTTGAGGTAAGTAGTAATATTATTAAAAACGTAAAAAGTGTTGTTGTACCCAATACGGGCAATTTAAAAGGTATCGAGGCAGCTGCCGTAGCTGGTGTAATTGCCGGAGATTCAGATAAAGTGCTTGAGGTAATTTCAAAAGTTTGCGAAAAGGGAAAAAAGGACATTGCCGCCTATTTACAAAACAAAGAAGTAAAAGTAATTAACTCGCAAAGCGGATTAATATTCGATATCATTGTAACCGTTTTCTCTAATACCGATGAGGCAAGCGTACAAATATCGCACTTCCATACCAACATAGTTAAGGTAACAAAAAACGGAAAAACCCTGGTTGAAAACTTAGGTTGTAATGATACCCCACAGCCCGATAAAACCGACCGTTCGCAAATGACCGTGAAGGGCATTTTCGATTTTGCCCAGGAGCTCAATGTATCCGATGTAAAAGAAATGCTCACCACACAAATCACCTACAATACCGCCATTGCCAACGAAGGCATTAAAGGAAAATGGGGCGCCAACGTAGGCTCGGTATTGTTAAACACCTGGGGTAACGATGTTAAAGTACGCGCCAAAGCCATGGCAGCAGCAGGTTCCGATGCACGTATGAGCGGTTGCGAACTTCCTGTGGTAATTGTTTCAGGCAGCGGAAATCAGGGACTAGCCACCTCTTTACCCGTTATTGAGTATGCCCGCGATTTAAAAGTAGACAACGACAAACTCATGCGCGCCTTAGTATTGGCCAATTTGGTTACCATCCACCAAAAAACAGGCATCGGCCGTTTATCCGCCTATTGCGGAGCCATCTCGGCCGGTATCGGTGCAGGAGCCGGCATTGCCTACCTATTAAGCGGCGAGTACAAAGTAATTAGCCACACCATAGTAAACGCCTTGGCCATAGTTTCAGGTATAGTGTGCGACGGCGCCAAACCATCATGCGCAGGCAAAATAGCCTCGGGCGTTGAAGCCGGAATACTCGGATACCACATGTATAAAGACGGACAACAATTCCTTGCCGGCGATGGTATTGTAGAAAAAGGCGTTGAAAACACCATTAAAAACGTAAGTCGCCTGGGTAGCATCGGCATGCGCGAAACCGATAAAGAAATCATTAAAATGATGCTCGGCGAGTAGTTTAAAAATGTAAAGTTATAAATGGTTTCACAACTTGCTTGTATTACAGCGTTTATAACTTATCATTTACCACCTATAACTTTCTATGGCGCTCATTCCCGCTATCCGATATAGCCTTTATAGCTTGCTTTAAGTGTAGCTAAGCAATACGTGTGCTCCTCTGGTCGCATCCGTTTGCTAAGCTACACTAAAAACAATCCACAAAGGGCTGCCACTCCTATCGGGGCGCAGGTTAGCATAAACCATAAGGCCTATTCCTTTTTGAAACAGCAATCCCAAAGCATACTACTGAACAAAATATTTCACACAAACATGATATTAGTCACAATAATATCAAATGCGCTCCGTTTAAATACGCATAACTCTGTTTGTATAATAGCAAAGTGTAGCAATTAGGCTTTTTTGATACACTTTGTTCATTACAAACTAAAGCCCAGATAAAAAACATACAAAATGAGTATCAAATTTAAAACAACAGAGCGTGCTAACCCAGCAGACAGAACGCAAAAAAAACACTACGCAGCACCTGTAAAAACAGGTAATAAAGATATTGAGGATATTATTCCGGCTATCGAAAAAATGAGTACGGTAAGTGGAGCCGATATATCAGCCGTACTATATAGTTTATTAGATGTTACACCCGATATGTTAGCCGATGGTTATAGTGTTAAATTGGGCGACTTAGGAACATTACGAGTATCCTTTAGTAGCGAAGGTCAAGCTACTCCTGAGGAAGTTACAGTGCATACCATAAAAGGGCAAAAAGTACTATTTACACCCGGCAAAAAGTTGAAAAAAATGCTTGAAAATCTCACTTTTAATAAAGGCTGATAATTAGGCACTTATAAGGGGCTAAAATTCCTTACCTATGGAGTTTTTTTTCCTTACCTATGGAATATTTTTTCCATACCTATGGAAATTTTACGGCATACCTATGGAATTTTAATTCCCTAATTAATAATCATTTTTTTTATACAAGCAGAGTTATAAATTGATACAAGGAGCAAGCCTATTTTTAATAGGTTTGGTTCCTTTTTTTTGTGTAAAGCCATAAATTTATTCTCAATCCAAATGTATTTTATGCCAATTAACATAAAATATTTTTTTACATTCACATCAAATTATGTATTCTCATTGATGCGTATATCACAAAATAAAGTGCGTATGCAGCATATGGGTTAGCTATATGTAGGGAGTGAGGATATCAGAGAGTTCCTAAACATTACAAACAAAATTTAAATACACTTAAACCCAATTATGTACCAAATCAAATTAGTAGTTGATAGCTACGAACGCTGGCTTACAGGTCTGCATTATGAGTATTTCTGCCCCATTGAAGTAGATAAAGCATATTACAGAAAGTTCTTACAAAAGAATTTCCCATATGAAATGGGAGATGCCTACAACTTACATCCTTACACAAATAAACTGCCATTGGTAAAAAGGAGTCAATTGGACGAAAGATTACAACAAGATTGTATGCGCCAAGCGCAATCTGATTTCTACCAAACTACTCCAAAATTTAACGACCTATGCTTAGGTGAATTTGGCGAGAGTGATACTAAAAAAGTAGGCTATTACAATACCCTTGCTATGGCAAGGCATAAGGCAGGTCTCGATTATGGAATTGTTCCCAATTACACTCACAACTACGATAAATACCTTAGCCCTGTTCAGAACATTACTGCCCGCACTACTTACAACAAAATTGGCGGACTGTTTAGTTTAGAGCTTAATAGTTCCGAAAATGATGATTATTTATACGAGTGGCTATTAACAAGCCAAATGCGCCAAGGCAAATTGGTGTTTTACGATGGCGATGGCGACCAAGCCTTTAAAATTGAGTTTTGGGATTGCTTTTGTATAGGTGTGCAAGAAAACATGAGTGCCGAGGGTAACACTGCCATGAAAATGAATGTTCGACTATCGCCTGCCATCACTCGTAACCGCAGTGCAGAACACCAAAAGGTGTGGAAAGTTACCGATATAACACCAACCAATAGAGCCTTCGGACTTAGTTCTGTAAGCGAAGAACCTGCCGAGGCAAAGCAGAAAGATAAATTATTAGTTAAAAAAGTTGAGGGTCCGTTTTTTGAGAATGGGCAAGTTGCCGAAGAAATGATTGAGGGTAATACCTATATCTATAAAGCAACAGAATATACACAAGCAGAAGGAGACAAGCTAGCACTTACCCAATGGGCCGAACAGCTTAGCGATGATGGGCAAATAACAAATATTAGAGGTGCTAAATCATATTTAGATAATGACGGTGTGATTTGTTTTAAATACAAAGCCAAGAAAGCGGAGAAAATAAGGATTTATGCTTACGTAGAAAGTGCTGCTGAGAAAGTAAGCGTTAAAGTTCCAGTAGTTTTGTTCCCTTTTTGCGTGGATAGGTTTAAAGTTCCAGGCCTAAATAATGAGGGCACAAATATTGCCGAAGATTTGACCTATGGTAGAGGGGTTGCAACTAAAACTCCAAATACTGTATATGATTCAGAATCTATAGAGCGATTTAAAAAAGAATATGTTGAAACTGGTTTTGAAATTGATAAACATGCAACATTTGCAAACATCGATCAATTAAAGGAAAATCCATTTGACAAACCATTAGACCATTCAAGCCCCATAGAAGGTTCAGACCATTTTGCAAGTGTTCAACGAGACATTGATGCTCAAAACAATACAAAAATGATGAAAATGGCTGATGATTTTGATAAAGCTAATTATCCTAAAGCTATTTATTCTAAAGAGCGAATTTATAATGCTAAGGCATGGCTCATTAAAGATTGGGTTTTTGAAGCATCAGGTAAAGATGTTAAAGACTACCATGAAGGTAACTTGATGTTTTGGGATACGAGCGATGAAAATATTTTTAAAGCTTTTGAAGATTGGGCAACTGCATGTTATGCTTACGGCGAAATGCAAGGTAACATAAAACGAATGATTGCAAAATTCAAACGTAATGAAGGAGGGATTTACGAAGATCCTGTATTAACAAAAGATATTGCAAACCATAAATCTACCTTGGAATATTGCTCAAATTTAGAAGACTTTATTGCTGAGAAAATAAAAACAAGCAAAGGGAAATTATCAGAAATTATTGAAACTGATGTAGATTATGATTATAACGCAAGAGGAAATCGTGGTAAAACAACAGCAAAAGGGGCAAAGTTTGCAAAACCAACATTTGGTTCTTTTAAAGATACTTTAAAGGGAGAAACTATTGCCTTAAATGATATTTGGGCAACAGAGGTGCACGTGTCAGAAGTTGAATTTGACAATGATAATTACAAAATGAAATATGAAGTAACCCTATGGGATCATTTTGGATTGGACATTACAGATATTGAAGATATACCCAACACAGTGCCATTAGCCAAAGAAGCTTTTGCCGCATGGTTTGCATTGCAACACTTAAGGGGATACAAACCATTTATTACCAAAATAACTTTCAATAAAGAATTTAATGGTAATATAAATGAGGGAAAAATTGAGCGAAATGATAAAAGAGAGGCTCTAAATGCAAAGGAAGTAAAAGAGAGAATTGATAATTTACCAAAATTTAAGTCCTTATAATTAGTAATATGAAGAATTTAACATTTATAGCTTTCATGCTCTTAATGGCATGTACACCTGAAAATACAAAGAATGGTGATATATATCGTTTAGAACACCTTACTCGTTTTGTAAGTATTACTAGTATTTATAGTGTAGATACATATCGTCTTAATGAAATAGTTTTAATAGAACAACAGAAAAATAAACTGAATACTGATGACAGTTTAATAAATAATTATTTATACAATCATAGTTATTTAGCAACCGATTCATTTATTTGCGACTCAAATATGAGGATTGAAAGGTTTTTTATATCATTTTTTAAAAAAACATCTTGTACAGAATATTATATTAACCATAGAGAAGATAAAAAGCACGAAATATATGGTGATGGTACAGGTAGAAACAGAGATTGTAGTGAGGATTGCATAGCATTTTATAGTTATTATCGTTCCGAAGATAATCCAAACATGTGGTATTGTAATTATCCAAAAGATAGGAAAGATACTATATGGACTTGCAGAGAATAGCGTTTAGTTAATACGTGCTCATACACCATAGCTCTGCCATACACAACTTAAAGTTCATAATGTTTTATAATGAAGTACATTTTATTAATGTTCGTTTTAGGTATGTTTACATCCTGTATACCTAATGAAAATAAGGTGGAAAATGATATAATGAGGTTGGAGCATCTCACAAGTATTGATGGCAATAAGACGCTTCGTGAGAAAGTCTTACTCAAGAAGCAAAAAGATTCGCCCCAAACTTATGATAGTCTTATTATAGATTATTTATACAATCATAGTTATTTAGCAACTGATTCATTTGTATGTAATTCTTCCACACGAGTAAAAAAATTCTATATTTTATTTTTTGAAGCCACTTCTTGTACCAAGTATTATATAGATAATAGAGAGGATAAAAAGCACGAAATATATGGTGATGGTACAGGTAGAAATAGAGATTGTAGTGAGGATTGTTTAGCATTTTTTGTTTATTATCGTTCTGTAGACGATCCGAATATGTGGTGTTGTGATTATCCAAAAGATAGGAAAGATACTATATGGACTTGCAGAGAATAGCGTTTAGTAATACGTGCTCATATATAATAGCTCTACCATACGCAACTTAAAGTTCATAATGTTTTATAATGAAGTATATTTTATTAATGTTCGTTTTAGGTATGTTTACATCCTGTATACCTAATGAAAATAAGGTGGAAAATGATATAATGAGGTTGGAGCATCTCACAAGTATTGATGGCAATAAGACGCTATTTGAAAATGTTTTACTTAAGAAGCGTAAAGAACCTCTTTCTACATACGATAGTCTTATATCCGACTATTTGTATAAAAAGAGTTATTTGGCAACCAATTTATTTATCTGCGACACTTCCACTATGGTAAAAAAGTTTTATATATTGTTTTTCGAAGCAACTTCTTGCACCAAGTATTATATAGATAATGGAGAAGATAAAAAGCACGAAATATACGGTGATGGATCAGGCAGAAATGCCGACTGTAGTGAGGATTGCATAGCATTTTATAGTTATTATCGTTCCGAAGATAATCCAAACATGTGGTATTGTAATTATCCAAAAGATAGGAAAGATACTATATGGACTTGCAGATAGTAAGGTTTAGCAATACGTGCTCATACATCATACCTTTCGACTCCATTCAGCGAAGCGAGACGCTTCGCTGTTATCATCAGGCCCCAAATTCACATCTAGGATTGAGGAATTATTAAAGAAGTAGACCTATATAACATTAGGAAAGAATTTAATGGTAATTATAAATGAGGGAAAAATAGAGCGTAATGATAAAAGAGAAAATTGATAATTTACCTGAATTTAAAAGCCTATGAGAATGCTTTGCATAAGGCAGTTGTTGAAGTATCTATTTTACCTTGGGGACAAATAAGAATATCTAATAAAAATGAAAAAGAATCCTTTTTGTGGCAGTACGAGGTTGATATTACTGTACACGATGAGGTAAGAAGAGCGGAATTATATAAAAAATTTACTGAATGGCTTATAAGCTAAGAACATAGTATGCGTAATTGAAGCATTCAATTACTTCTGCATAGCTTTATTCCTCAACTTTTCTTTAACAACGCAGCCAACTTCGCCCTCTCGGTAACAACCGTTACATGAAACGCATCGGGGCTTATATTCCTTATCTTTTTTCCATTTATTTACTAGGTCGGGTTCAAAAAGCAAAGGCCTAGCAATTGAAAAATATTTAATATTGCTTTCATCCAAAATGTTTTGTAAACGATTAAAGTTTCTGTTTCCGCCCATTAATATAATAGGAATAGAAACGGCATTTGCTATTTGTTTGGTGGGCTCTAAAAAATAAGATTGCAACTCGGGTTTGTGAATTTTTGTACGCGCCGGCCCAATACCTTTCCCCGAAGTTTCATTCACACCACTGATCTCTAACATATCGGCACCAGCCTGTTCAAACATTTTAGCTACTTCAATGGCTTCAGTAACAACCAGGCCTTCGCTTTCATCCATATAATCATCATGATTCATTTTTACCATAATGGTAAAGTCGTTGCCAACAGCTTTACGGATACTGGAAATAATTTCAACAGTAATACGTGCTCTGTTTTCAATACATCCCCCATACTCATCCTCTCGTCTGTTACAAAATGGAGTTAGAAACTGGCTTAACAAATACCCATGTGCACTGTGCAATTCAACGGCATCGTAGCCCGCTTTTTTAGCGCGTACCGATGCGTTGGTAAAGCTATCTATTACATGCTGAATATCCTGCTTGCTCATTTCTTTGGGCGTAATTCCGGTAACCCGATTTTTAACAGCAGAGGGGCCAAATAACTCGGCATTCTGAAAATCAGGATGATTGGTTTGTGAACCACCATAGGCCAGTTGAATTGCAATAGGCGTTCCATTAGAGTGCACCTTTTCTACCAATTTGTGGTGTTCATCAATAAAGGTATCATCATAAATTCCCATCATGCCAGGGTTTGGTCTGTCATTTGGGTCAACCATTGAGTAACCTGTAATGATTAATCCAACGCCTCCTTTAGATAACTCTTCATACACCTGATAAAGCTTAGGAGTAATGTGCCCATCTTTATCTGCCATATTCATCCATAATGCTGAACGAATTAAACGATTATTTAAACCTACATTTCTAACCTTCGATGCTTCTAAAATCTTCATAACAACAATCCCTTAAGTTTCTGACGCAAAATTATTGCAACATTTAGTTCTATACAAATAATACAAATCATACATTTGTATTATAATTATAATAGATATGGTGAATTTAGAATGGTACCGTACTTTTAAAGCGGTGTACAACACACAAACAATGACAGCAGCGGCCGAGGCCTTATTCATTTCTCAACCAGGGGTAAGTCTGCATTTAAGTTCCTTAGAAAGTTATGTGGGGTCAAGGCTTTTTGATAGGGTGGCAAAAAAAATGATTCCTACAGAGCAAGGAAAGGTTTTATATAACGCCATTAGCGAGCCATTATCTAAATTAGAAGAGGTAGAAAAGCGCTTTCAGAAAAGTACAGAATTGGAGGTTCCTACAATTAACATTGGGATGTGTTTTGAAACATTTCAGCACATACTCGAAAGGCATCTTCATACCTTAGATTTTAATATAATTAGTAGTTTTTCAGGATATCAGAACTTATTAAGAGACTTAGAGAAGGGCCTTATAGATATTGTTATTACGCCAACAAAAATTGATATTAAAGGTGTAAAGTATGTACCCATTGGCGTTGAAACCATTGTGTTAATAGGAGGTAGGGACATTGATAAAACAGCTTTTACATCTGAAATTAAAAAAAGCAATAATGCTGAGATACTTGCACTTCTGAAGCAAAACAAGTGGTATGGCACATCGAGCGATAATGAGCATTTTAAACGTTTTTGGTTGACCAACTTTAAGGCATTGCCTG
Source organism: Saccharicrinis aurantiacus (assembly GCF_947489045.1). Classification (NCBI taxonomy): domain Bacteria; kingdom Pseudomonadati; phylum Bacteroidota; class Bacteroidia; order Marinilabiliales; family Marinilabiliaceae; genus Saccharicrinis; species Saccharicrinis aurantiacus. The sequence goes on from NZ_CANLCN010000017.1 coordinate 101,674, forward strand.
ATTTTAGAGCAAATTATATAGTTCCTAATTTTAAGTCGATCATTAATAGTTTAAGTTATGGCAGAGGATTAGCTATTGTGCCAGACTTCCTCTGCAGAAACGAAATTGAAAAAGGCAAGCTGCAATTGTTGTGGAAGGGAGCTACTCCCATCACAAATACATTGTATTTTGCCTACCGTAACAAGTCTATATTTGAAGCGCAAGTAAAAGAGGTTCTGAACATATTTCAGTCAGATATGAATAAGAACATTTAAGCCAATGGCCATTAGAAATTACACTAATATTATAATATACTGGGCGTGCCAGTGGGAATGAAAAACCCCAATATCCTAAATAGATAATGGGGCCTTCTGTTTTCTTATTGGTAATTATTTTGTTTTAAGTACTAGGTTTTGCTGATTTACTTTAACATTCCAACCGTCGGTTTGAAAAGTTAGCTTTGTAATATCACTTAACTCAGAACGTGATGTATTCTGTAAGCTCCCGCTTAAGGTTCGCGATTCGCCAGGCAAAAGGTTGATGTAGTTATCATCTAAATAAAAACGAAGTCCCTTAGGTAAATCAATAATTAGTGATTCTAAGCCCATAATAACGTTATCACTGTTGTTGGTGTAGTTTATGGTAAAAGCTTTTTCTTCGCCTTGCATTAAACTTTCGGGCACATTATTGAGCTGAGCCGTAATGTTGTTTTTAGTCCATTTGCGATATTCGCCAAAAAAGCCTCCTGTAACACTTACGCGTTCGTTATTTTCTAGAGCACCAATCATACATGTATATTCGTTGTGCGAAACGAGTTTGTTGTTTTTGTTATACATGTTTAATACCACCAAAAAGTTATGCTCTTTGTTTGCAGTTGGAATAGTCCAATCGAGCTTTCCGATAGTTGCAACCGAATGTGCATCAATAGCTCCATTAAAACTCTTTTCATATACTTTTTCGGCTTTCTGACCTAAGTAAATGGCAACATCTACCTTAAGGTTTTTGTGTTCTTCTAAGGCATCGTTAATAACACTGATGTCTATATCATAGGCTTCTCCCGGAAGTACAATCTGATTTTGTTGCGATGCAGTAACCAATAAGGGTGAAGCTGCTCTTTTAAAGGCGTAATAATGGTTTTTGCAGGTTCCGTATGAGTTAATCATCGACCACGATGTGGCTGGCCAAACATCGTTAAGTGCCCAAAATAAACAACCTGAAACTTTATATCGTGCCAAGCGTGTATTTTCCATTTGGGCCTGCCATCCAATAATATTGTGCATCATTTCAGTATGAATCACCTCTTCCACGGTCTGCGGAATGCCATATACATCGTTTTGCCATTCAGGATAACTTGCCACAGATGAGTTGTGAACAGAAAGCCAGTACTGGTTTTCCTTAAGCGGGAATAGCTGATCCTTATCTAAAAACTTAAGCATATCAGATAGGGGAGGCCACGATTGCTGATACCCTGCCTCGCTACAAAAACGCGCATAATTTTGCGAACGTTCCTGATTATTCACAATACCCATTCCGCCATGCACATTTCCGCCATGCGGCGATGCTTTATGGAATTCTCGGGTGCCATCGTGTTCTTTAATTAATCGGTCTAACTCATTAATTTGTTCCACTCTATCTTTTCTATTGGCATCAAATTCGTTACCTCCGCAATACAATACTAAACTAGGATGGTTGCGCGTTCTGATAATGTTGGTGCGCACAGCCTCCCATGAGGCCGTTTGATCTTGCGAGGGTGCATAACTACCTACCCAGAAATCTTGCCATACCAACAGACCCAGGCTATCGCAAATCTCATAAAAGGTATCTGTTTCGTATAAACCTTCGCCCCAAACACGTAGCATATTAACGTTGGCTTCAGCAGCTGCACGTAGGGTATATTCGTAAATTTCGGGCGATAAATCAAACATGGCATCCATTGGTATTGTGTTCATACCTTGTACAAATATTTTTTGTCCGTTCACTACAAAAGTCCAATCGTACTCGCCATCTTCCAAGTCAGGATCTATTGCATGGTCAAATTGAAGCACTTTTTCTTTAGTCCATTCAGGATCTTCATTTCTAATTTTCTCAATAGTTCTGATCCCAAATTGGTTTATGCTATTGTCAATTACTAAACCTGCTTCGTCACTAATTTGAGTTTTAATTTGATATAAGTTCTGATCGCCATAATGAATAGGCCACCATAATTTTGCTTCATTTATATTGATTTCTTGGCTTTCAGAGAAGTCACTATTGGCCAGGACTGAAGCATTAAAACGACCGGTTTTGACAATGGCTTCAGTAGCTTTTTCAATAATCTGATATTGTACAAACAAGTTTGTTTTGCGCGTTCCTTTATTTGAGAAGTTAAAATCCACTTCGAGCTTTGCTGTATTACTCGAAATGCTTTTTGTTTTAACAAATACATTTTCAATTTTGGCATCTTCCTTTGCAACTAACTTAATGGGCTGCAAAATTCCAATAGGCACAATGTGAGGACCCCAATCCCAACCAAATACACATTTCGATATTAGGTATTCGCCTGCTTGTGGGTTAGATGGTGTAACCCAAGGGCGCTCATGTAAGTCGCCATCTACTCCAGTTGTCCAGTCAAAGAACTTATTGTTTTTAATTTCTTTATTTGAATTTTCAGGAGCGCGTAATCTTAAAATGATATCGTTCAAAGTACCTGCTTCAATGCATTTACTCACATCAATTTTCATTTCTTGATAGTTGCCAACCGTAACGCCACACCAAGTGCCATTAACCCAAACATCGGCTTTGTAGTTGATCATATTACAATCGAGTGTAATGTTTTTACCTTGCCAATCATTAGGTACTTCAATTTGCTTTACAAAGTACCACTCTTTGTCCTCAACCCAGCGAAGGTCTTTTACATTATCTCCAACGTAAGGATCTTTAGCCAAGCCAAGTTCAACCAAATTGTGTTGTACACTTCCGGGTACTTTTACCGTTATGGCTTCCTGTGTTAATGAATCTACTTCGGGAGGTGGAAAGGCCATAAAAATACCCCAAGCAGGACTCCAAGTACCCATTCCAAACTCAAAACTTTTCATGGTCCAATCACCATCAAGCGATATCTCATTATTGAGTTGTTTAAATTCAACGGGTTCTTTATCAATATTGCAACTTACCACCAATATAATGGCAATTAATAAGCTTATCTGTTTCATTTTGTTTATGCTATTTTACTTCTGTTAATTCTAAAACTACACTCGGATTATCTTCGTCAACAGGTATGTTTAGGCCTACTTTCATTAAAAAGTCGCCACTATAGGTCTGTTCATTTTTAATTTGTGATAATGTGTTTGGGAATAGGTTTATCTCATTAACTCGGTATTGCTTGTTGGCATCTAAACCGTTTAGTTTTATAGGCTCTGTTTTGGTATGATAGAGAACGCGTGTATTTACCAAGTAAGAGAACATGATAACGCGGTCTTTTTCCTTAGAAGTGTATAACAATGAGGCCACATCATAATCGTAAGGGTTTTGTAAACGGTATTGATGACCATGCCAAATGATTTCCTTAAAACTACCGTAATTTTTAACGGCTTCTGTGCAAAAGGTAAGTTCATCTTTACTGAGTTCGCTTGCCACTATGTCGAAACCTAGTTTTCCCATACTTGCCACATCAACCTTGTATTTTAAGCTTTGGTTACCCCAATTGGTTACGTGGTTATCTGTTACAATGGAAGGGTAGAAGTATGAGTAATTCCATTGTTGAAATACCCTTTCTAGTGGATCGGTATTATCGCTCACCCAAAACTCAGTGAAATATTGCAAAAAGTTATAGTCCGCTCTTCCGCCACCACCAGCGCAAAGCATCATTGGCACCTTTGGGTATTTGGCTCGTAGGCGCTCTAGTACTTTGTATAGGCCCTTTGTATAATCAATATACAAGTGCGACTGTGGCGTATTTTCTTTGGCTAAATAAGCCGAATGTGCATTGTGGATGATAGAGTTACAATCCCATTTAATGAAAGCCAATTCTGGATTGTCGGTAAATAAACGATCTACCACACCATAAACAAAATCTTGAACTTCAGGATTGGTTAAATCCAAAACCAGCTGATCGCGTTGGTATATCTCCGGACGTTGGCTTTGTTTAATAACCCAGTCTGGGTGATTTTCATACAATTCACTTTCTGGGTTTACCATTTCAGGTTCAATCCAAATACCGAACTTAATGTCTTTTTTGTGGGCTTCTTTAATTAAATAACCAATGCCGTGTGGCAATTTCTTTTTGTTCTCAGTCCAGTCGCCAAGCCCGGCATCATCATTGTTTCGTGGGTATTTATTACCAAACCAGCCATCATCTAATAAAAATAAATCTACACCAATTTCTTGTGCATCTTTAAAAAGCTTGGTGATTTTCTTTTCGTTAAAATCAAAGTAGGTGGCTTCCCAATTATTAAGTAAGGTGAGGCGCTCTCCTTGTCCATCCAGAACTCTGTGTTCGCGAGCCCAATTGTGCATGTTTCTGCTTGCTTCACCAGTTCCGTTGTTGGATAGGGCATAAATTAATGCAGGGGTTTCAAATACCTCCTTAGGTTTTAAATAATACTCAGAGGCATGTGGGTTAATGCCTGCAATTAAGCGCAAGTTATCGTATGAATCTACCTCAAAGTCAATTTTAAAATTGCCGCTCCATGCCAATTGGGCAAGCATTACTTTACCTGTATTTTCTTTCGCTTCATGCCCGAATGATACAATGAAACTTTGGCTTTGTAGCATCACATTTCTTGAGCCCATTTTAGAGTCAAGTGTTTTTATTCCCCGCGTTAATCGCTGGCTATTGGCCTGCATTTCCATTGCCCATTGGTTGTGAAAACTTTTTAGGTAAGGATCTTTATCGGTAAAATATAAATTAGCTGATGCATATTTTTGCATTCTTAAAATACCATCTTCGTTATGAGATATTTCTGTCCACTGTTCAATTAAGTTTTCAGCTTCAAAAACCTTGTAGAATAATTTTACTTCAACAGGATAAACCGGGTCTTTTAAAACAATGGTGTATTGTTTGGCGCCGTTTGTTAGAGGATTGATGGTGTGACTGTCGTATTTTAACTCTAAGGAATTATTACCGTCGCTATGAATCACCTTCAAGGCAGGTTCAGATAAGTTCCATGTTCCAGATGGGGTATATGCTGAGTTGCAGATGCCAATATTTTCATCTGTAAAATCAAACATATTTGAAACATATTTCAATTCATCATTATTGGCTAATCTGTCGCCAAAGTAAGATAAGATTAACCTATTTTCATTATCAGTTTGTAGTAAAAGACTAAAATCTTTTGTGTGGATTGGGATGATAGTTGCATTTATTGTAATGTTACTGAAAACAAGAACTATAATTAGGAGTAATTGCTTTAGTTTACAAACAGAATTCTTATTTGTATTCATAATAGTATTATACTTTTGATTTAATTGTACAATGTGTGTTACATCAGAATCAAAAATAATACCTATTGTAATGCTAACTCGGCTATAAGCTAGCGAATGATTGTAATCTAAAGTGCAAAGCTTATGCTTTCATGAATTTTTATAAACAACATATGAAATAATGAATTTTGTTAAATCAAATTCTGTGATGAAGCGTTAAAAGGAATGTTGCTTGCCTTCTTACTTTGAGAGATTAAAATCGATCTTTTCAAATTCAGTTCCATTTACAATAACCGCCACTTGATGCAAGCCTAAATGGAATTTACGTGTGGTAATTAATTTAAAAGGTTGTTTTCTGTTTATCATGGTTTCTGAATTCGGGGCATAAACCTTTTCGCTAATCTTATATACTTTTTTTGAGAGTGTGCCATTCGCCTTTTGATAATACACCGCATACTCCAAGCGTATTTTTGATTTCGCATTGCTCTTGTTCACCAATTGAAATTGAAACTCTAAATACCCACCAATCTTCACTTCTGGAGTAACAACTTTGAAGTTATTAAATGCTATATGCTCAATACTACCAAATCCAAATAGTGTCATCACTTCAGGGAGGCCTTGCTTTAAAAGCGTGCGACAAGCGTGTTTAATTAAAGCGTCGGTTTCTTTTGTTTTTCCCAGCCAGGCTTTCGCTATTTTAATTATTAATTCAGGATTGTCCTTTGAAATATCGTTTAGGTTGTTAGCCACGCTTAAACGAACAAAGTCAGTATCATCGGTTCTTAAATTCTCTAGAATAGGAAGAATGGGCGAGGGGTCTTTTTTTAAAGTAGGGAGTGCCATGGCCCATGGTAAACGTGGTCGGCACCCTTCAGTAGCCAAACGTCTAACAAAGGGGTTTTCGTTCTTCGACCATTGTAACATCTGCTTAAGCATTCTATCCTGATCATTAATAATGAAAGGCCTAACTGCAAATTCGCAACTAATAAAAGTTGTTATCTTTTCAAAAGCTTTCATCGATAAGTCAAAATCATTGATGCCATATATCTCGATAAAATCAGGAAGAAAAATATAAGCCAAACGATGTGCTTCATTCTGATCAAGTAGGGGAATGATATCGGTAAGCAAATTGGCGTTTGCTTTAAAGTTATTAGGCAAATGCTTTCCAAGTGTTAATGTAGTATGACGCATGCGCTGTTTTAATTCCATATTTTCCCACTCTTTTGTGAAAATATCCTTTTTGAAAGCATTGCTATTGAAGGTTGGAGATAGTTTTTTTACTGCATTGGTAAAGTCGTTAAATAAATCTTTTGTGTAGATGTTTTTAAAAAGCTCAGCCATAATTTGAGATTAAATTGTAAGATATATCACATAGGATACTTGTGGAATTTAGTTTAAAGTTACAGCAAAAAAGAGGGAATATCCTAATGAATATTCCCTTTGTATTATTATAATGAGCTTTTAATTTTTATTCAATAAACTCTAAATAGTTTTTGCATTGGTATTTATAAGTCCATTTCGTATCCTTATATAAGTTATCGGGTTTACACACAACTAACTTATTAATTTGGCTGACTAAATCACCTTCGCAATTATAGAAGAGACCATTATCTCTAAAGTCGTTAAATTGCTTAAAAAAAGAATCCATTATTAAGGGCTTATTAAAGCCAAAAGCCAAGTTAAATGAACCTGATATTTTATCTTGATACGTTTTAGAAGTTGAATGGTCGGTATGAATGAGTGGTAAAACAAAATCACTCATTTTCATGTATGTATCAAAAGTATTTGGGTTGATGTATTTGTCCCAGAAAATACAATTGTTATTTGCATCGTATTTCTCAAATTCTTTTCTAATATCCTGACCATGGTCATTCTTAAAAATGCTTTGCCCAAGAAAGATGAGTTTGATGTTTTTATTTAACGTGCCATTTTTAAACGAATGAAGTAGTGTATTATAATCTCTTCGGTTTTGTTGCATTTTACCAGGTATCGCAATCCAAATTTCCTCACTTGCTTTTTTAATATTTAAAAGTATAGAGTCTTGAAAAAATATGGGGTAGTATGAGTTTGTTTTTACATTTGGTTTAACAAAGCTATCGATGCCATTTAATAAATAGTCATTTAAAAATAGGTAACCATTCACCTTTCTATTGTTCTTTCTTAGCAACTCATTTCTATCATGCACAATGCCAAAATACTTCCGTTTGCGCGAAGCTATATTTAATAACCGTTTGGCACTTGGGTGGTGTATTGAATTAAAAACACATCGGCTGATGTTATGCTTTCGTAAAAATTGAACGATTTTGATATAGCCAATTCCCCACTGATTACTTCCTAAAAAAAGTACATCATCTATTTTATTCCAATAGGTGATTCTATCTTTAAGTCTGTAATTACAAATTAAAAAAACCTTGTTTTTTTTCGATGTTTTTAAAAAATCAACTTGTGAGTGCAAGCATTCATCATGAAAGCCATTAAACTCTATTAATGCGGTGTTCATTTTCTTGAGGGAATATTATTTTATTTTGATACCATTAGTACGCACGGTTATTAAAAAGGTTTGTATTGTTAGGGCTTACAATTATAATAAGTAAAAATATAATAAGGGTTTGTATGATAGGAAAACCCAGATAGGAAAGCGAATATTATAATCCACTAATTGCTTAAACCCTTAATTTTACTTGTTCTAGAGTAGCTTGGTCCCCAGTAATCATACTTCTTTTGTCTGCACGAGTAAAACAGCTATTAAAAACTAGTTTAATGTGTTTTTCGAGTCTCATTTATCAATATTATAGTTTGTATGCTTTTTTTAAACATAAAATTTGATATTTACGATCTGAAATATTATTGCTTTCAAACTAGTATCATAACGATTAATGGTATACAGAATATCCCATAGTTTGGTATAGAGAGGAGGGGAGGGTATGACTTAGATGTGCTTAATTATGATGAAGCCTATGAAAAATACCATAATCGATAATATGCAAAGAACTTGTTTCTTTTGTTCCCAAATTATTGAGGGCGAAAAAAAATTAGAGGTTCATGCACTTTAAGTTTATTATTTCAATTTGTTGCTTGTCAATATTTATTATTCGGTGATTACTGATGGCTATTCTGTGGGTGTACTGGCATAGGTATTCAATAATCTGCGAAGTATTGTAAAATGTTTGCTTACAATAGGTAGTCTATTTCTGAGTCGTCCTAAATAAGATGCATCATATCAACCACAATATCAGCGCTAAAGCAACTGGAATAAAGGCAATTAGCTTTATCCAAGTTCCAGTGGCCTTTTTTAATTTTACTCGATTTATTATAGTTATTATACCAGCTGCTATACACACAATCAGTTTTTGTATAAATAGAAAACCATATTTCATTGCGTTCCCAGCAGCATCTCCATGATAACCTGCTGTGTCGAAATAGATCACTAAAGCGAAGAAGTATATTATGATATAAACAATAGTATTTCTTTGTATTGACTTATTTGAAGACATTGTATTAAAATTGATAAATAATAACCACCAAAGATAGGAATAGTTATAGAATCTTTTCATAATATAAAATATATACGCACTACTTTTTTTTGATGTCGTCGGGGTTAATTCGGATTGGTTTGCGTGATTGTAACTCCACATAATACCTTTTGAAATACCATCTCGTAAAGTTTTTTAAGTAATGTTTAATATTACCACTCATACGGAATTAAGTAGCACAGAATTATTGAAAGAAAGTTGGTGTTCAAGAATTTCAAATAAGAATTTATAAATTGCGCGATGTCGATTTCTAATATATTATCCGAAACTTTTGTTTCAGCTCGTGAAAAGAATAAATTTATAGCCTAAACAAAACTTCTGCTCTGTTAAGTTTTGGTTGTTTTAGCTTTTCAAACCGTTTAGAGTTTTATTTAGTCAATATTGTGGTACATTACCACACAATACAAAAGTGCTAGCATGTAATAAGTTTAATTATAAAAAATGACAATAAAACTTTCAATAATTATAGGGATCACACTTTTCATATTTACCTCATGTCGACAAAATATAGAGCGTGAAATAACTAATTATAAATATCTTAACGTTAAGAAATCAGATACTTTAGCAAAACCTATTTTGTTTGCTATTACCGACGAGGAGTTTTTGCAATACGGTTCGAGAGTAGCTTATGTGAATGAAAATAGAGATACTATTATACCCTTTGGGAAATACGCATATTTCGGATCAGACTCTTTAGAATACATTGCTAATGTACTTGAACATCCAAACGATACAACTTGGGGTAGACAAATAGCTATAGATAGAAATCAAAATGTTTTATTTGACATAGTTATTTTTGATAATGGACCTGAGTCATTTAATGAAGGACTATTAAGAGTGATTCGGAATGGTAAAATGGGATATGCGAATAGATATGGTCAGATTATAATTCCATGCATCTATGACTATGCTAAATGGTTTGAGAATGGATTGGCAGAAGTTACTTTTAAAGCAACGGAATATTTTGATATGGATGAACATAGAAGAGTAGAGAGCAATGAATGGTTCATAATTAATAAAAAAGGGAACAGAATTAAATAAAAAACGATACCACAATTAATATCTGATTTCTATCTGACATCGAAGTATTTCCCCAATAGTTCCAAATAGATTTGCGCCAATTTGTATGTAGGCTCCTGCATTAGATCGGCCAATATAACTAGCAATATTAATATCATAGTATGTAATGCCCTTATTCATATTTGAATTCTCGATAAAGGTCCCAGCTGCTACGTTTACACCTTTGCCCAATAAATTTCCTCCTGGTATTGCTGATGTAAAATTAAAATTCATGGCAGCGGCATGCCAATCTCCATTATGTTTAATCAATTGTGATGCATATTCCCCTGCCATGCACAGTAATGTTTATGGTCTTATTAAAAATTTTGTAAGTAGTTTTGAGTTGTATATTCTTTTTAATAGGTAAAAAGCGACTAATTCAAGAATAAGTGTAATAAATAACATTATAATCCACTCAATAGAACAACTATTTACGAATACAATCTTTATATTTCTTACTAAATCGAGCCCTATTAGGGATGGTAAAAATTTTAAAAAATAATCTTTCATCTTTTTGGAACGTAACCCCAATCCGATGCACAAAACAGAATAGTATATATTCATTACTATATTGAGTAAAAAAAATAAACAAATAATAAAGCCAGGGATATAACCTATAGGATAGAATATTTCATGCAAATTATTTAAATTTCTTATGAAGTAAGCAATATTATTCAATACCTCATTGGTTAAGTAAATAGTTAAACTAAATGTAAATATGGTATTAAATATTTTTGTCTTTAAATATTTGCCTTTATCAAGCTTAGCTGATTGATATACAAAAGGGAATATAAATACTAAGTATATAAGAATCAATATCTTCATTTTCTAACTTTTTCTTTATGTCTAATTTGTTCGCTATGATATATTTCTATTAATTCATTATTCATAGCATCTAACGTTGACTTTAATATTTGTATAGACCCAGATTCAAGAACCTAGCGCAACAAATTAATATTTTAAATTTGTTGTTATGAATGGAAAAAACTACACACGTCTC